>DASQUP010000282.1:0-6639 GCA_035641235.1 Actinomycetota bacterium
GAGTCCGATCACCGAGCGGTTCTCCAGGGCGGCCTCCATGTACCAACTCTGCTGGCACTCCGACGGCATACCGAGAGTTGCCGTCTCGAAGCTCGGGGCAAAGACGACCAACGGCTTGCCCCACGACGAGGCCGACTTCAAATAGGCAGCGGCCTCGTCGAACATCTCGCGTTCGGCGCAGCCGGTGTTGTCGTATCCGTCCTGGAAGTATCGATAGACGCCAAGCCAGTCAACTTCCGGCGGTGGATCGAACGGCGAGCCTCCAGGCCCTAGGTGGTTGTAGTTGATGAGAGTGGGCAGACCCGGGAAGTTCTCGTTCGCCAAGGAGACGGCGCGCGCCTGTTTCGCGGTAACCCACCCACGTAGGTCGGCATCGTCGGTGACGAGGACTGCTTCGACTGCTGCGAGGTCACCTGCAACGCTCTTGATGTAGTCGACTCGGTCCTGCCAGCCGTCCTCTTCGTCACCGAGTCTCAACTCGAGCAGGGGCCCCAAACCCAGCGCCGCCACCCCTGACGCGAAGTCGGGCTGCCCGAGGTGTGCAAAGTTCGTGTAGTTGGCAACGTCGCTCGCGTACAGGCCATAGCGCGCGTCCTGGATGTGGTGATAGCCGTAGCGGTCGAGGTGCGACGCAATGCCTGGGGCGCCGAACTCGTTCCACAGCACGCCGTCGGATCGGTACGTACTGATGATCGCTGGCGAGAGGGTGTTCGGGCCGGGAGCAACCAAGATCTCGTCCTCCCGCCCACCGACGACGTTCCCGCCCGCCACCTGAACACCGCCGGGCTTCCCGGAGGGCGCAACGAAGCTGGAACGGGCCTCGCCGTCGACGTCGAACGTCGCGATCTCAGATCCAGAGGCAACGACGATTTCCGGCACACCGTCTCCCCGGATGTCGGCGACTGATAGATCCACCTGGTCGGAGTTTGCCTGTAATAGGAACGAGGAACGCAGTGACCCGTCGGCCTCCAGCACCCTTATCTCGCCGGGTGCCGCCGGTGATGCAGCAACGATTTCGGCGCGCCGATCTCCATCCACGTCGCCGCACGCCAGTTCGAGCCCACCCGTCTCTTCGAAAACAGCTGTGAGGGTCTTGAGGAGTCCCCCCTCGAAATCCCAAAGTTGAATTGTCGGAGGGTTCGCCGGGCCCGGCCCGGGAGCCACGACGATTTCGTCCGGGCCGCGTCCGTTCAGGTTGCAGGCGGCAAGGTTGCCTCCGTGCGTTATCGAGACTTCCCCGAAGGGGTCGAGGACAGCTGTGAAGGACGAGCCGTCCGCGCCGAATGTGCCCACAAGTGCATCATTGGCCGGCCCCGCCCCCGGCGACGCGACGATTTGATGAGCGCCCTTTCGTCGGAGCGGAGGTGGAGCGGGTCCCCGCGACGAGGAGTCGTGCGGCACAATCACTCGCTCACTATCAGACGACTGGTTTCCTGCTTCATCGACGGTTGTCGCCGTTACCGTGTAGATGCGTCCCGGACCCGCCCCGAGACGTTCGGCCCGCAACTTGAGGACCGAGCCGGGCTCCCACCGCTGCGGAACCTCAACGTCGGGGTCGGCGCCGCCGGGACCCTCGCTGGAAGTAACCTCGACGGTCGTGTAAACGCCATCGGCGTGAATGTTGAGCCCCACATCTCGCAGCTCTCCATTCGGCGGCCACAGGATCGGCTGGTCGAGGGACAGGTCCATCTGGGGCGGAGTGGAATCAATCCGGAATGTATCGATGCGTGTTTCCTCTGTGTTGCCACCGCCATCCGTAGATCTGAACCGGATCGTGTGATTGCCTTGGGCGGTCACAGTGAAAGCGCCTGTGTAGGGCATCCAGTCCGCGGCGTCGTCCAGCTGATACTCGGTTTCGCTCAGACCGAAGTCGTCGGTCGCGGCAAGGGAGACGGTCACGGGCCCAATGAACCAATCGGTGGATGCCTTCGGCCCATCGAGGGACAGGTTGGTTAGCGGCGGCGCGTCGACCCGACACTCAACAGACCCGGAGTCTGTATAGGTTCCGCCTACCGCGGGGACGAACTCCCAGTCGTAGCCGCCCTGCGCAAGGGTGAACTTCACGATGCCGTAGTCCGTGTAGTTCGACGCTTCTCTGTTGACGTTTAGGTGGTCCGAGCCCGTCTGAAGGGGTGCTCCTCCAGTCCCGACGATGAACTGGCGCATGCCGTTCAGGCTCGGCTGGCCGAAGGCATCCATCGGTTCGTAACGTTCATAGAAGCGATTGCGACCGCTGACCACAACGTCGACACCGTCGTCGTGGAGAGTCTGCCAGAGGCCCTGAAGCCGTCGGGCCATCTCCGTTCCCAGCGAGGAGAAGCGAGGATGGTAATGAACGGCCATCGTGCACCGCTCGGGAGCGTTCTCAGCCAGGTCCTGTTCGAGCCAGTTAATCGTCTCCTCAAAGCAGCGCTGCGACTCCATTTCACTACCAGGTTCGGTGCGAACGACGCAGATGCTGTTCAGGACGACGATGTGCCAGTCTCCAAGGTCGTAGCTGTAGTTGAAGAAGTCTTCCGGATGAGCCTCGCTAGATCCGAAGTAGTCCACGTAGGGACCTGCATCTTCCTGCCCGTACTCGGAATCCCCTATTGAGGGATGCGTACGAGGTTTGTGGCGGCCCCAGCGTGGCTCGTAGCAGTTCGCGTATGTGTTCGCGGTTCCGTTTGGCAGCGCATGGTCGCCGAGCGTCTGCACGGTGCCTTCGATGCCGTCCACCAACTGAGCCGTAGCGGCCACGCCGTTTCCCGCATTACATCGCATCGAGCCGGCAACGATCAGCGTCTGGGGATCGCTGGCGGACGCCTTTTTGATTAGGGACGAGTCGGCTTCGGTGGCGAATGCAGCAGCTGGCACGATGGCTACGGCAACAAGGAGGAGCGCGGTCAACGCCCTCGAGTGTCTATGGGGGAGAACGTCCGCCATTTCAGCTCCCACAGCCAGGTACTGCAACCACTCTGACCGCGCCGGGCGAGGTGCGCTAGGTGGTGGGAAGAACTCCCAGGACACAATCCACTCGGCGCCCTAGAAGCTCCTCGCTCGAGGATTCGTGGGATTGGGGAAGCGAACGCGCCTGCGGACGTCAGCCGCGCTGCTTGCGGGGGCGCGACTTGGTCCTGACTGTTTTGTATGAGCGAAGGTGAGCCCGCGCTGCATCGAGTGCGATCCGGAGGGGTTCCGGTTCCCTCCGGGTTTTTGCGAGCAACAGTCCGCCCTGCATCGCGGCAAAAACGGCTGTGGCCAACTCGTAGGGATCGGCGCTTCGCTTGATCTCCCCTCGCGCGCGCATTTTATTCAGGCCGTCGACGAGGAGGCCCTGCCACGCCTCGAAACCCTCCGCCAGGTCCAGTCTCGCTCTATCGTCTTTGTCAGCAAGCTCATTGGCGAGCGACCCGATCGGACATCCACCTCGAAATCCATGCGACTCGTGCCCCTCGTAGACGATTTTGAGCCAGGTCTCGATTGCGTCCCAACTATCCAGTTCGGGGAGTAGCGACGTCTGACGTCCGATTATCTCGGCGCGCCGGCGTGCGATCACAGCGCGCACCAACTCGTCCTTGCCATCGAAGTAGTGATAGAGCTGGCTCTTGCTGACGTCGGCCGACGCCAGAATCTGATCCAGGCTGGCCCCCTCAACCCCACGCTCGGCGATCATTGCGTCGGCCGCGGCAACCAGTCGGTCCCGCGTCGCCTTTCCCCTTTTCGTGGCCGGCTCTTTGAGCATGTTTCGAGTCTATCGCTACTGGACTATTCGGTCCACTTAATGCTATGGTCTGGACCGGTTGGTCCAATACGGCAGATCGGAGGTTGTTATGCGGCACCGTGGAGAGCACTCGGCCCCATCACGGGGAGGTAGACGTGAGTAGCCTGGAAAGCGAAGCGCTCGACGAGCTCTTTATCGATGTAGTGACCCACGCCGGAATCTCATCCGAATCGGATGCGATCGTCGTTGAGGACCTCTCGAAGGTCTATCCGAACGGAACAGAAGCCGTTCGCGGCATCTCCTTTCGCGTTGGAAGGGGTGAGGTGTACGGAATCCTTGGTCCCAACGGGGCCGGCAAGTCCACCACCATCGGGATGCTGGGGACGCTGGTAAAGAGCACGGGTGGCCGGGCCCTGGTCTCGGGGATCGATGTTGCACAAGATCCTCGGAGCGTCCACGGCCAGATCGGCTTTGCGATGCAGGAGGTTGGAGTCGATGACCTTGCGACCGGGCGGGAGTTTCTCGTTCTCCAAGGTCGTCTAAACGGTTTGGCGGCCGCCGAAGCGGAACGGCGCGCCGAGTTGTTGCTGCGTCTGGTCGACCTCGAAGATGCCGCCGACAAGCGCATGGGCGGGTACTCCGGAGGAATGAAACGGCGGGCCGATCTCGCGTCGGCACTCATCCACATGCCTTCCATTCTCTTTTTGGACGAGCCCACCGAAGGACTTGATCCGCGCGGGCGCGTTGTAATTTGGGACGCGCTGCACCGCCTCAAGCGAGAGCTTTCGATCACCGTTGTACTCACGACTCACTACATGGATGAAGCGGACAGGCTGTGTGATCGGATCGGCATCATCGATCGAGGTCAAATCGTGGCGGAAGGTACTCCGGAGCAACTGAAGTCATCGGTATCAAGCCAGGCCCTCATCCTCAACTACGGTCCGCAGGCCTCCCCCGACAGTCTGTCCGCAACAGCAGCCGTGCTCTCCGGACTCGACGACATCAATGATGTCGTTGCAGCGGATGGCCACTTCTCCGTCTACGTCGACGACGCAGCCCGGCTGGCGCCAGAACTACTGAGGATCCTGGAGGGGGAACGTCTCACGCCCCTGGCTCTGGCGATCAAACAACCAACGCTGGAGGACGTTTACCTCCGCTACACCGGAAAGAGCTTCGAGGCGTCAGAGGATGTCACGGATGTCCAAGAGGGGAGCGATCGCACATGAACGGCTCTGCCACGTGGCTGCTGACGCGGCGAACGCTCATGCAGTTCCCGCGTAATCCGATGGTGGTGGCCTTTTCGTCGGCCCCCGTTTTGATGATCTTCTTGGTATTTGGGACGCTATTCGAGGGCGTACGGCACGCCGCCGGCTTCCCGACCGACAACTACTATGAATACCTAGCTCCCATGGCCATACTGTTGACGACCGTCCCGGGCATTTCTCAGGCCGCCGATGGTCTCGCAGCGGATTTCCAGAGCCGCTACTTCTACAAGCTGATGACAACGCCGGCATCGATCGGCTCGATCATGCTCGGCCGGCTACTGGGAGACGGCGTGCGCTTGTTCGTTCAGGCCGGGGCCATCCTCCTGCTGGCAATGGCGTTCGGAGCACGGGTCGAGACGGGGCTTCCGGGTGCTCTGCTGATGCTCCTCATCGGGACGCTGTTCGCCCTCGTGACCTTCGGTGTGCTCACGGCGAACCTCGCCATCAAGTCGAAGGACCCGGCTTTGATCCAGGCGATCTTCCCGATGGCGTTCCTGATGATCTTTCTGACCACGGGCTTTCAGCCTCTGGATCAGATCGAGAGTGGCGTGCTGAAGTCGATCATCGACTTCAATCCGACGGAACTCGTCCTGGCACCGATGAGGGATCTCATGCTTAGTGGGTACGACTGGAGCGACATCGGCATCGCCGGCCTCGTCATTGTTGGGTTGGCTCTTATCGGAGTCCCTCTAACGGTCCGGAACTACCGGTCCGTCTATCGATAGACAGGAGGCTCAGTGGATTCAAACGATTTCCCGGCACCTTCGGAAGGTTTCTTAGTCACACACTTTCTCGTGGTTTCGGATCAGGATCGTTCGCGGGAGTTCTATCGCTCGTTGTTTAGTGGAAAGGTTGTGCTTGAGCGCGATCCAGTAATCATGAGGGTTGCGAATAGCTGGCTGATCCTGAACGAGGGAGGGGGACCAACGGAGGACAAGCCGACGGTCACGTTGGAGACTCCGCCGGATCCCGACCGCACGAGCGCCTTCATCAACGTTCGAGTTGCAGACATCAACTCCATTTTCAATGAGTGGACGGCGAAGGGTGCCGAATTCCTTACGGAACCTGTGGACCATGGGAGGGAGATCCGCGCTTACGTCCGAGACCCAGATGGGCACCTGATAGAGGTGGGTCAGCTCATCGGACTGGGGGAGCCTGGCTGATCGTTCAAGTGGGTGGCCGATATTCCACAAAATGAAGAAGGGGGAGAGATCTGAGTGAGGCCGGGTTTGTCTATTCGACCCGGCCCCACTTGCCGGGATGGAATGGAAGAACCTCATCCCGCCATGAATGCGGTGGCTTGTTAGTCACAAACTCCATGCGGCATTCTTCTTCCGGTGACAACGGATCCTGATGAGGGAGTGACGTCGAGCAACCTGCGGCTGAGGCGATGTCTTCGTTGTTTCCTCAGAGGGCGCGGGCCACTAGAAAGGCGCTGGGATGGTGCGATTCCCCCTCACAGAATCACAACGAGGTTCAAGGGTTTCTGGACGGGTTCGCCTCGTGGCTGGCTGAGGAGTTGGAAGGGCAAGCCCGAACCGCTATTCAGAGCAGCCAGCGGACATTCAGGCCGTGGTAGCCGGACGTTGCCACGACCCTCTCCTCGCCCCCCGGCCAAATCGTCAGCCGTACCTCCGACTCCTCTCCGCCCGGCTCCATGCGCAGCCATGC
>DASQUP010000283.1:0-2809 GCA_035641235.1 Actinomycetota bacterium
GGTTGGGTGGCGCTGCGCTTCCCCGATCCGAAGGGGTTCGAGAAGGACCTCGGCGAGCTCGACCAAGCTCTCGAAGTGTTCACGGCTGCCGTGGAGGTCCACCCCGACAACCCGCCGAAGCCCACGCTCGCAGACGCGGGCTCACAGGCGCGCCGCGACAACCCTGGACGAGGAACAGACTTGCCCGAGATCGGTCTCGACGACGACGGCTGGAGGACCCTCGCCGGCAACGTCGCGCGCGCCGCTGACGCGTGCCGCGCCCGGGGACTCGAGCCGACGTTCCACCACCACGCATGCACCTACGTAGAGGCGCCCCACGAGATCGAGCGTCTTCTTCAGGAGACCGACATCGGCCTCTGCCTCGACAGCGGGCACCTCGTTCTCGGCGGGGGAGATCCCCTCGACGCGCTTAAGAGTTGGGCGGACAGGATCAACCACATCCACGTCAAGGACTGCCGCCTCGAGGTACTTCGTCGAGTCGTTGAAGCTGGTGAGGGCATGGAGGCGGTGTGGCAGCGCGGGGCATTCTGTGAGTTGGGAACCGGGGACGTCGACGTCGAGGGTTTCCTGACGGGCGTGGGGCAGCTCGGCTACGAAGGGTGGATCGTGGTGGAGCAGGACACGATCCCTTCGGCCGACGTGTCGTTCGAGGACATCGCGATGGCTCAGGCGCGCAACCGCGAGTTCCTGCGCCCCAGGGGATTCTGAGAGTGATCGATCTCGACGTAATAACGATAGGGAGGGTCGGTGTCGACCTCTACCCGGAGCAGATCAATGTGCCTTTGGCTGAGGTCATGACGTTCCGCAGGGGGCTGGGGGGCAGTGCCACCAACGTCGCGGTGGCTGCAGCCCGCATGGGACGCCGGGCGGCGGTGATCACAAAGGTCGGGGACGACCCGTTCGGCCCCTTCGTACGGCGCGCGCTCGAAGGCTTCGGAGTCGACGCTCGCTGGGTCGGTACCGATCCCGTGGAGCAGACGCCCGTTGTGTTCTGCGAGGTGTTTCCGCCCGACCACTTTCCCATCCTCTTCTACCGGCGTCCGAAAGCACCCGACATGAACGTCTCGATCGATGATCTCGACCTCGACGCGATTGCAGGCGCCCGTGTGTTCTGGACCACCGGGACCGGCCTCTCCGACGAGCCGAGCCGTAGCGCAACGCTGGCTGCTTGCGAGCAGAGGCAGCGCGATCTGATTACAGTCCACGACCTCGACTACCGGCCGGTTTTCTGGCGCGCAGAGGACGCGCGCTCGCAGGCGCGCCGAGCGCTCGCCTGTTCGACAATCGCGGTCGGCAACACCGAGGAGGTCGAGATGGCAACCGGGATCGCCGACCCCTACGACGGCTCAAGCGCGCTGCTGGATCTCGGCGTCGAGCTCGCGATCGTGAAGCGCGGCGGCGACGGGGTTCTCGGCCGCTCGCGCGATGAACTCGTCGAGGTACCTCCCGTCAAGATCGAGGTGTTGTGCGGCCTCGGTGCGGGGGACGCGTTCGGAGGCGCGCTGTGTCACGCGCTGCTCTCCGGTTGGGATCTGGAGCCCACGCTGCGCTTCGCCAACGCAGCGGGCGCGATCGTCGCCTCGCGGCTGCTGTGCGCCGACGAGATGCCGGCCGAACCTGAAGTCGAAGAATTGCTGGCGGCCACAGCGAACGGAGGAGGTACCTGATGGGTCATCCGCTGTTTCTGCCATGGGGCAGAGCGACAGAGGGCGGCGATCCCGTCGCGATCGGAGCGACGCGCGCCGGCTGGGACTTCACCGCGCTGCGTGTGATTGAGGTTCCGGCGGGTGAGAACCGGACACTCTCGACCGGTACGCTGGAGATGGCCGTACTCCCGCTGTCGGGGTCGTGCGTCGTGGAATGCGACCGACGGAGGTTCGAGCTGGAGGGCCGAGAGCACGTCTTCGCGCGGGTCAGCGACTTCGCCTACGTCCCGCGCGACGCGGAAGTGAGGATCACGAGCCAGTCGGGTGGCCGTTTCGCGCTCCCTGCCGCGGAGGCAAGCCGCAGGCTTGAGCCCCGTTACGGCCCTGCGGAGGAGGTCCCGGTCGAGATCAGGGGAGCCGGACAGGCGTCGCGCCAGATCAACAATTTCCTCGAGCCGAGTGCGTTCGCGGCCGACCGGCTCTGTGCGGTTGAGGTCCTAACGCCGGAGGGTAACTGGTCGTCCTACCCGCCGCACAAACATGATGAGTTCACCCCGGACGAGGTCGCGCTCGAGGAGATCTACTACTTCGAGATTGCCAAGGTCACGCAGGCTGGGCGGGAGATCGGATCGGGTTTCGGCCTCCACCGCCTCTACACGACAGACGGTGAGATCGATCTGACCGAGTCGGTCGAGCACGGCGATGTCGTGCTGATCCCCCGCGGCTACCACGGACCGTGTGTCGCGGCTCCCGGCTACGACATGTACTACTTGAACGTGCTCGCCGGGCCGGGCGAGCAGAGATCGATGGCCTTCAGCGACGATCCCGCGTACCACTGGGTCAGAGCGACGTGGGACGCTCAGGACAAGGATCCACGTCTGCCGCTGACGAGCGCTCACGGAGGTTGACGAGATGACCGAGACCAGACGCATGACGATGGCACAGGCACTCGTCGAGTTCCTCGCGAGCCAATACACCGAACGCGACGGCACCGAGAGACGGCTGATCTCTGCCTGCTTCGGCATTTTCGGTCATGGCAACGTCGCGGGCGTTGGAGAGGCGCTTCAGCACGCGGGGGAACGCATGCCGTATCACCAGGCGCGCAACGAGCAGGGCATGGTTCACGCCGCCGCGGGCTACGCGCGCATGACCAATCGTCTGTC
>DASQUP010000284.1:0-24013 GCA_035641235.1 Actinomycetota bacterium
GACGGTCGACCTTCCTGATCGATGCCACGTGTCCGCTCCTCGCTCCGGTCCCAACCGTGTGTTAGGAATCTGTTAGGAATGACACTAGCGGCTCGAGGCCATCTCCGCAAGATTCCTGGCTCTGACCAGGGCATTTACCTCGTGGCCCCAACGGGATTTGAACCCGTGCTACCGCCTTGAAAGGGCGGCGTCCTGACCAGGCTAGACGATGGGGCCTGCGCTCCCGAGGGTACAACGGCGGCCGGAGGAGCCGGGTTTCCCAAGACCCCGAGAGGTTTGCGCGAATGAGCCGCTCGCCGCGGCTCGATTGCACCAACCTCGAGCCGCTCCCGATGGCAGCGTCTAGTTCTCCGGCTCGATCGCTCCCGGATTCGCCGCCAGGGTCGCGATCGCATGCGCCACTCCGTCTGCCATGTCGTCGAGCACCTCTCTGTCGACGTTTTCGATCGTGTCGCACTCCTGGTGATAGCAGGCATCGTGGATCTCGCCGACCTCGCCGCCGTACACCTGGGCCTCCGCTTTTGTCTTCACGTCGTCCGCGCCGGAGAACAGACCTCCCACCGGAATTCCAACTCGATCGAAGAACGCGTGGTCCGATCGTCCTTCAAGCCCGATCACGTCGGACTCGAGCCCGGCGTCCCGGAAGTAATCCTCGAAAACGTCCTGGATGGCGGTCGACGCATCCACACTGCCCGCGCCGGCGCGCCGGCCGTCGTAGACGAACCGCACATAGTTCGGCGAACCCAACATGTCGAAGTTCAGATACGAGGCGATCCGTTCCCGCTCACTAGGGTTCAACTGAGTCACGTAGTGCGCCGAGCCGATCAGCCCGAATTCCTCCGCACCCCAAAAAGCGAATCGCACCCTGGTTGGCGGACCTAAGGCTGCGATCTCCTGCGCCACCTCGAGGATCGCCGCCACTCCGGAGCCGTTGTCGTTGATGCCGGGCCCCGCCGGGACGGAGTCCAGATGTGCACCCACCATGATCACCTGATCGGAGTCGCCCGAAGACGTTTCTGCCAGAAGATTGTGAGTCGGGCGGTTCTCGACGGAAGCATCGACCGATAGAGAGAAGAGATCATCCGTTGAAGAGAGGTCGCGGCCCAAATGATTCGTGATTCCGAGAGCCGGAATCGCCACCCCGGAATCGGGTGTCAGCGTTCCGAGTAGGACATCATCGGATCCCGGCTCCTGCGCAATCAGAACGGCCGACGCACCGGCCTCCTGAGCATTCAGGGCCTGATCCCTGAAGAAACAGCTGGCGCGCCGGACTAGCGCAATCGCGCCCTCGTGGAAACCTTCGAAATCGCTCGATTGACAACCGCTGGTCGACACTCGTGCAGAGGCATCGAAGTCGACGGGAGAAACCACCGCCGACGCGTCACCGGACCCCGAGTACAACATGACCGCAAACTCCGATCCATCATCGAAGGCCTCCCCTTCCGACTCTCTGAAGACTGGGTCGGTGTGGTGTGTAAACACCGGCACATCGAACTCCTGAACCTGAACCTCGTAGCCGGCGTCCCGGAGCTGCGACTCGACGTATGCCGCCGACTCGTCGTAGCCGGCCGTTCCGGCGGAGCGGTTCCCTCCGTTCGCGTCGGCGATGCCCTGAAGCGCCTGGAGGTGCTCGACCATGCCCTCGAGCGATACGGCGCGCCGGAGCTCTGCGGAGAAATCACGGGCACCTCGAGCATCTCCGTCGCCCGGCGCCCGGCCCCTGCCCGAACCATCCGGGCCACGCCCACTGAGGGCCACCGCGCCGGCGATGGCGACAACGATCGCTGCGATAGCCACGAGGGCCATGCGGGAGGCTCGGGACACCGCCACATTGTCCGCCACCCAAAGCGCAAAGGAGCGCGAACAAAAAGGCCCCAAATCGAACTAAACGGCCCGCCGGCTGAAGCAGAGTGCCCATTCTGCCGATGAATACCGGACGGATTAGCGGATCGAGCAGGTCGGCAAGGGAACCGGACCAACTCGACCCATTTTTCCGGCTTACCCCACGGCAAAACTGACTGCGAGGACGGCGGCAACGCCGCAGCAAGGACGGAAGGTGCTAGTACCCGGCAAGGGAATGCTCAAGCGACGCAGGGCGGGGCGCAGCGTGCGCTCTGTGTGGTTTGGGTTCATTATCCCCATCCTTCTGACCCTGCTTGCGGTCTTCGGAATCACGACCGTGAGCAGCAACGCGGACAAGCGTCGCCAGGGCCAGATCCTCCTGGCGCGCCTCGACGCCGCCGCCAACCGCCAGAACGTCCTCGTTTCCGAAGTTTCGGGGCTCGGGATCGTGGTTCTGAACACCGCCAATCCCTCGTTCGAACGCAGCCTCCGCGACCTGCCGGTCCGTATTGAGCAGCACAACCGTCAGATCGAGGCGGATCTCCAACAACTCGAAGAGCTGTCGCCACCCGAGATGGTCGCTACCGTCGCCGCACATTCGGAGGCGTATCAGAAGATCCTCGAGCGCCAGGTTCTCCTACTCCTCGATCGGAGGTTCGACGAAGCGTGGAGCTTTGATCGACAGCGCGTCCAACCGACCTTCAGCAGGCTTCGCACAAACGTCCGGGAGCTCGATGTCGCGTACCACCAGCTCGCCGAGAGCGCGAACTCCGCCGCAAACTGGGGAACGGCTGCGATTCTCGCGGTGACTGTTCTGGTGCTTGGCTACCTCCAATTCGAGCGTGCGCGCCGCGAGAGGGACCTCATGGTTGCCGAGCGTCGGATCATCCAGGAGAGCGAAGAACGGTTCCGCTCCCTCGTGCAAAACTCCTCGGATGTGATCTCGATTACGGGCGAGGATCTCATCGCGCGCTACCACAGTCCGGCAATCGAATCGTTGCTCGGCATTCACCCGGATGCCGGGGTGGGCATGAACATCGAGGAACTCGTCCGCGATGAGGACATCGCGGCCTTCCAGGCCATGTGCGGGGAAGTCCTTGCAGAGCCGGGTGCGACCGGCTCGTTGGAAGGCCGCATGCGGCACTCCAATGGTTCGGCACGCGACGTCGAGGTTTGGGCTACGAACTCCCTGGAAGTCTCAAATGTCGCCGGGCTTGTGTTCAACATCCGAGACATAACCGAACGCAAGGAGGCCGAGCGGGAGCGCGCTGCACTCGAACAGCAGCTCGCGTATCAGGCATTCCACGATCCGCTGACCGGACTCGCTAACAGAGTTTTGTTCAAGGACCGCATCGACCATGCGCTCTCACGGTGCGCGCGCAACAAGGAAGAGATAGCGGTGCTCTTCTTGGACCTCGACAATTTCAAGTCGACCAACGACACTCTCGGACACGACGCGGGCGACTACATGCTCAGAGCTGCAGCAGAGCGCCTGCACTCATGCCTGCGGGACTCCGACACCATCGCACGCTTCGGTGGCGACGAGTTCGCGATCCTCCTCGAAGGCATCGACGACGAGAGGACGGTGTACGTCGTCGCGCAGCGTCTGGTCGAATCGATGAAACAGCCGTTCGACCTCGACAACCGCCAGATGCTGTCCTCCGCCAGTGTCGGTGTTGCGTTCAGCGGTCGGCGCGGCGAAGGGGCAGAGGAACTGCTCGCCAACGCAGACGTGGCGATGTACGCGGCGAAGTCTCAAGGCAAGAGCTGCATAGAGACGTACCGGCCCGACATGCGGCGATCTTTGATAAAGCGCATGGATCTCGAGACCGGTCTCCGCCGAGCCGTGCAGAACGGTGAGTTCGTTCTCCACTACCAGCCAATCGTGGACGTCGAAGATGGACACATCACCGGCCTCGAGGCGCTGGTGAGGTGGAACGATCCCGACCGCGGCATGATCCCCCCTGGGGAGTTCATTCCGCTGGCCGAGGAGACGGGGCTCATCCTTCCGATGGGCAAGTGGGTCCTCGAGCAGGCGTGCGCTCAGGCCACCATGTGGCGCCGCCGGTACCACGATTTCGATCTCAAGATCTCGGTCAACATCTCGGCGCGCCAGTTCCAGCAGCCGACCTTCGTGTCGGAGGTCGACGAAATTCTCCGTCTGACGCAGCTTCCGCCGGGGAGCCTTGTCCTCGAGCTAACCGAGAGCATCCTCGTTCAGGACTCGTCGGTTGCGGTGCGGAAGATCAGCGACCTCAAGGAACTCGGTGTGCAGCTTGCGCTCGACGACTTCGGCACCGGCTACTCATCACTCAGTTACCTGCGTGCGTTCCCGATCGACGTTTTGAAGATCGACAAGTCGTTCATCGACGGCGTGGCCAAGGGTGTCGAAGAGTCGGCGCTGGCTCGGGCCATCGTGCAGATCGGGGACACGCTGTGCCTGCGGACCGTGGCCGAGGGCATCGAGAGCGAAGAGCAGGCACTCGAACTCCGGAGCCTCGGTTGCGGCGAGGGTCAGGGGTTCTTTTTCGCCCGCCCTCTGGATTCCGACGCGATCGAGTCCCTGCTCGCCGACGAGGTAACCACGGTCGCCCAGAGCGCCTGAGATTCTGTCGCCGTTGCGACAACACGCCCGGGTCGCGGCTGCCACTATGACGGCATGCTCCAGGTAGAAGGCCTCACGTTCGAGGTTGCAGGCCGCGCCGTCGTTGAGGATGCCTCTTTCTCGCTCCGTCCGGGCGACAAGGTCGGCCTGGTCGGTCGCAATGGAGCGGGCAAGACCAGTCTCCTGAAGGTCCTGGTGGGGGAAGAGCCGCCCGATGCCGGTCGAGTTCTGAGGACGGGCGCCGTCGGCTATCTGTCGCAGGACCCGCGGGCCGACGGGTCCGATGCCGGGACTCCGGCGGTAACACGCATCATCTCGGGTCGCGGGCTCGATGAGGACGTGGTACGCCTCGAGAAGCTGCGCGCCCAGCTCGAGGAGAACCCGTCGGGTCGCAACATCGCCCGTTTCTCGCGGGCCGAAGAGCTATACCGCGCTACCGGCGGTTATTCAGCGGAGTCCGCGGCGCGCCGCATCGCGGCGGGACTGGGCCTCGAGCAGAGCCGCCTTGACCTTGCGGTCGCAGCGCTGTCCGGCGGCGAGCGCCGGCGCGTCGAGCTCGCGCGCATTTTGTTTTCGGGAAGTGATCTGTTGCTGCTCGACGAGCCCACGAACCACCTCGATACCGACGCCAAGACTTGGCTGATGAAGTTCCTTCGCTCCTACAAGGGAGCGCTGCTCGTGGTCAGTCACGACCTCTGGCTTCTCGACAAGGCGATCACGCGCGTCATGCACCTCGACGACGACGATCTCGTCGAGTACAAGGGCACCTATACCGAGTACCGCACGGCGCGCCGGGTCGACGAGGAGCGGCGCGCCCGTCTGGCAGCGCGCCAGCAGTCCGAGATCCACCGCTTGAAGAAGCTCGCCGACACGATGCGCGGTCAGACGGTCAGGCGCGCCCGAGCCGCAAAAAGCATCGACACGCGCCTCGAACGACTGCGCGCAACGGCGGAGGATGCTCCTCAGCGCCGTCGGTCACTGCGAGTTCGGTTTCCGGATCCTCCCCGTTCGGGTGAGATTGCGGTCAAAGGGACCGCTCTCACGAAGGGCTACGGCGGCGATCCGGTGTTCGAGGGGATCGACTTCGAGGTCGGCCGGGGGGAACGACTTTTCGTCATGGGCCTGAACGGAGCCGGAAAGACGAGCCTGCTCAAGATCATCGCCGGCGTGTCCGAGGCGGATTCCGGCGAGGTCGTATTCGGGGCGCACGTTTCGCATGGCTATTACGCCCAGGAGCACGAGGGCATCGAATCCGGTGCCACCGTCCTCGATCACATGCGCGCCCACGGGACGGCCTCCGATCAGCAGCTGCGCGGGCTCCTTGGGATGTTCGGGCTCACCGGCGAGATGGCGTTCCAGGACGCCGGCACTCTGTCCGGCGGCGAGAAGACCAAACTGGCTTTGGCCCAGCTTGTCGCCGGCCGCCACAACTTGCTTCTGCTCGACGAGCCCACCAACAACCTCGATCCGCCATCCCTCGTCTCGATCGCCGCGGCGCTGGCGTCGTGGCCGGGAACGATGCTGATCGTCAGCCACGACCGCGCCTTTATCGAGGAGCTGGGTCCGGACCGGGTCCTGTTCATGCCCGACGGCGATGTCGACTACTGGGGAGACGAGCTCCTCGACCTCGTGTCCATGTCCTGAGTTGTCGGGCGGGCGACAGTTCCGGCGCGCCGGGCGTGATGGAGTAGCCGGGCCGTGGCAATCGTCGAGGTCTCCGACCTCTCCTACAAGCTTCCGGGTGGACGCCTGCTGTTCGAGGGCGTCTCGTTGCGCGTCCCCGATTCCGGGCACGCCGCCCTGGTCGGAGCCAACGGCACAGGCAAGACCACGCTCTTGAGACTCATTGCCGGAGAGGACACCTCTCGCAGCGGGCACATCCGTGTCGACGGCACCGTCCTCGCAATGCGCCAGTTCGTGGGCATGCCCGGCAAGGACGTGACGATCCGGGACTTCCTTCTCGGCTATGCCCCGACGGAGGTGCGCCGCGCCGCCGAGGAACTGCGCGGCTCCGAGCTCGCAGTGCAGACCGGCGGCGACCGCCAGCACCAGAACCGCTATGCGCACGCGCTCTCGGCATGGGGTGAGGTCGGCGGCTACGAGGCCGAGGTGCTGTGGGACATGTGTGTCGGTGCCGCGCTCGGTCTGTCGTTGTGGGATGTGGCCGACCGACCCGTCAATACGCTGTCCGGAGGCGAGCAGAAGCGGCTTGCGCTCGAGGCACTGTTTCGCTCGAACGCCGACATCCTCCTGCTCGACGAGCCGGACAACTTCCTTGACCTCGACGGCAAGCGATGGCTCGAGGAGTCGATGAACAACTCACGCAAGACCATCCTCTACGTAAGCCACGACCGAGCACTCCTTGCCAACACCTCGGACCGTGTCGTCACACTCGAGGCGCACGGCGCATGGACGCATTCCGAGTCGTTCGCCACCTACCAGGAGGCGCGCGAAAAACATCTCGAGAAGATCGCCGAGGAGAGGTACCGATACAAACAGGAACACCAGCGCCTGACAGACATGATGAAGGAGTTCAAACGGCGCGCCGCTACGAGCGACAAGTTCGCTTCTCGCGCCAAGGCCGCCGAGACCCGCTTGAAGCGTTTCGAAACCAAGACCGTCGAGCCGGAAAGGCCCGCCGAGCAGAACATCCGGATGAAATTACTCGGAGGACGAACGGGAAAGCTCGTCCTAAAGCTCACCGATCTGGCGATTCCCGGGCTCGTCGAGCCGTTCTCGACGGAGGTCTATTTCGGCGAACGCATCGGAGTTGTCGGCCCAAATGGTTCCGGGAAGAGTCACTTCCTGAAGCTCCTCGCCGGCGAGCAGATCCGGCACACCGGTGAAGTCCGTCTCGGTGCGCGCGTTGAGCCGAGCCTGTTCTCCCAGCTTCACGATCGTCCCGATCTTGCGGGACTATCCATCGTCGAGATCATGCAGAAGCGCGGCTTCGAGTTCGGTCGCGCCATCTCGGCCCTTAAACGCTACGAACTGCACCGCGACGCCGACATTCCTTTCTCGCTTCTCTCTGGTGGTCAGCAGGCTCGCTTCCAGCTGCTGTTGATGGAAGCCGAAAGCCCTACGTTGCTGCTGCTCGACGAGCCAACCGACAACCTGGACGTCGAGTCGGCCGACGCGCTCGAGCAGGGCCTGCTCAACTACGAGGGCACGGTCGTCGCGGTGACCCACGACCGCTGGTTCATGCTGCTGCTCGACCGCTTCCTCGTGTTTAACGAGGACGGGACTGTGGTGGACGCGATTGAATCTCCCTACGCCTGATTTCCGAACCGTCTGCTCTGAGTCCCGCATACCGTGACTCACGGCAGACGGTTCGGCGTTTGGGGCGGCTGATCGAGGGAACCAAGCTGGGAGCATGGGAACAGCCACCACGGTCCCGCAGACGTTCGACGTCACCGGAGATGCGCCGCTCCGGACACTCGGAGGTGTCGGTTGGGGGCGACTGATCCGAGACTCGATCGCCCGGTTCCGCGCCGGGGACGGCATAAACCACTCCCGGTCGCTCGCGTTCCAGGTGACGCTCACGATGATTCCGGCCCTCATCGCGGGTGTGGGCTTCGCAACCGTGCTCGATCAAGAGAGCGTCCGAAACACGATGCGGGAGGTGCTCGTGGGTCTTGCGCCCGGCCAGTCGCAGCAGGTGATTGCCGAGGCGTTCGAGCGGGGGACCGAATCCGGAACGAACGCGCTGCTCGCCGGACTCTTCGCGGCTCTTTTGTCCGGGACGACTGCCATGGCACAGGTGGAGCGCGGCGCCAACCGCATCTACGGAATCGACGGCGATCGACCCCTCTTGAAGCGCTACGGACGGGCCTTCGTGCTTGCCGTCACCGCCGGCCTACTGATCGCCGCTGGTTTTGTGCTCCTCGTCATCGGCCGGACGGTTGCCGAAGCCGGACAGGCGGCCGGTGGTTGGAGTGACGCACTCTTGACTGTGTGGCGCATCGGGCGCTGGCCCGTCGGGATCATCGCGGTGCTCATAGCGTTCTCGCTGCTCTTTCGTCTCGCCCCGAACCGCAGGCAGCCCCCTGCGTCGTGGCTGGCGATCGGCTCGGCGGTGGCCGTCCTGCTGTGGGCCGTCTTTTCTGTTCTGCTCGCCCTGTACCTCACGGCCGCCTCGTCGTTCGGCGACACCTATGGGCAGCTCGCCGGAATGATCGGTGTCCTGTTGTGGGCACTGTTGACCTCCGTTGCGCTCTTTTTCGGGGTCGCCGTCGCAGCCCAACTCGAGGCAGAGCGAGCCGGCACTCCCGCTCCCTCGACGGATGACCATGCCTCGGCCGGTGTTTCTCCGGGGCTGCAGTAGTGCCCGGCGCCGGAGCTATGCTGTCTGAGTTCTTCTGCCGCCCTGAGAAAGGGTTTCGAAACCTTGGATGCGCAACTGTTCGACGAGTTGGTGACCACGCCAGGAATATCCGGGCGCGAGGAACGTATTCGTTTGGTCGTTAAGAAGTATCTAGAAGGTCTGGTGGAGGAGGTCCGGGTCGATCGGCTGGGCAACGTGATCGGATGGCGCCGCGGGCGCGGCCCGCGGGTCATGCTGTGCGCACACATCGACACAATCGGGTTTCTCGTGAACCACATCGAGGACGAGGGCTTCTTGCGGATCTCATCGGTCGGTGGATTCGATCCCCGCACGCTGGTAAATCAGCAGGTGCTGGCTCAGGGTGCTCAGGATTACATCGGACTTCTATCCCCAGCCGAGCCACCGATCCACCTTCAGCCCAAGGGCGAGTCGAAGAAGGAACTCAAGATCAAGGATCTGTTCGTGGATCTCATGATTCCTGCCGACGACGTCAAGTCCAATGTGAAGATCGGCGATCCGATCTCGTTGTATCGCCATCCCGTCGTGAACGATCGCGTCGTGACGTCTCCCTACCTCGACGACAGGCTTGGGGTCTATGTATTGCTCGAAGTCCTTCGTCGGGTGACCGAGACACAAGCCGAGATTCACGCGGTCTTCAGTGTGCAGGAGGAAGTCGGCGTGCGCGGCGCTAAGACGAGTGCTTTCGAGATCCAGCCCGACATCGGTGTGGCTATTGACGTGACGATCGCCAACGACATCCCCGGCGCCGAGAAGTCACAGCGCGGGGCGGTCCTCGGGGAAGGCATCGCCATCGGGGTCATGGACGCACTCTCGATCTCGGATCCGCGACTCGTTCAGCGCTTCGCCGAGATCTCCGACGAACTGGGAATGAGCTACCAGCGTGAGGTCTTCCCGAGCGGTGGCACCGATGCCGGCGCGATCCAGCTGTCGCGCGCCGGTGTCCCGGCGGTGACGATCTCCGTGCCGACCCGGTACGTGCACACGGTCAACGAGATGGCGCTCGTATCGGACATAGAGGCGACGATCGACGTGCTCGTGCGCTTCCTATCGAACGGCGCCGACCTGAACCTCGACTGGTAATAAGCCTGTTCTTTTCTCCTGTGAGCGTCTACCAGACGTATACAGAAGAAAAGAACGGGCTTAGGGCGCCCAGTTGCTGAATGCGGTGTCGAGGAACTCGATCAGGCGTTCGAACGAGCGGTCCACGTCCTGCGGGAGGCCGAACCCCCCCACCATTTCGAGTTCAACAAACCCGTGCAGCGCAGCGCGCAGCGCACGTGTCGCGTCGATCGCATCGGGCCCCTTGAGTCCGTAACCGCCCATCACCCCGAGGACCGTGTCCAGGACAGGCTGGGTTGCGGCGCCGGCCTCCGCGTCGTCGGGGTCGGGAGCCCGCAGCGTTGCTGCATAGCGGCCGGGGTGGGCTCGAGCGTAGCCACGGTATGCGTGTGCGATCTCGGTAAGCCCGCCGCCGTCCGCGACAGCCGCGGCGAGGGTGCCTCCGAGGTCTCGAATCCCCCGGAGGGCAACTTCTCGCCGCAACGCGTCGAGGCCGGCGATGTGTTTGTAGAGGCTCGGCACGGCAACGCCGAAACGCTGTGCCACCGCGGCCAGGGTCAGCCGGTCGAATCCGGAGTCGTCACAGATCCGCGCCGCCTCGGCGACGACGACCTCGGGACTGAGCCCGGCCCTAGGCACGCGGCGCAATCCTTGCCAGGAACTCGATCGTCGCCGGCGTGACGACTTCGGGATACTCCGCCTGAGGGTAATGACCGGCGTCCGGCACCATCACCGTTTCTCCATTGAGACGTTCGGCGATGAACCGCGCCTCCGAGGCGGGGTTCGGGAAGTCCGGATCCTTCTCGCCCATCACCACGAGCGCCGGCGCGTTAACTTCCGCCAGCCGAGCCTCCACCGGGGCATGTGAGGTGCGAGTTGTTGCGCTGAAGGCGCGCCATTTCTCCGGCGGCTTCAGGCTGGCGCCGATCCTGGTGATGTGCTCGGTTAGGTCGGCGGGGCGGCGCCCCGGATACAGCTTGCGATAGTAGGCCTTCAACGCAGCTCGCCCCCACGGCCGGAGCAATGCCAGCCGGAGCATCACCTTGGCGGCCGTCCCCACCGGAACGTCCCTTACGAACGGCCCCATGAGTACCAGACCGGCCACCGACTCCGGGGCCTCGGCCGCGGCCCAGGTTGCGCCGCCGGCCCCCATGGAGTTCCCTACCAAGACGGCCGGCGCGCCGAGGTGTCCCACTAGGGCCACGAGGTCACCTCCGAGGGCGACGTCGTCGTAGGCGTCGAAGGTCGCATCGCTGTCTCCGTGGCCCCGGAGGTCCATCGACGCCACCCGGTATCCGGCCTCGACCAGGGCGGGAGCGAGGAAGCGGTACACCGATCGGAGGTCGCCCATTCCCGGAACGAGCACGACGAGCGGCCCCTCGCCCGCTACGTCGTAGGCGATCCTGCCGCCGGGTCGATCGAGCCAGAGGGTCTCGGCGCCGCCGACCTTGCTGTCCATTTCCGTTCCTCCCGAGCTCACTTGGCTAATGTCCTTAGCTAGTGTGGCTAATACCATTAGCTTTGTCAAGCCGGCGCGCCTTTCTGTCTGCTCAGTGCTCCGGATTCCGCGGCCCTTTCATTTCGCTCCCGATCCGGAGGGTGCCGCGAAATGTAAAGGGCCGTTAACTCAACAGACAGAACTGGACTTCAGGAAGGCGGTTCGTGCAGGCCGAACGATGAGCCCTGGTCGTCGCGGCACAGCTTGAAGCGACCGAATTGGGCCGCCGAGTCGTCGTCGCCGTCGACGTCGATTTCTTCGATCGTGCCTCCGAGCTCGCGCACGCGCTCGATTGCGGCGTCCATGTCGTCGACCTTGAAGAAGATGTATGGCGCGGCGCCCGGATTGCCGCCGTGCATACCTCCCGGCACATTTGGGGTCCGGATCATGAAGCCCGAGCCGGTCGGCCCGGGATCGAAGTGCCACCCGAACAGGTTCTCGTAGAACTTTCGGCCGCGCTCGACATCCTCGACTCCAAGTTCGAACCACACAAGTTCACCGGCCACTCTCAACTCCTTTCGTCTCGGCGACGAACCACCCGACGCTAACGGGTCGACTTACGCCGAGTCTTGTACGAAAGGCACGTCCGGGCGATCCCTCAGAGGGAGATGCCGGCGACGTCGGAGAACTTGGCGCGCAGGTAGTCGAGCAGCGGCTCCGCCGTGACCGGCGCGCCGGTGACTTCGGCCATCAGGTCCTTGGCGTCGAGGCGGTAGGCGCGCGAGTGCACTTTTTCCCGCAACCAGTCGAGAAGCCGCACGGTTTTGCCCTGCCGGAACTCGTCGTCGAGGGGCCCCAGTTCCTCTTTTGCCGCCACGAACAAGGCCGCCGAGTAGATCGTCCCGAGCGTGTATGTCGGGAAGTAGCCGATGCTCCCCATCGACCAATGGATGTCCTGGAGCACTCCGTCACCGTCCGACGGAGGGCGGATCCCGAGGTTGCGATCCATCGCATCGTTCCACGCGCCCGGGAGCTCACCCACTTCCAGTTCATCGTTCATCAGAGCGCGCTCGAGCTCGAAGCGAAGCGCGAGGTGCAGGTTGTAGGTGAGTTCGTCGGCAGTCACCCGGATCAAGGTCTTCTGCGCCCGGTTCACCCCGAGGTAGAACTCATCCGCATCGAGTTCTCCCAGGTCCGAGGGCCAGCGTTTCTTGAGCTGCGGCAGCAGGAAGTCACAGAACGCACGGCTGCGCCCGACTTGGTTTTCCCACAAACGGGACTGAGATTCGTGCAAGCCGAGGGACGGGACTCGCCCGATGGGAAGATCCAGGATGTCCTTTGGGATTCCCTGTTCGTAGAGAGCATGACCCGTCTCGTGCATCGTGGCGAAGATGGACATCATCAGATCGTCTGGATCGGTGCGAGTGGTCTGCCGGACGTCTCCGCCCGCGACCGACATTGTGAACGGGTGTGGTGACGTATCGAGTCGTCCCGACGTTGTGTCGAAGCCGAGCACTCCCACCAGCCACTGGGCGAACTCGAGTTGCCGACCCGTGTCGTAACTCGCCGACAGCCATGATGGATACGCCCCCATCGCCTCCACTACCGGCTCGGCCATCTGGCGCAGCCCGGCGACGAGCTGCTCGAACATCGCGGCGATCTCGGCCGTCTTCATGCCGGGTTCGTAGTTGTCGAGCAGCGCATCGTACGGTTCGTCCTCGAACCCGAGCGCGTCGGCCTCCTGCTTCTTGAGACCAACGATGCGCTCGAGGATCGGCTGGAATATCGAAAAATCGTCCTCCGACCGCGCCTGAACCCACAGCCCGTTCGCCAATCCGGTCGCTTCGGCCAGCTCACGGACCAGCTCTTCGGGGACCCGGATGGCCTTTTCGTAGTCGCGCGCCAGCACTCGGACCGATGCCCTCTGGTCTTCGTCCAGCGTCCCGTTGCTGGCCAGCTCCTCGAGGGCCTCCCCGATCGCCGGATCCGTCATCCGCTGGTGGAGGAGCCCCCTCATGGTGGCCACCGCCCGGGCCCTCGCCTCCGAGCCGCCCGAGGGCATCATCACGTGCAGGTCCCAGTAGAGGAGCGCCGTGGCGCTCGTGAGGTCCCGAAGTTCACGAAATCTCGGCTGCAGCCGATCCCATGCGCTGTCCATGGCACAACGGTAACTGTGCTGGTCGTGAGCCACAATCGGCTGATTGGCCACCACGTAGGCGACTAGTCCGTTCGCTCGCCCGGAATCACCCAACCGGGTCATCTAGAAAACCCGATCGGGGGTCGATGAATTTCCAAGAACTGTTAGCCCAATCTAAGGGGCGGAGAGGTTTCGCTGTGTCGTTACTCGAACTCCACGGGACGGCAGCAGTGGCGTACCCCGGCGGGGCGCCCCTGCGATTTACCCGCGCGTTGGCACCTTCCCCGCGGTCGGTCCGGGTAGCCATAGCCGACCTCCACAACAGGAGGCCGATGGCGGTCGGAACTTGATAATCGAACCTGAGCCCAAAACTGGACGGAATCCCATCAAAGCTCTGCTGTCGTTCCTACGCGGGACGCGCGGCATGTGGCTCTTTGCCCTCGTCATGGTCGGAATCACCGCTGTGGCCTTTATCGAGAGTGCGCACTCGTTCGAGCCCCCAGCCGTCTCGATCGGTGTTCCTTGGTGGTCTATCGCAGCGCTGTATTGCCTGGCCGGTCTGTTCGTCGTGCGTTTTCAGTACGTACGCGAGTCCGTTTCGTTTTCGTTGATTGAGGTTCCGCTTGTCCTGGGCCTTTTCTTCATTTCTCCCCACCAATTGCTCGCCGCCCAGATCATCGGAACCCTCGTGGCGGTGGGTCTTTACTGGCGACAACCACCCCTGAAGCTCTTCTTCAATCTCGCCCGTTCGAGCCTCGAAGTTGCCATAGCGGTGCTGGTGTTCCACTCGGTGGTCGCATTCGGCGAACCGCTGGGTCCTGCAGGATGGGCGGCAGCCTTTCTCGCGGCCCTCTCGGCCGACCTCCTCTCGACAGTTACGTCCACCGTCGCCGTTGTGCTGACCGAGGGAAGACCCGACAAGCTCCCGCGGGTGTTTGGTGTGAGCGCGGCTACGACGTTCACAAACACATGCCTCGCCCTCGTTTCCGTGACTTTGTTCGCGGACCGCCCGTCGGCCGCGTGGCTGGCCGTTGTGCTGTGGTTCATGACCTTTATCGGATACCGAGCCTACGGATCCGTTCGCCAGAACCACGAGAGCATGGAGCTGTTGTATGAGTCCTCGCGGGCGGGGTCGGCTCTTCACGTGGAGTCCGTACTCGTGCAGCTCTTGGCCCAGGCGCGTGAGATGTTCCGGTGCGAGATTGCAGAGATAACAATGCTTCCGCAGCACGAGGGGGAGCCGGCGCTCAGAACTGCCTTGGGCCCCGGAGGGTCAAAGGTGGTGTTGCAGCCGCTCGAGATCGATCCCTCGCGCGGTGCCTGGGGCCGGGTTATGGCTCAAGATGCAGCGCTGCTGCTCCCGCGCCCGATAAAGACGTCACGGCTCCGGACGTTCTTCATTCAGCCGAACATCACGGACGCCATGGTCGCCCCCCTCCGCGTCGACGGCCGCCAACTGGGCGCGATGCACGTTGCGAACCGGCTGGGTAACTTCGACACTTTCGACGAGGATGACCTCCGCTTGTTCGAGACGCTCATCAACCACACAAGCACGTCGCTCGAGAACGGGCGCCTCGTCGACCATCTGCGTCGTCAGGCTGCTCAGAACGAACACCTTGCACTTCACGATCGATTGACCGGTCTGCCCAACCGAGCTCTGTTCCAGGAGGCCGTGCGCCAGGCTGTGGGCGCGGCCAAACGCGAGATGAATTCGACGGCCGTAATGCTCATGGACCTCGATCGATTCAAAGAGGTCAACGACACACTCGGTCATCATTTCGGAGACCTACTGCTGAAGGAGGTAGGCGAGCGCCTTAGGGCGTGCCTGCGCGAGAGCGACATGGTGTCGCGGCTCGGAGGCGACGAGTTTGCAATCCTCTTGCCGGTTGTAGCGGACGCCGAGGCCGCCCTTGTGACCGCTCGAAAAGTGCTGGAGTCTCTTGAGGCGCCCGTCTCGCTCGAGGAGATCCAAGTCGAGATCAGGGCCAGCATCGGCATCGCGCTGTACCCACAAGACGGCGACGATCCCGAGTCGCTGCTCCAGCGTGCGGATGTTGCGATGTATCTCGCCAAGGATTCGCATACTGGGTGCGAGGTCTACTCAAACGAGAGGGATGGCTACAGCATCGACAGGCTCGGCCTTGTCTCGGAGCTGCGGCGCGCCATCGAGAACGAGGAGCTAACGCTCCTCTACCAGCCCAAGGCGGACCTCAGGACCGGACGGGTTGTCGGTTTCGAGGCGCTAATGCGATGGATGCATCCAACGCGCGGGTTCATCTCCCCGGATGACTTCGTACAGATTGCGGAACATGCCGGGCTTATTGGATCGCTGACTACGTTTGCCTTGAACTCGGCACTGCGCCACTGCGCGACGTGGACGCACGACGGGCTGGGGCTGCACGTGTCGGTCAACGTGTCGGCGCGAAGCCTTCTGGACGTCAAGTTCCCCGACGAGATCGCCCTGCTGCTCAATCGGTGGGACGTGGCACCAGAGCTGCTCCAACTCGAGATCAACGAAAGCAGCGTCATGGCCGACCCCGAGCGCGGACGCGAGATCCTCACGCGGCTCAGCGCCATGGGCGTCAGGCTGTCCATCGATGACTTCGGTCGGGGCAGTTCGTCGCTCTCGCACATCAAACGTCTGCCCGTTCACGAGATAAAGATCGACCGAAGCTTCATCATAGGTATGCAGCACGACGAGAACGATGCCGTCATCGTGCGCTCGATCGTCGACCTCGGCCACACCCTCGGGATGAGCGTCGTAGCGGTGGGTGTCGAGAGCCGGGAGATCCTCGATGCACTTGTATCGCTCGGCTGCGACGTGGCGCAGGGGTTCTACCTCGCACGTCCACTTCCTCCCGAGCGGCTGACGGAATGGTCGGAGGGGTTTCAGCTGCTCCCCCCAACCGAAAGCACTTTAGAGGTTGCCTCTCCGGCCGAGGAGAACGGCAAGGTAGTGCCGCTGGCGCGCCGCTCCCACGACGCCTGATCCCCCCGATGGCGCCGGGCGCGCCGGCGCACCGCCCTCAGCCCGCCGGCTTCGTTGCCTTCACTATCGTCGAGAACATTCCGTCCGCAACGTCGTGTGACTTCGTCAGTTGCACATCGGTGAATCCAGCCTCGGTGAGGCCCCTTTCGTACTCCCCGAAAGAGACTGCGCCTGCGATGCAACCCACGTAACTTCCGCGTTCGGCGCGGTCCTCGGCCGAGAGTTCGTCGGATGCCACGATGTCAGAGATACCGATCCGGCCGCCGGGCTTCAGGACTCTGTGCATCTCTCGGAACACCGCCGGCTTGTCGAGCGACAGGTTGATGACGCAGTTGCTGATGATGACGTCTATGGTCCCTTGGGGGAGAGGGATGTCCTCGATATAGCCCTTGAGGAACTCGACGTTCTCCGCTCCCGCTTTCCGTTTGTTCTCAAGGGCCAGCGCGAGCATCTCCTCCGTCATGTCGAGCCCGTAGACCTTGCCAGTTGGTCCGACTCGGCTCGCCGACAGAAGAACGTCGATCCCGCCCCCGGAGCCGAGGTCGAGGACCGTCTGTCCTTCGGTCAGCTCCGCCACTGCGGTCGGATTGCCGCAACCGAGGCTCGCCAGAAGGGCGGTCTCCGGTAGGCCCTTCGTCTCGATCGAGCTGTAAAGGCCGGCGGAGATCTCGACGGTGCTTGTGGGCCCGCAGCACGATCCTGGTGCTTCGGCGCTCGACCCGCAGCAGCCCGGGTCGACGGCCTGCTCCTTGTGCTCCGCGACCCGGCGCGCCGCCGCGGCGTAGCCGTCCCGGACGTCCTCTCGTGTCTCGCTCATGCCACTGCCTCCTTGAGGTCGAAGATGCTGCGGAGCCGCCCAATTACTTCACGGTTGATGGAGTAGTAGGCCCACGTCCCGCGCTGCTCCCGGTGAAGCAATCCCGCGGCGACAAGCTTTTTGAGATGGAAGCTCGTCGTGGGCTGCGAGAGACCGATTTGATCCGTAATGTCGCAGACGCACACCGGCGCTTCGCTATTGGCGAGCTGGTTGAAGATCCGGACCCGATGGGGGTCCGAGAGGGCCTTAAAGACCGTGGCCGTTGTGGTGGCATCGGCTTCGGACATCGCCGGCTGCCCGAGGGGGGCACAACATTCGGCTGCCTGGAGGACCGGGAGTTCGGAGGTCTGGGGAGCCATTACACAAGCCTCGCAGGGGACCATTTTGTAGCCCTCACCACGTCTCTGCGCCTCACCGCTTCGGAGCGGCACCTCGAATCGCACGCCGATCCGCAGGAGTCGCAATAGCCGACGGCCCGATCCCGGCGCCGGGCGAGGCCGAGGAGTTTCTTCATGGTGCGTCCCTTCATCGATGATTGTCGATGCAAGGCAGCTTGGCGCATATATCGATGATTGTCAATGTCTGGGCGAAATGGCACCTGACCCCTGAGGGGTGGGGCTCGAATGCCATCTCGGCGCGAGCCGGCTCCGCGACCAAGTCGAAATGGCACCTGACCCCCGAGGGGTGGGGCTCGAATGCCATCTCGGCGCCGAAGCAGATCTAGTCCGGGTGAAGAAAGTCGCCGTGCTCCGTTGACACTGCTGAGAGCGCTCTCATAGAGTAGTTCTGAGAGCGCTCTCATGAGCCGGGAGATCCGCACAAGCAGATCCCCACACTCCCGGCCCGTGGGTGCCTTGCAGACCGGATTGAGCAAAGTCTGCCCCCGACTGGCGAGCAGGGACGAACGACCTGACACCGCCTGAGATTCGTCTCTGCTCGCCGGCCCCCTCACTCGTCGGGCCGGCGGCGCGGCGGGGACGCGTCTGAGGTTGGTGTTGTGGATGAAAGTGTTGCCGCCTGCCATCATCCCGGCAGGACTTCTCTAGTGACGTCGACGAAGGGAAAGCCGGCACCAGCGTGAGAACTGCGTCCGACCTCGCCACCGCTCGCGCGGATCGAGCCTTTCCCCCGGGCTTTGTTTGGGGTGCAGCCACCTCCGCCTATCAGATCGAGGGCGCAGTCGAGGAAGACGGACGCGGCTCATCGATTTGGGACTCCTTCACGCGAGTGCCCGGAGCCGTACTGAACGGCGACACCGGGGATGTGGCGACCGACCACTACCACCTCTATCAGCGCGACGTCGCGTTGATGAGAGACATTGGGGTCAACGCCTACAGGTTTTCGATCTCGTGGCCGCGGGTTCAGCCTGGCGGCAGTGGCGCGCCGAATCAAAAGGGACTCGATTTCTACCGTCGGTTGGCCGACGAACTGCTCGACAACGGAATCACTCCTTTTGCCACGCTGTATCACTGGGACCTCCCTCAGGAGCTGGAAGATCTCGGCGGATGGCCTAACCGGGAGACCGCGGATCGGTTCGCCGAATACGCGCTGTTGGTCGGAGAGGCGTTGTCGGATCGGGTTCCGAACTGGTCGACACTCAACGAGCCGTGGTGTTCGGCGTTCCTCGGCTACGCGTCAGGCATCCACGCGCCGGGTCGAACCGACGAAGCCGCATCGATCAGGGCGGTCCACAACCTCCTGTTGGGGCACGGGCGCGCCGTGGAGGCGCTTCACTCCGCAGTCTCGGGAGCGTCAATCGGCATAACCCTGAACCTTGCTCCGATATCACCGGCGACGGAGTCCGATGAGGACGTCGACGCGGCTCGGCTGATCGACGGCCTGATGAATCGGTTGTTCCTGGAACCCCTCCTTGTCGGGTCCTATCCCGAGGACATGCTCGAGCACTTCTCGACCATCTGCGACATGTCCTTCGTGACCGAAGAGGATTTGCGGACAATTGCTGTTCCGATCGACGCACTCGGCGTCAACTACTACCACGGGCACACCGTGGGACACGGTCCGCCCGCGGCGGGACCGACTCAATGGCCCGGCGCGCCGCACGTCCAATTCCTTGAACCCAGCGGGCCGACCACAGCGATGGACTGGCCCATACAGGCCCAGGGTCTAGTTGAGTTGTTGCGCCGTCTGGACAGCGACTATCCGCGTGTACCCATGTACATCACGGAGAACGGAGCAGCCTTTCACGACTATGTCCGCCCCGACGGGAGCGTCAACGATCCCGATCGCGTGCGTTTCCTGAACGACCACATCCATGCCGTGAACGAAGCGATATCGCACGGAGCCGAGGTGCGCGGCTATTTCGTCTGGTCCCTGCTCGACAACTTCGAATGGACCTGGGGTTACTCCAAGCGCTTTGGCATCGTGCACGTTGATTTCCCAACGCAGACGAGAACGGTGAAGGCGAGCGCCCTTTGGTACCGCGATTTCATCAAACGTCACCGAAGTTCAATTGCGCGGCGCCCCGCCGGCAGGGAACTGGCCCGAGGCAACGGCAACCGAAATCAGCCCACACTCGAGAAAGTCGCCGAACTGGCAGGCGTCTCACGCGCCACCGCTTCACGAGTCGTCAACTCGAGTCCGGGGGTGAGCGAACGGGCGCGCGTGTCCGTTGAGAAGGCCATCAAACAGCTGGGCTACATCCCGAATCGGGCGGCGCGCAGTTTGGTTACCCGCAGGAGTGACGCGGTCGCGCTGGTAGTTCCCGCTACCCCGGCGCGCTTCTTTGCCGATCCGTTCTTCGCCGGGATCGTCCGGGGTGTAAGCCAGATCCTTTCCGATAGTCCGTTCCAGTTGGTGTTGTCGATCCCGCAGAGTGCCGAACAAAACGAGCGTTTCGAGCAGTACGTGCTCAACGGTCACACCGATGGTGTGATCGTTGTGAGCTTCCCCCTCGACAATCCGTTGGTCGAGAAGCTGGTTTCCGCTCCGGTGCCTGCGGTGCTGTGTGGACGCCCGGACGGAGGGCTCGACGTGAGTTATGTGGACGCCGACAACTGCGGCGGCGCCCAGTCGGCAGTCGATTTCCTCATCGGATCGGGTCGGCGGCGCGTCGCCACCATCACAGGGCCGCAGGACACAACGCCGGGACTCGATCGCTGCGAGGGATATCGGAACGCCCTAACCGAGGCGGGGATCGAACTCGACGAGTCGTTGGAAGCCGAGGGGGACTTCTCCCAGTCGAGCGGCCAGCGGGCCATGACGGAACTGCTGGCCCGTCATCCCGACGTCGATGCGGTGTTCGCGGCGTCGGACCTGATGGCGGCCGGCGCTCTGCGGGCGCTGCTCGACTCCGGGCGGCATGTGCCCGACGACGTCGCCGTCATCGGATTCGACGATTCTCAGGCGGCCGTGCTCGCCAGTCCCAAACTCACGACCGTTCGCCAGCCGATCGAGGCGATGGGCAGGGAACTTGCAAGCATGTTGGTGAATCAGATCACGTCCGGCGAGGCCGAGCCGAAGAACGTTGTGCTGGACACAAAACTGATCCTGCGCGAATCAACCTAGCCCCCACTCGAACTGTTCGCGCTCATTCATCGGATTCGATAGCTCAGCGCGAACAGTTCGGATCAACTGAAGGGGGATTGCGGGCGTTCCTGGAGTTCGCCGTCTACGTAGAGGTCGACCTTCTCGTTGAAGAAGCAGACGAGCCCGGCGATTTTCTGGCTCTCCGGCAGAGGCGTTCGGTAGATCCAAACGAAATCGTCGTGGACGGTGTCGCCGACGGCGAGGGAGAAGTATTCGGCCGTTCCCTTGTACGGGCAATGGGTTTGCTTGTGCGACGGAGTCAGCAGCTCCGTATCGACGTCTCCGACTGGCATGTAATAGCGCGGCGGCAATCCCGTTTCGTACAGGATCGTCGGCTTGTGGGTCTCGGCAACTTTCACGCCGTCGACGACGACCTCGACGTGGCGCGAGCTGTTGAGGATGTCTATGCGGGTGTAGGGATCGCGGGGATGCGTGTAGACGGGTTCGTCCTCCTCGAGCCACTCGTCGATCGCATCCCACCTGAAGCGAACCTGTTCGCGCAACTCGTCTATGTCGGTGGATGGAAAACGAATCGCGGCGCGTTCCCGGGCAAGGCCGTTGGTCTTTATGTCGAGTGATTCACCCTCCCCGATCCCGCGCGTCTCTTTCATCTCTCCGTTTGCGACGAGCCCCGCCGCGACGTCGGATTCGGGAACGTAGTAGGTGGGGTAGTACGGCTTCTCCCACACCATGAGTGGGCGTTTGGTATCGAAGATCAGCTGGCCGCCGATGTAGCCGCGCAACCACTTCTTGGACTGCTCGATTCGGACCTCTCCCCGGCCATCCATCACGTGATTCCTCCCCGAGTTTTCCCCTGCTATTCCCCCAACTCTGTAAGATGAAGCACTATTCCGCGGCGAGGTTACGGAACCGGGCGCTGCCAGCCAGGTGGAGATGGCGGTCGCGCGCGCTGAGTTTGGTTACGCCGCGGCAAGGAAGCGCCTCACACCCTGTGTGCTGATCCTCCGAAAGATCGAGTGGACCTCCTCGGCCGAAAGAGGAATGTCGTTGTCCAGCCACCAGATGAGAAGGCCCATGCAGGCGCCGGCCTCGAATTGCATGGCTGCCTCGAGTTGAAGCTGATTCTCGTTTTCTTCGGAGAATTGAACGCGGAAGTGCTCTCGCACTAACTCCGCAACGCTCTCCCGAAGGACGCGGATGATTAGGTCGGCTCCCCCCTTTTGGGTCAAGGGTCCCCAGAGTTCCCGGTGTGCCTCGACATGCCGGAAGACGGCGAGCAACGGCCGAAGGAGGTCTACCTTGCGTGCAGTCCCGCTCTCGGCTGCAGTTCGCTCGGCTGCAAGGGCCACACGAATGTCCTCGAATCCGCTGAGGAGAAGTTCGTCTTTGTCACGGAAGTGCGCGTAGAAGGTCGACCGTCCGACGTCGGCGCGGTCGAGGATGTCTTGGACCGTGATGCGGTCGTACCCCTTTTCTTGAATGAGCGCCAGGAGGGCGCTCCCGAGCAATGCTCGCGTTCGCCTCACACGTCGATCTGTCATCGCTGAGTTCACAAATAGCCTCCGTTTCGTGTCCGTTCCCAGACAATCTGCGCCGTTCCGTTCGGAACCGAACACGTCGCTCATCTTTGGTTGTTGACGTCTGCTGGCAGACGACCCGACAATCGAACAAATTGTTCATAAACGCATTGTAGTCCGGGAAACAACACACATCCAGTAATACATGAGATGGAGATCCCGGCTGGCTTCGAAGGAAGTAGTCCCCGGTCTGGAAGGGAGGACCCGGTGAGACACGCATCGAACGAAGGCATTACCCAAACACATTTGAGCAGCGCCGTTGTGCAGTCTCCGCGCGATTCCGAGGGGCGAGAGCGCAAGTACGAACTGCGCTGGTGGACACTCGTGGCGCTCTCCGTAAGCCTCGTGATCATCATCATCGACGACACGATCGTCAACATCGCCCTGCCCACTCTGCAACGGGACCTCAACGCATCGGTTTCCGGACTGCAGTGGATCGTGGACTCTTACATCCTCGTTTTCGCCGGACTCCTCCTAACCATGGGTACGCTCGGCGACCGCTTGGGAAGAAAACGGTTCCTTCAGCTCGGGCTTGTAGTGTTCGCCGGCGCAAGCCTCTATGGCGCCTTTGCAGGATCAACCGTCGAGTTGATCGCTGCGCGCACCGTAATGGGCATTGGCGGAGCGCTGATAATGCCGGCCACACTCTCGATCATCATCGACGTCTTTCCGCGCTCCGAACGGATCAGGGCGATCGGGATCTGGGCCGCACTAGCACACATCGGGATCCCCCTCGGCCCAGTTCTGGGAGGATTCCTCCTCGAGCGCTATTGGTGGGGCTCGGTGTTCCTAATCAACGTTCCCATCGTCGCTGTGATCCTGGTTGCGGGTTGGTTCCTGATCCCCGAGAGCCGGCATCCATCACCCCCGCGGGCGGACATCATCGCGATGATCCTGTCCACTGCGGCACTGGGCTCACTGGTTTACGCGGTCATCGAGGCGCCCTCCAAAGGATGGCTGAGCGGAGAAGTCGTTGCCGGATTTGGAGTTGCCGCGGTCGCGGGGATCGGGTTCCTGGTGCGGGAGAGTCGCGTTCGTGAGCCGATGTTGGACCTTCGATTGTTCCAAAACCCCCGACTGAAGTGGGGGGCGATCGCGATTACCCTGGCAATGTTCGCTATGGCGGGGCTCGCCTTCGACCTGACGCAGTATCTCCAGATCGTCAAGGGATACACGCCGCTCGAGGCGGGCATCCGCATGTTGCCGCTCGTGGCCGGAGTGGCGCTCGCGGGTCATGCCGGAGGGCATTTGGTTCGCAGAGTGGGGACGGGACGAGCGGCGGGTGCCGGCCTCTTCGGAGTCGCCGCGTTCCTGGTAGTTGTGGCGCAGGTGGAACCGGGGACCCCCTATTTGTTGCTCGGTAGTGGGTTATTCGTATTGGGGATTGCGATCGGTTCTGTCTTCATCCCCTCGACCGACGCGGTGATGGCCGCGGTGCCCGAGGAGAACGCCGGGCTGGGAGCAGCGCTAAACGACACCACCCGTCAGGTCGGAGCCGTCCTCGGGATCGGCGTCCTCGGCTCGCTCACCAACGCGGCCTACCGGGCGGACATCGACGGCTCCGTTGCGGGGCTCGACCCCGGCCTGGTTGAAGCTGCGAAGCAATCCGTCGGAGCCGCACTCGAGGTGGCTCAGGGAATTGGTGGCGAAGCGGGCGATACATTACGCGTTGCTGCTCTTGCGTCGTTCACGAATGG
>DASQUP010000285.1:0-5003 GCA_035641235.1 Actinomycetota bacterium
CTCCCGCTCGTCTCGCGGGGCTTGACGTCGAGCTTGACGCGTTCGCCGGCCATGTCCGGCGGCCAAGTCTAGCGAAGGGCGCCGCACCGATCGGCCGGCGGGGGCCGCGCCGCCCGGGCACGACCCGGGCGCACGGTCGCCGCCGCCGCCGCGTGAGGCGCGCCTGTGAGTGTCGTGCCGCCGCCCCGCACTCTCAGCCGCCCATCGGACAGAGCGGCTAGCAGACGACGCTACACAGCATGGTTAGGCCTTTCAGGTCACGCTAGGTGCCCTCAGGCGACCTCAGATCGGTAGAGCATTCTACCTGGCCGAGCGACCGTTCCTCGAGACGTTCCGCCTCGTCCCTGAACACCGTTCCCGCTAGGTGCAGGTAGATGCTGGTCGTGGCCATGTTCCGTTGGCCGGCGCGGGCCATGAGCGCGAACGCTCCCTCGCCGGACGCCGCTCCAAGCGTCAGGGACGAATAACGCAAGGTCCTCATTCGCTTCGACATCGACTAAGCGGCGGAGACCGACGGGCGTGGCGGCGCTTAGAGGTCCTAACTCAATGAGGTGTCCGGCTGCAGCTAGGAGATGCGACGCTGGCGAGCTGTAACGTGCGACCGCCGAGTGGTAAACCGTCCGGCGAGAGTTATCCAGGAAAGGAGTCATTGGTGGCGACGCAGACTGACCTCGAACTTGAGATCAGTTCACTCGCGCTTGTGGACACCCACGAGCATTTGCTCCCTGAGGACCAGTGGGCGGGCGACAACGCGAAGCTGATAGAGCGAATGAAGGAGGCTGGCGAGTCGGGGTGGGGCGACGATCGTCCCGACATCCTTCAGGACCTCTTCATGAACTACGTGCCGAGCGATCTGGAGGTTGCCGGTGCGACGAAGGCCGCGATTCAGCGGCTGTTCGACCCGGCGGCTGGCGATCTCGAGGCTCGCTTCTCGGGGATCCGTGATGCGTGGGAGGCGACGCAATACACCGGCTACGGTGAGGCCGTTCGGCTGATTGCGCGTGAAGTCTATGACCTCGATTCGATCACGCCGGAGGGCTTGGAGGCTGCGCAGCCGCGGCTAGACGAGCTTCGGCGGCCTGCCGAGCGGCTTCGCCTGCTGCGCGAGGTCGCCGGTCTCGATCACGTCCAGATCGATGACTTTCAGTGGGCGTGCGAGCCGGATGCGTCCGGCGCGGACTTCTTTCTCTACGACCTTTCTTGGGCCGGCTTCGCCAACGGTGACGTGAAGCTCGAGGAGATCCGGGAGGAAACTGGTATCCAAGTTTCTCGGCTCGACGACCTACGCGAGGCGTTGGCCGCGATCTTTCGGCGTTACGCGCCCTGCGCGATCGCCGTCAAGGCTCAGCACGCGTACACGCGTACCCTCCGTTGGGAGGAGCGGTCGGACGAGGAGGCGGCACGTGCGCTCGCCGCCGCTCTTGCTGGTCGCGAGGACGAGGCGACCCGGCTGGCGTTGGGCGACTGGTGCTGGGCGCGTGGTGTCGAGCTTGCCGTCGAGCACAACCTGCCGTTCAAGCTTCACACGGGCCATCATGCGGGCACGGGCCAGATGCCGATCGACTGGGTCCGGGCCGGAAATCTCTGCCCCCTCCTTGCGCGGTATCCCGAGGCGCGGTTCGTGCTGATGCACACTTCATATCCGTACAGCGATGAGCTTGTCTCGATTGCCAAGCACTATCCGAATGTGTGGGTCGATATGTGCTGGGCGTGGTCGATCGACCCATACAGTTCCGCTGACTTTGTACGCCGCTTCTTGCACACTGTCCCGAGTAACAAGCTATTCGGATTCGGCGGCGACACCTTCTGGCCGACGGCAGCCATCGCCTACTCGATCCAGGCCCGGCGCGGCCTACAGAGAGCACTCGAAGCCGAGATCGCTGAGGGGAGCCTAACTGAGTCAGAGGCGACTACAATCGCGCGCCGACTGATGCACGACAATCAATACGCCTGCTTCGACATCGAGGGCACTCGCGCGGCTATTCGTGCGCAGCTCCAGCCTGCCGGAGTTTCGTAGGGACGCGAGGGACGTAGCGGTCCTAGCTCGATGAGTACTCCAACTGCCGCCAGCAGATAAGGCAGCAGGCGAGTGCGAGGAAAGCTTCGTGGATGTCGTCGCGGCGGTCGGTGCGGATGAGGGTCGGCGGCGGTTGTGCAGCCATGCGAAGGTGCGTTCGACGACCCAGCGGTGTCGGCCGAGGCCGGAGCCGTGTTCGATCTGGCGGCGAGCGATGATCGGCTTGACTCCGCGTTTCCAGATGAGCCGACGGTACTTGTCGTGGTCGTAGCCGCGGTCGGCGATCAGCGTCCGCGGCCTGCGCCGCGGCCGGCCGACGCGGCCGCGGACAGGTGGTACGCGGTCGAGCAGCTCGAGCAGTTGGGTGACGTCGTTGCGGTTGCCGCCGGTGACAGTCCAGGCGAGTGGGATGCCACCGCCGTCTACGAGTAGGTGGTGCTTGCTGCCGGCGCGACCGCGGTCGACCGGGCTCGGACCCGTTTTGGCGCCCCTTTCTTCGCCTGCAGATGGCTGGAGTCGGCGATCGCGCGCTCCCATTCCAACTGATCGGACGCGTGCAGCTCGGCGAGCAGCAGCTCGTGCAGCCGCTCCCACACTCCGGCCTGCTGCCAGGCGCGAAGCCGCCGCCAAGCGGTCATGCCGCAGCCAAAGCCGAGCTCTTGCGGGAGGTGCTCCCAGCCGATCCCGGTGTGCAACACGAACAAGATCCCCTGCAACACTCGCCGGTCGTCGACCGGCTTGCGGCCTGGATAGCGGAAACGCCACTGCCTCACCGGCAGCAGAGGCTCGATCCGCTCCCACAGCCCGTCCGGCACCTCCCACGGCTTCGCGCGCATCGACATCCTCCCGAGCTTGACGACGGATGCCGACGGACTTCGACACCGCGAAACGGGTTTCTCCATTGAGTTAGAGGTTCTTAGTCTGCCGCCGCCGCCATGTCCAAGGAGCCGGCGCCCTCCGTCCACGAGGTTCGAGCCCGAGGCCTTGACCCCGGCCTTCGTCCGGAGTTAGTGTCGCTCGTCATTTTCTAGCGGCCCTCACTCCCGTGAGGAGAAGGAGGTTCTATGGGGCGATTCACTCGCCTCCGCGTGCTGGTCGGGGCGCTCGTCATGGCGTTCGCCGTTCTGCCTGCCAGCGCTGTCGGAGCAAAGCCGGAGATCTTCCACTCGAACTTCTTCGACACCGAAGAGGACGTGGACGTCTGCGGAATCACGGTCGACATCGTCTCCAGGGGCGTCTTCACGGACAAAGCGTTCTTCGACAGCAACGGCAACTTCGTTCGCTTCTCGTCCACGGCGTCGGTGAAGAGCACCCTGACCGCCGCCAACGGGAAGTCCGTCATCATCTCGAACGCCGGTCAGTTCACGGACGTCGAACCAATCATCGACGAGGCCGCGCGAACGATCACCTTCGTCACGAGCTTCAAAGGCCTGCCGGAGAAGATCAAGACAGCCCACGGCCCGGTGCTCCTACGGGACGCTGGTGTCGCGACATTCGTCGACACGTTTGATTTGGACACGAATGAGTTGATCTCCTCCGAGGTCATCCTCAAGGGGCCCCACCCGGAGGCGGAGAGCGACTTCACCCTCTTCTGTGAGGTGATCACCGAAGCACTCACGTAGGCCGGCCGAACTAACCCGTTGACGTCGTGAGAGGGGCCGCGTTGAAGCGGCCCCTCTTTCGTATCGCGTCCATCCGCCCTGCCGACGCTCCCCTCTCAACGCCCATAATCAGGGCTCCGCGCGTCGAAGGGAGCCTCTCCTCTCGGTCGAGGACCGGACCTGCGCGTCGAGTTCTGGACGAGCAGGTAGAAACTCCCGTAGAAAGAACGTCCCAACCCGCATGGTTGAGCCGTTTCTCTCAGAAGAGCTGGTTCTCGCCGGCGAAGATCGCCGAGACGGACTCGTCGGAGAAGACGTTCTGGATCGTCTCCGCGAGGATGCCGGACACGCTCAGGACAGTCATCTTGGCCGGCCGGTCGAGCTCGTTGATCGGCACCGTGTCTGTGAGCGCGATGCCGGCCAGCTCGCTCGCCGCGAGCTGGCTGAGCGAGTCGTCGGGGAAGAGGCCGTGCGTCGCGCAGGCATAGACCTCGGTCGCGCCGGCCTCCTTGAGGGCAGCGGCGCCCGTGATGAGCGTGCTTCCCGTGACGATGAGGTCGTCGCTCAGGATCGCCACCTTTCCGCGCACGTCGCCGATCACTTCGGTGACGACTGCGACGTCGTGGGCCGGCCGGTTTTTGTTCATGATCGCGAAGTCGGCCTCGAGCATCTGCGCGAACTTGTTCGCCATCTTGGCCCGGCCCGGATCGGGCGACACCGCGACGACGCCGTCCCCGTGGAGCGCGAGCGACTCGCGGTAGTAGCGAGCGAAGAGCGGCAGCGCGGTCATGTGGTCGACCGGAATGCGGAAGAAGCCCTGGATCTGCCCGGCGTGCAGGTCCATCGTGAGCACGCGGTCGACGCCGGCCGCTTCGAGCACGTCGGCGAGGAGCTTCGCCGTGATCGGCTCGCGGGGGGCGGACTTCTTGTCCTGGCGCGAGTACGGGTACCAGGGAACGACCGCAGTGATCCGGTTGGCGGAGGCGAGCTTGGCCGCCTGGATCATGATCAGGAGCTCCCACAGGTAGTCGTTCGTCGGACGCCCATAGCAGGACTGGACGATGAAGACGTCGGCTCCGCGAATGGACTCGCGGTAGCGGCAGTAGGTCTCGCCGTTGGAGAAGGTCTTGAGGTCTACGTCGCCGAGCTCGATGTTGAGCTGGTCGGCGATCTTGCCGGCGAGCACGGGGTTGGAGCGGCCCGAGAAGAGCATGAGCTTGCCCGAGGGCCCGCGCTCGATCCAACGGCCGCGCTCGCCGCTCGGCTGGGTCTTCGGCTCGGGCGGGATCTCCAGGCCCGGCAGGGCGAGCTCAGTCGTTCCGGTCTCCACGCAGATAGCCCTCCTTCGTCACCTGTCGCGGCGGGAAGCCGGCGAGCGACTCGGG
>DASQUP010000286.1:0-2132 GCA_035641235.1 Actinomycetota bacterium
CGATCATCGTGAGATGTTCGCGGACGAAGACTTGCATCGTCACGCGGTCGAGAACCTCGACCGGGCCGATGCCCTCCTCTTTGGCCGGGTGACCTACGAAATGATGGAGGCAGCGTGGCGGCCGCCGACGCGGACAGGGGAGAGGCCCGACTGGATGGAACCCTTCGCCCGGACGATCGACGCGGCAAAGAAGTACGTCGTGTCGAGCACCCTGGACCGGGTCGATTGGAACGCAGAGCTCGTGCGCGGGGATCTGGGGAAGGCCGTTCAGCAGCTCAAGCGGGAGTCGGGGAACGGACTATTCGTGGGAGGGGTGCAGCTCCCTCTTGCGTTGGCAGAGCTGGGATTGATCGATGAGTACGAGTTCGTGGTGCAGCCCAGGCTAGTGGGCCATGGGCCGACGTTGTTCGCGGGGCTATCGATGCCTGTCGACTTGAAGCTCGTGAGCCGGCTGGAGTTCGGGTCGGGGGCGGTGGCGATGCGGTATGAGCCGAGAAGGTAGCCATCGGGCTTAAGGAGAGCGAATCAGTACACCCCGCCGATGTCCACTACGGCCGCGCCGACACGATCCGCGCTCACCGCGCCGAGGTTCTCGATGCGGCCTACGCCGCCCACCCCGAACGCTTCGTCCGACACCCACCGACACCGCCGGCGCTACCCAAGGCCGCGTGGATCAACAAGCCGGAACAGGAGGACACCGCCACGACACAATGATCCCCTCAAGAACTGTCTCGGAAGGGTTGACACGCGCCGAAGCGTGAAAGGAGGTAGAAGCAGATGAGCGACTCTTCGGTCGGAGCACAGGGCGCGATTACACAGCCCCCTCGACCACGTCCGGGGCTCTACACCCTGCACACGGACGGGGGGATCGTCGCGGCGGAAGGGCAGGCGAGCGGAGAGGCCGCGATAGGAGCTGTCCTCAAGAACTCAGACAACCTATTGGTAGAAGCGATCTCCGAGTCCATCGGACACACAGATGATCACCACGTCGCCGAATTCCGGGCACTCCTCGAGGGGCTGACGATGGCAAAGCGCCACCACGTGGACAAGATCCGCGTGTTCACCGATTCCGAACTGCTGGTGAAGAGTGTCCTGGACGACGTGAAGCTGAGGTCGGTGGAACTTCAGCAGCTGCGCGGGATGGCCCGGGACGCTTTCTTCAGCTTCTCGGACCGCGAGCTGAGTTGGGTTCCTCGCGAGATGAACACCGATGCAGACTTGCTGGCGGGGGCCGCGCTTCCGCTACGTCCCTCTCGTGGCTAGGCGGCGCACGAAGAAGTCTCGACCGTGTGGCAGAGATCCGGGGTTCAAGACCGGGCGCAATCACGGTTGGTAGGGTCGTCACTGCCGCCAAGGTATCGGCCTCGGAACCGAGGGGAACGCTGGCTCCGGCGGCGTCCGTGGGCTTGTGGCGAGCGCAAGCACTCCCTTATGCGCTGACACCGTTGTGGACCCGCGTGCGTCATGTTCCGTGACGTTCGTACGCTAGCCGCATGTTGCGTCGCCGGCAGCACAGGTGTAGAACTAGACGATCCCGACGTGTGAGGGGGCAGCAATGCGGCGGATGCTACTGGCAGCAGTCTTGGCGATCGGTCTGCTTACCGTGACCACAAGCATGGCCTTGGCCAAGGTGCCGTCGGGGAAGGGGCTGGCCGAGCCCTTCCCGGTTCAATGCGAGGGATTCGGCACCGTCATGGTAGTGACTACCAGGGGTGGCGGGGCCACGGCGTGGACCCTCGACGGTGACCACATCGTTCTCCAGGCCATCACCGTATCCGCTCCCGACGGGACCGTTCTCTTCTCCAAGTCCTTCGGGACGAAGGCGGGGCTGACAACCTTCGCATGTGAGCTTGACGAGGAGGAGGACGGGTTGGTCGTGCACCTCGATGTCATAGTCGCCCTGGTTCCTCCCAACTGAAGGCCGCAAACTTGCGGAACTCCTGATTCACGAGTTCTCTGATTTTCGGATCATTGCGTTCACGCAGGATCCGATCTGGTTCGACATCTTGCGACGTATGGCGCCCCACAGACTTGCTCGAGGCTGCTCCGAGCCACCCATCGGGGAATACTCGCGGAATGCGATGATGCCCAACAGGAGTATCTGCGCTTGAGCCTCGAGGACAATCTTGAGA
>DASQUP010000287.1:0-6541 GCA_035641235.1 Actinomycetota bacterium
TCGAGAAGGGCCATCTGCTCGAACACCTCTACAGGGAGGTGCGCGCGCCGCGCATCTACGAGGGCACGAGCGAGATACAGCGAGAGGTCATCGCGCGCGACCTGTACCGGTAGCGTGGACCCCTTTGCTTACTGCGCGCCCCATGGTTCTTTGGTCGAAAAGTTGCGCCAGGCGCAACTTTTATGCCAAAGAAGACCGGAGGGCGAGTTTCGGACGATCGCTCTAGCAGCGCTCGATGCCTAGGCCAGACTTCATTCTGTTCGCAGCGCCAGGGGGGAAATTGCGACAAACAGCGAACAGAACGAAACGCGAACAGAACGGCGACGGCTAAGACGACGTCGGGAAGCCCAGGTCTATGCCGCGGTGGTGCGGATCGGGCCAGCGCGTCGTCATCACCTTTCCGCGTGTGTAGAAGTGCACGCCCTCCATGCCGTGGACGTGTAAATCGCCGAACAGGGAGCTCTTCCATCCTCCGAAGGAGTAATAGGCCATCGGAACCGGGATCGGCACGTTCACCCCAACCATCCCGACGTTAACTTCGTTCTGGAACATCCGCGCCGCGCCGCCATCGTTGGTGAAGATCGCAGTCCCGTTCCCGTACGGATTGCGGTTGATGATGGCGAGCCCCTCGTCGAAGGTGTCTGCCCTCACAACGATTAGCACGGGACCGAAGATCTCGTCTGTGTAGATCGACATTTCGGTGGTCACATTGTCGAACAGACAGGGACCGAGGAAGAAGCCGTTCTCGTAACCCTCGACCTTGAGGTCGCGCCCATCGACGACGAGCTCCGCGCCGGCGGCAACTCCGGCATCGACGTAACCGGCCACCCTGTCACGATGCTGCTCGGTGACTAGTGGTCCCATCTGGCAGCTTGCATCGTGACCGGGGCCGACCACGATGTCCTCGGCGCGCCGCTTCAGCTCCTCCACCAGCACATCGCCGGCCGCTCCTACGGCGACCACCGCGGAGATCGCCATACACCGCTCACCTGCCGACCCGTAAGCGGCGGATGTCAGTGCATCGGCCGCCAGCTCCATGTCTGCGTCGGGCAGCACCATTGCGTGGTTCTTGGCTCCGCCGAGCGCCTGCACACGTTTGCCCGCTCTGGTGCCGTTCTCGTATACGTAGCGCGCGATCGGCGTCGATCCGACGAACGACACGGCGGCGATATCGGGATGGGCAAGGATCGCATCCACGGCGACCTTGTCGCCGTGAACGACGTTGAAGACACCGTCGGGGAGCCCGGCCTCCTGCCACAACTCGGCCACGAAGTTGGACGCTGATGGGTCCTTTTCACTCGGCTTGAGGACGAACGTATTGCCGCACGCGATGGCGATGGGATGCATCCACATCGGGACCATCACCGGGAAGTTGAACGGTGTGATGCCCGCGGCAACTCCGATCGGCTGACGAATCGAGTACGAGTCGACCTTCGTCGAGATGTTCTCGGAAGATGCGCCCTTCAGGAGATGGGGGATCCCGCAGGCGAACTCAACCACTTCCTTGCCGCGGGAGATCTCGCCGCGAGCGTCCTCGCCCACCTTCCCGTGTTCGGAGGTGATGATGCGGACGAGGTCGTCGGTTCGCGCGTCGACGAGTTCACGGAAGCGGAACAGGATCTGGGTCCTCCCGCTGAGGGAAACGTTCCTCCACGACGCCAGCGCAGCGCCCGCCGCGGCCACGGCCTCATCCACGACGGCCGAAGTGGCGAACGCCACCCGTCCGGTTACCTCGCCCGTGGCGGGATCGGTGACGTCGCCGTGGTGCGCAGCGCCGCCCTCGTTGGGGCGCCCGCCGATCCAGTGTGCGATCGTCCTCATGCGCCCATCCTCGCGCCCCACGCCGTCGAGCGCCGTCTTCTATCGTGGGGACATGTCTGGCCACTGGACCAAACTCGATGAAGAGGTACACAAGGCGCGCTACCGGAGCTGGGTCGACCGCACCTACCGTTTGCCCGATGGGTCGATCCGTGTCTTCGAGATCAAACTCGAAGAGCAGATCGTGACGGTTTTCGCCATTACGCCCGACAAACAGGTGGTCCTGGCGCGGCAGTTCAGGCCGGGGCCGGAGGAGGTCCTTTTGGACATGCCGGGCGGCGTCGTGGACCCCGGCGAGACGCCCGCCGGCGCCGCGCGGCGAGAGCTTCGGGAGGAGACGGGGTTCGAGGGCGACCTCGTCGCGGTTGCGACCAGTTTCGACTGTGCCTATTCGACGCGATCGCGCCACACGTTTGCGGCTCTCGATTGCGTGAGGATCGCGGATCCGCAGATGGGGGAGGGGGAGTTCGTCGACGTGGAGCTCATGTCGCTGGAGGAATTCCGGGAGCACCTGAGGTCGGGTCGGCTAACAGACGTCGAATCGGGCTACCTGGCCCTCGACGCTCTCGCACTCCTCTGAGGAATCCTCAGATGTCCCACCAGATCGTCGCCACCTCGCGCGTGCCCGCCGACCGCTCTTCTCCGAGCAGCTCGTCGATCTCGGGGTCTCGCTCTGCACCGACGCACATCCGGCGTCGCACGAACGCGACGAACTCGGAGCGATCGCGGATCGGGCGCGGATCGCGCAGCCAGGGTTCCATGTGGGCGTCGATGCCGGCTTCGCGCAAAACTGCGAGTGCGTCGCCTGCAGTCGGGCCTTCTGGACGGTCGAGCCCATGGAGATGCTTCCATACGTGATTGAACGCCGTCATCGGATGCAATGCGGTGAGCTCCACGACGACCCGGCGCCGTGCGTGTTCTCCAAGCGAACGGGCGAACTCCTCTAGCCCAGGGGCGTTGTAGAAGACGTGATGGCAAACGACAACGTCTGCCTCGGGGGCGCGACCTGCCTCGGCGGGCCATGTCCCGTTTACCTCTTGATGCGCTACACCCAGGTCCTCGGCTCGCTCGCCGAAGGCCTCCAGCATCTTCGGACTCTGGTCGAAACCGACGACTAGACCTGCGGGCGGCACTAGAGCGAATCCCGCCGCTCCGGCTCCGCTGCCGACGTCGAGCACCGTTCCGCCGTTCGGCAGCGCCTCGAGCCCTCTACGCCGCGAGGGATTATCTGCCGAGGTTTCGGCTTCGCGCTCGCGCCACAGGCCGACGGGGAAGCCCCACGGCGGCTCGGGCGCCGCCCTGGCGATCTCCTCAGGAATCGCCCCCAGGCGTCGAGCTCCGAGGTCCACCGTTCGGCTGCGCTCACTGACGTTCTGGAACAACGGCAATCCCAACCAACTCCACCAGCGCGGCAGGATCAAAGAGCCCCTGGACTCCGAACAGCGCGATCGCGGGGTAATGCCGGCCGAAGTGCTTTTTGTAGACGGCGCCGAGTTCGGGCAGCGACGCACGATAGCCGGCAAGGTCGGCTACGTAAATGTGGAGCGACACGAGGTGCTCCGGCGCGCCGCCGGCAGCCGCGAGTGCCGCCACGACGTTCGCCGCGGCACGGTCGAACTGCTCCACGACGTTCCTCCCGACGATCCCTCCCAGTGAGTCGTGGGCCGTCTGTCCTCCCAGGTAAACGGTGGTGCCGTCGGCCGGAACCGCTACGTGAGAGAAGCCCGTCGGAGGCGCAAGCGACTGGGGATTCAGAAATAGGTGGGGGCTCGTCACCGGCCGCGCCACCTGGGCTCCCGGTTCGTAAGGAACGCTTCGTAGAACTCCTTGTGGTCCTGGCTCGTCATGAGCAGGGCCTGGGTGAACGACTCGAGCTCCAGTCCCCCCGCGAGGTCCGTGTCGAGCTCCCGGGACAGCAGCAACTTGGTGCTTGCGTAGGCAAACGAGGGGCCGGACGCGATCCGCTCTGCGAGCACATGGGCGGTTTCCTCGAGCGAGTCGTCGTCGACCACCTGTGTGGCCAGTCCGATCTCGAGGGCGCGTTTGGACCCGACTTTGCCCCCGAGCATCAGAAGTTCGGTTGCCCGGCCAAGTCCGACAATGCGCGGAAGGAGATACGCCGATCCCATGTCCGCTCCGGCGAGGCCGACCTTCGTGAACAGGAACTGGAACGTCGCCGATTGGGCAAGGATCCGGAAGTCCGAGGCAAGCGCCAGCACGGCGCCTGCCCCGGCGGCGACTCCGTTCACCGCCGCGATGATCGGGAGCGGGCACTCCCTCATGCGCTGGACGACGGTTCCCGTCATGCGTGTGAAATCGAGCAGCTCGCGCGAGCCGAGTTTCAGAAGTTCGCCGATGATCTCGTTCACGTCTCCGCCCGAGCAGAACCCACGTCCCTCTCCGGTGAGGACCACGGCGCGTACGTCCTCGCGGTGCGGCAGCTCGGTAAAGAGCTCACGAAGATCTGCGTAGACCTCGAACGTGAGTGCGTTTAGGACGTCGGGGCGATTGAAGGTGACGGTCGCCACGCCTCTGGACAAGCGGAACCCGAAGTTCTTCCACTCCTCGGTAAACGCGGAGGAGCCTCTGAATGGCGCCACTAATCGAACGCGGGGATCCCGGTCAGAGCGGATCCGATGATGAGAGTGTGGATCTCGCTCGTCCCCTCGTAGGTGAGCACCGACTCGAGATTGTTGGCGTGCCGGATCACCGGATACTCGAGCGTGATGCCGTTTGCGCCCAGTATCGTGCGCGCTTCGCGGGCAATGGCGAGCGCCTCACGCACGTTGTTCAACTTGCCGAAGCTCACCTGTTGCGGAGTGATCGTCCCCTCGTCCTTCATCCGTCCGAGGTGAAGAGCGAGAAGCGTTCCCTTGTTGAGCTCCAGCAGCATGTTGACGAGCTTCTCCTGGGTCATCTGGAAGCTGCCGATCGGCTTGCCGAACTGGTTGCGCGTCTTGGAGTACTCGAGGGCGCACTCGAAACACGACCGCGCGGCCCCCATCGATCCCCACACGATGCCGTAGCGAGCCTCGCTGAGGCAGGACAGCGGACCCTTCATCCCCTTCACACCGGGCAGCACTGCGTCGGCGGGCAGCCGGACGTCGTCGATCAGCAGCTCCGAGGTCACCGACGCACGCAGGGACAGCTTGCGGTGGATATCTCTCGTGGTGAACCCGGGAGTCCCGCGCGGGACGATGAAGCCACGCACACCCTCCTCGGTCTGGGCCCACACGATGGCGATGTCCGCAATGCCGCCGTTGGTGATCCACATCTTCGTGCCGTTGAGAATCCAATCGTCGCCGTCGCGTTTCGCCGACGTCCGCATGCCCGCGGGGTCGCTTCCGAAATCGGGTTCGGACAGCCCGAAACAACCGATCACCTCGCCCGCCGCCATCTTGGGGAGCCAGTGCTCCTTCTGCTCCTCCGATCCGTACTTCCAGATCGGGAACATGGCGAGCGACCCTTGCACCGAGACGAAGCTCCGAAAGCCGCTGTCCCCGGCCTCGAGCTCCATACACGCGAGCCCGTACGAGACGGAGTTGACCCCGGCGCATCCGTAGCCATCGAGGTGCATGCCGAGGAGTCCAAGATCGCCGATCTCCGTGGCCATCTCCCGCGGGAACTCCGCGGCCTCGAACCACTTCTCGATACCGGGCATGACTCGCTCTGAGACGAACCGGCGCACGGTGTCGCGCAGCATCCTTTCCTCGTCGTTCAAAAGAGCGTCGATGTCGAGGAAGTCGAGTGCGACGGGCAGTTGTGACTTGCTGGTCTCTGTAGTCATAAGGAGTCCCCACGATACCGGAGGCCGGCACTTCGGGTGCCTGCCGCGCCCACTGCCACCGGCCCCGAGCCTAAGCGACTATGTTTCGGGCATGCGTGTTGGTGTGGGGCTGCCGAATTCGGTTCCCGGAACGAGTGGCCGCGCGCTCCTGGAATGGGCCCGGCGCGCCGAAGAGCTCGGCTTCTCGAGCCTCGGCGTGGTCGACCGGCTCGCATGGGACTGCTTCGAACCGCTGACCGCCCTCGCCGCGGCCGCCGTGTCGACGGAACGGATCGAACTCGCAACGACGATCGTGATCGGACCGCTGCGAAACACCGCGCTCCTGGCCAATGAAGCGGCAACGGTGGATTCCTTTTCGGGAGGGCGCCTGACGCTCGGGTTGTCGGTCGGGGCACGAACGGAGGATTTCGACGCCGCCGGGGTCGACCACCGCGGCCGGGGAGATCGCCTGACCGATCAACTCGTCGAGTTGCGGGGGCGCTGGGACGGGTCCTCGCTTGCGACCCGCCCTGCCCGTGCCGGGGGACCCCGGTTGCTGGTCGGCGGAACCAGCGACCTCTCCTTCTATCGGATGGCGCGTCATTCCGACGGATACGTCCACGGCGGGGGGCCGCCGCGCGCATTCGAGCGCGCCGCGGGATCGGCTCGCGCCGCGTGGGTGGAAGCGGGGAGGCCCGGCGCGCCGCTCCTTTGGGGGCAGGGATATTTCGCACTCGGCGACGATGCGAAGGAGGCGGGCGAGAGGTACATGCGCGACTACTACGCATTTGTCGGTCCGTTCGTCGAGCGAATAGTCGAAGGATTACTCACAACGCCCCAAGATGTCCTTGCGTTCGTGCGCGGCTACTCCGAGGCGGGGTGCGACGAGCTGGTGTTGATGCCAGGGGTCTCCGATCCCAAACAGTTGGACCGACTTGCCGAAGTCCTTGCGGGAGC
>DASQUP010000288.1:0-19357 GCA_035641235.1 Actinomycetota bacterium
GAGTTCCGGCTTGTCGAACTGGAGTTGGAAGATGTCACCGGACCACGCCATCGTGACCGAGATGTCCCCGCGCACCAGGGCATCCGCGTATTCGTTTCCGAAGTACTGGCGAACGATCCCCTGATCGCGCTGCTCGAGCAGCTTCTGCTGAGCGCGTTCGGCATCCTCGACCGTGGCGTCGGCGGGATCTACGCCGAGCCCTAGGAGAGTCAGGTTCATCGTGTCGCGCATTTCCTTGAACATCCCGACCTGGCCGGCGAACTCGGGATTGAACAGGTCCTCAAAGCTCGTCAGATCGCGGCCCGTGGCCGTTGGATCGTACGCGATGCCCGTGATCCCCGACTGCCACGGGACGCTGTAAGTATTGCCGGGGTCGTAGCTCGGGTCCTTGTAGATCTCACCGGCGTTGGCATCAAAGTTGGAGAGCCGCGCGTGATCGAGCTCCTCCAGGTAGCCGAGTCGGGCCATCTTGGCGATCAGCCAGTCGGTCACGACGATCAGGTCCCACCCCGACCCCTGACCGCTGGACAATGGCTCACGAATCGTGCCGAAGAAGCTCTCGTTGTCCTCGATGACCTCTTTGTAGTCAACCTGGATGTCGGTCGCCTCGGTGAAGTCGTCGATCGTAGGCCTGCGGCCCTTGCGCCGGTCGATGTAGAGGGGCCAGTTGGCAAAGTCGAGTTGGCCCTGGATCTCGTTGGTTGTAAGTGTGTTTTCCTCTTCGCCACCACCTCCCGGTTCGGGGTCGTCGGCCTCCCCTTCGATTCCACATGCAGCCAACAGGGCCGTGAGCGACATTGCGCCCGCGCCGATACCCATCCTGCGCAGTAACTCGCGGCGGCTCACCGAACGAGCACTGCTGTGCGCGAGCAGACGCTCGAGCTCATTGCTATCCATCAGCCCGTACCTCCCCCATGCCGGTGGTGTCATCGTGTTCGACTGCAAATGTGTGTTCCGGATGCCAGGTCAACCTCACGCTCTGGCCGGCCGCGATGGGTTCCGATGCAGCTGCGAGGTTCTGCACGTAGACGACAACCGTCGAACCGTCCGATGTCGTGCACTGGTACGCGGTGCTTACGCCCGTGTAGGTGGAGATCGAGACGATCGCGTCCACTCCGTTGTCGGCTTGTTGGGTGCGTTGCACCCCGGCTGGGTGGATGTGCAGCTTCTCAGGCCTCACGCCCACCTGGAGCTCTCTGATCCCATCCGGTAGACGGCGCGCCGGAAGCGAGATAGTCGACCCCGCCGCCAATCGGACCTTCGCGATCGAACCGTCGACGGACTCGATCTCGCCGTCGAGAAGGTTGGACGCCCCGAGGAACCCCGCGACGAAATGGGTGGCGGGCAGCTCGTAGACATCCTGCGGCGCACCGACCTGCTCCAAGCGCCCGGCGTTCATGACGCCGATGCGATCGGACATGGTCATTGCCTCTTCCTGATCGTGCGTCACGTAGATGAAGGTGATGCCCACCTCTGCCTGGATCCTCTTGAGCTCGACCTGCATCTGTTTTCGAAGCTTGAGATCGAGCGCTCCGAGCGGTTCGTCCAGCAGGAGGACTCCGGGCCGGTTGACCAGCGCCCTGGCGAGGGCGACCCGCTGTTGCTGTCCACCCGATAGCTGTGTAATACGACGGGTTCCGTAGCCGCCGAGATCCACTAGCTCGAGTATCCCGTCGACGCGCGATCGGATCTCTCCCTGAGCAACCTTCTTGCGTTTTGGTCCGTAGGCCACGTTGTCGAACACCGACAGGTGCGGGAACAGCGCGTACGACTGAAAGACCGTGTTCACATTTCGTTTGTAGGCGGGGAGTCCGGCGACGTCGTCCGAGCCGAGGTAAATGGCACCGCCCGTCGGGTATTCGAATCCCCCAATCATCCTGAGCGTCGTGGTCTTTCCGCACCCCGATGGGCCGAGGAGAGAGAAGAACTCACCCTCCTCAACGGTCAGCGAGATGTCGTCGACGGCGACCGTTTCTTTGAAGACTTTAGAAACAGATTCGAGACGAACGGATGACATCTGCTGCCTTCCAGTTAACCGGGCGCCGTTCCGAACTCGGCTTGATGACGGACATACTCAGCATAGGGGTACCACCACGCCTTCGCATCGAGCTTCGAGTCGATGTGGATGTGTTTCGTCTGCCTGAAGTCGTCGAGTCCCTCCACCCCGAGCTCGCGACCGCTCCCCGATGACTTGAAACCCCCGAAAGGAGCCGCCTCGTTGTCGGTGAGGGGATCGTTGAACCACACGGTTCCCGCTTCGATCTCCTCCATTGCGGTGAGCATGTAGTCGAGTCTTTGCGTGTACACGTTCGCTCCCAGCCCGTATGGGCTGTCGTTCGTCCGCCGGATGGCCTCCTCGAGAGAGGAGACCTTGGCGATCGGCGCCACCGGGCCGAACGTTTCCTTCGACATGACGTCCATGGAATCGTCGACGTCGACCAGCACCGCCGGCGTGAGGAAGAAGCCGGTGTCCGACGGGCGTTCGCCGCCGAAGACCACTCGTGCTCCCGCCGCCCGCGCCGAGCTCAGCTGCGCCTCTACGGCCTCTCGCTGCACGGCGCGAACGAGGGGACCCATGTCGGTCGATTCATGCATCGGATCGCCGACCACGATCCCAGACGCCTGATCCACAAATGCGTCGACGAAATCGTCGTAAACCTGGGGAAGGACGTAGAAGCGCTCCGCAGAGGTGCAGACCTGACCCGAATTGAGGTAGGCGGCCCATGCAGCTCCACGCGCTGCCAGGGCGACGTCGACGTCGTCGCACACAATGAATGCGTCCTTGCCGCCGAGTTCGAGGTGGACTTTAGCCAGTCTGTCCGCGGCCGCGTGTGCAACTTGTTTGCCGGTATCAACCGAACCCGTAAAGGCGATGAGCGCCACACCGGGATTCGCCACCAGCGCTCGACCCGTATCGGCGGCACCCGGCACCACGTTTACGACGCCGGGTGGGAATATGTCCGCCATTCCCTCGGCGAGCTCCAGGGTCGAGAGGGGTGTATAGGGAGAGGGTTTCACCACAACGGTGTTGCCTGCGGCCAGCGCCGGGGCCAGCTTCCACATCAGCAGCAGAATCGGATAGTTCCACGGAACGACCGCCGCGACGACGCCGTGCGGCTCCTTGACGACCAGGTTCAGCTGGCCGGCCTCGCCGGAGGGCACGATGCGTCCGCGTTCGATACGTCCCATCTCGGCGTAGAAATCGAGGCAGCTGGCACTCCATCCCATTTCGTCGCGGTTTTCGACTAGCGGCTTGCCGCCTTCGCGCGTCAGGATCTCCGCGAGCGACTCCGTGTGTTCGCCGATCCAATCGGACAGCGCATGAAGCATCTCGCCGCGTTCGGGCGCAGGCGTCTTCTTCCACGTCTTGAAGGCGCGCCGGGCGGCCTCAACCGCAGCATCGACTTCGGATTCACTCGCCGATTTAACAGCCGCGACGACTTCTTCGGTCGCCGGATTGACGACATCGATGGAATGGCCGGAGCCTTCGACGCGTTCCCCTGCGATCAGCATCGGTACTGCACCTATGACATGCCTCCGTCGGCCCACTGAAGGGCATCCACAAGGACGTCGAGTCCCTCGTGGAGGTCGGCCTCGGAGATGACGAGCGGCGCGAGCAACCTCACGACGTTGTCGTAGGTACCGGCCTTCAGGATCAACAATCCGTTTTCGTGACACCTCTTTGCGACCGCGGTAGTAGCGACCTTGTTCGGTTCTTTGGATTCCTTGTCCACGACCAGCTCGATACCGACCATCGGGCCGAGCCCGCGAACCTCGCCGACGATGCCCACCTGATCGGCCAGCGGGTCGAGTCGCCCCCTGATCGTCACACCCTGCGCCTCCGCGCGCTCGAGGATGTCCGTCTCCGTTAGCTCCGCAAGAACCGCAAGCGCTGCGGAGCATGCGACGGGGTTTCCTCCGTAGGTTCCTCCGAGACCACCGACGTGCGGCGACTCCATGAGGTCGGCGCGCCCTGTGATCCCGGCTATCGGAAAGCCTGCCCCGAGCGACTTGGCCGTCGTGACGATGTCGGGCACGACGCCGTAGTGCTCTGCCGCAAAGAGTTTCCCCGTTCGACCCATTCCGGATTGGACCTCGTCGTCGACGAGGAGGATGTCCCGCTCGGAGCACACCGACCGGAGCGCCGGGAACCAGTCATCGGGAGCCACCACGAATCCGCCCTCGCCCTGGACCGGCTCCACGACGACGGCTGCAACGTTTCCGGCCCCGATCTGCGAATCGATGACGTCTGCGGCATAGTCGACGCACGCCACTCCACAGGACGGATACGTAAGTTTCAACGGACAGCGGTAGCAGTACGCAAACGGAACTCTGTAGACCTCGGGTGCGAACGGCCCGAAGCCGCGTTTGTACGGCATCTCTTTCGCCGTCAACGTCATGCCCACGAGAGTTCGTCCGTGGAATCCGTTTGTGAACCCCACGATCGCCTCGCGGTCGGTAGAGTACCGGGCGATCTTCACGGCATTTTCGACGGCCTCCGCGCCGGAGTTTGCGAGCATCGTCTTCTTCGGGAACTCGCCGGGTGTCAATCGGTTTAGTGCCTCGGCGAGCTCTACGTAACCCTCATACATCGCAACGTGAAAACACTCGTGGAGGAAGGTGTCGACTTGCTGATGAACAGCGTCGAGGACGCGCCGGTTGCCGCGGCCGACGTTGAGGACACCGAGTCCACCGGCGAAGTCGATGAATCGGTTCCCGTCAACATCGAGGACCTCCGCGCCCGACCCTTCGGCGACGAAAATAGGCACAGTGTTGAAAACCGCACGGGGCACCGCCTCGTCGCGGCGTTTGATCAGATCGCTCGAATTAGGTCCCGGTACCCCGGAGGAGACATCGCGGGCCATGTCCCTCATTCCCGAATCTGTAACTACTCGACGGATGCGTGGGTTTTCACCGGGCGCGGCCGTCTCCCCTGGAGGTCAGTGCGGCCGCGCCCGGCGAAACCGAGCGCCCCCAATGAGGGGGACGGTAACACCGGGGTGGAGGGGCCTTTAGGTGCAGGGCGGAGAAATGGCTCGGGACTCGTTTGTACACTCTGGAGAACATGAGTGTGACAATTCGCGATCTCGTCGAAATCGAGGACCTCCGGCTCACCGTGGTGGGCGGGGCGGCCGGTTTGGACACGCCGATCCGCTGGGTTCACACCTCTGAGCTGAACGACCCGACGCCGTGGCTGACTGGGGGAGAGCTACTGCTGACCACCGGAATGGGCCTTGCTGGTCCGCCGGCGCAGCAACGCTCGTTCATACGGCGTCTGGTAAAGGCGGAACTGGCCGGGCTTGGGTTCGGGCTCGGCTTCGGGTTCGACGAGGTCCCGGATGCACTCGTGAGGGCCGCCGACAGAGAAGGATTCCCGGTCGTCGCCGTCCCCTTTCCGGTGCCGTTCATCGCGATCGCGGAGGCGGTGTCGTCGCGCCTATCGGAGGAGCGGATCCGGGAAGCCCGGTTGTCGGTCGAGATCCACGAGTCGCTTGCAGCGCTTGTGTCCGAGGGAGCCGGACTCGCCGACGTGCTCGATGAGATCACACGTTTGGCCGGGGGATGGGCGCTCCTTTTCGACTTGCGCGGCCACGTGGTAGCGAAATCGTCCGCCGACGCGGATCCCCCCGATCCCGTCCGGGTGTGGGGGGGACTGCCGCGCGGCCTGACCGAGAGGCACGGTCCCTTGACGTCATCGGAGGTGGGGCCGCACGAAACGATGGTGGGCCTGGCCGTAACCGCGGGGAAGCGGCACGAAGGAGTCCTCGTTTTTGGGAAGAAGCCTCGCTTGGACACTCGCGACCGCATCGTGGTGCGCCATGCGGTCACGGTACTGGGCCTCCTGCTCGCTTCCAAGCGGGCGGTGCTGGAGGCCGAACGCCGGGTGGCCGGAGACATCCTTAGCGAGGCCTTTTCCGGGCGTCTGACCGGGCCGGCGCTCCGCCGCCGGCTCGAGCTCGTGGGGTTCGAGCCGGGAGCATCACTAACCGCGCTGGTCATGGAGGCCCCCGAGGATGCGGATGCTGATGCACTGGACGACCTTGCATGGGCTCTTGACGGCGCCCTCGGGAGCCGGGTGGGCGCAGTGCGGACCGCCTCGTCCGGGGGACGCGTAACCGCCCTCATCTCACATCCGGACCCCGAGGCGATCGCGGAGGCAGTGCTCTCCGAGGTGGCCGAGGCAGCTCCCGACCTCGGGCTGGACGGGCTCGCCCTTCGTATCGGAGTGGGGGAGAGCGCCGCAGCCGACGCGATCCGCCGCTCCTATCTGTCCGCGGTCATGGCGCTGCGAGCGGCCGGACCGGGACGCCGGCTTGCGTCTCCACGAGATCTCGGCTCGTACGGGTTGCTCCTGGGCGGCCAGCCGCGGCCGGTGCTGGAGGGTTTCGTCCGCTCCGTGCTCGGGCCGCTCGTTGACCGCGACAACCGGAAGTCGTCGGAGCTTGTGGCCTCGGTGCGCGCGTTCATCGAGGCCGGAGGGCGCTGGGAGCCCGGCGCCGATGTGCTGGGGGTTCATCGCCACACGCTCCGCTACCGGGTGCGGCAGGCGGAGGAGCTGCTGGGGCGGGATCTGTCGTCGGCGGAGGATCGCCTCGAGGTCTGGCTGGCGTTGAAGGCTTCGGATCTCCTCGGTGAGTGAACGCGCGGTGGATGATTAGCAGATGTCACTTCCACTGAAACCTCCGATGGAACCGATGCTCGCCAAACTCCGTAAGGACGTCCCGGCGGGAGACGAGTGGCTCTACGAACCCAAGTGGGACGGGTTCCGGGCCCTTGTTTTCCGCGAGGGTCCCGACGTGCAGGCGATCAGCCGCGACGGGCGGGCGCTCAACCGCTACTTTCCCGAGCTCATCGATCTCCTGGCCGGAACCATCTCCGAGGACTGCATTGTGGACGGAGAGGTAGTCGTCACGGGTGCCGAGGGATTCGACTTCGATGCGCTGCTGCAACGCATTCACCCCGCAGAGTCGCGCATCCGTCTGCTGGCGAGTCAGACTCCGGCGGGCTTCATTGCGTTCGACCTTCTGGCGCGCGGATCCGAGGACTATACGGACCGTCCGCTGGTTGAGCGGCGGCGCGCGCTCGACGACGTGCTGGCCACTGCCGTGGTCACGACCTCGCCGGATGAGGTCTTCGACACGCTCGCCGGCGCGCCGAGCAGCGTCGTCATGACCCCGCAGACCGATGATGTGGAGATCGCACGCAAGTGGCTTACGGACTACGACGCGCAGGGCCTCGACGGCGTCATAGCCAAGCAGCGCGACGGCGTCTACGAACCGGGCCGCCGGCCCATGATGAAAATCAAACGCGAGCGCACCATCGAATGTGTCGTCGGCGGCTACCGCTACTCGAAGGGCGGCGACGGAGTCGGCTCGCTGTTGCTGGGCCTGTACGACGATGCCGGGAACCTGCACTACGTTGGGCACACGTCGTCGTTCAAGGCCAAGGAGAAACGGGAGCTGCTCGAGATGCTGCGCCCGCTCGAGGGCGGAACGAGCTTCGCCGGCGGCCGCGTCCCCGGCGCGCCGAGCCGGTGGACGAGCGGCAAAGACAGGTCGTGGGTGTCGCTGGAGCCGTCGCTCGTGTGCGAGGTTGCGTTCGACCGGATGATGTCGAATCGCTTCCGCCACGCGGCGCGTTTTCTGCGCTGGCGCCACGACAAACCAGCGCGCGAGTGCACCTTCGTCCAGGACTAACTCGTTCTTTTCTCCTCCGAGCACTCCGAGGGTGCATACAGAAGAAAAGAAGGTGTGGCTGGCGGGAATCCTCCGGGCTCGAGTCCGTTGTTTTCTGTATCCGAGGAGCGACTCAAGGAGAGAGTGGATGAAGATCGGTATCGGACTACCGAACCCCGTTCCCGGCACCGATGGCGCCACTCTCCTCGAATGGGCCCGGCGCGCCGAGTCCGCCGGGTTCTCTTCGGTTGCAACCATCGATCGCATCGTCTACCCGAGTTACGAGTCGCTGATCGCACTCGCCGGGGCGGCCGCGGTGACGACGCGGATCGGCCTCATGACCAACATCCTGATCGCTCCACTTCGAGACACCGTGCTGCTGGCGAAAGAGTCCGCGTCCGTGGACAGGCTTTCCGGAGGGCGGCTTACCCTCGGGCTGGCCGTGGGGGGCCGACCGGACGACTTTGCGGCGGCGAACCGCCGGTTCGAGCAGCGGGGCCGACGTTTCGAGGCACAGCTCGAGACGATGCAGGACGTATGGCGCGGCCAAACGCCTTCCGAATCGGGGCAGCCCGTAGTGCCCCTACCCGGACGGGAGGTACCGGTCCTCATCGGTGGCACAAGCGACGCCGCGGTCGAACGCGCGGTCAAGTACGGCGTCGGTTACACGTCCGGGGGAGGGGGGCCCGACGCGATGGCCCCCATCGCCGAAAAGGTGCGTGCTCGGTGGCGTGAGTACGGTCGGCCAGGTGAGCCGCGTCTCGTGGCGCTCAGCTACTACGCATTGGGCCCGGATGCCGAAGCGGGAGCGGCGCGTTACCTGAAGGACTACTATGCTTTCCTCGGAGAGTGGGCCGACCGAATCGCGGACTCCGCACCCGTAACTCCCGGCGCAGTGAAGAAGCTCGTAGCTCGGTTCGATGACATCGGCGTCGACGAGCTGATCTTCGATCCGACCATCGCCGAGCTTGATCAGATCGACCGCCTCGCCGAGGAGGCACTCAACTAGGCTCAGCGCTTGGCGTACAGGCGCGTCGTAAGCGGCGCGAAGACCACCGTCAGAGCCGCCGCCGTCAGCAGCACCTTCCAGATGTCGTCCGGCGTATTCCCGGCGAGCAAGGCGCGCTCGGCACTGACGAGATGACTGATGGGGTTGTTGTGGACCACAGCCTGCACCCAGCCCGGCATCGTCTCCGGATCGACGAACGAGTTCGTCATGAACGTCACCGGGAAGAGAGTTGCGAAGCTGAGGTTCAGCACAGCGTTCGGCGTCCGCATTATCAACCCCACGACCATGAAGACCCAAGAGAGCCCAAACGCGAACACGAGCAGCAGCGCCAGCCCGGCGAGGACCCCGAATACTCCGCCGTCGGGCCTGTATCCGAGGATGAGCCCAACGGTCAGCGTCACCAGAGATGCGAGTAGATATCGAACGCTGTCACTCAGAAGCGGTCCGACGAGCGGCGCCGTCCGCGAGATCGGCAGCGAACGGATCCGGTCGATAACTCCCTTGGTCACGTCCGTGTTGAGGCTCATACCCGAATACACGGTTGTGAACAGAACGGTCATCACGAGGATGGCCGGCAGCAGGAACTGCAGGTACTCGCGCGGCGACCCCGCCAGGGCACCACCGAACAGGTAGGTGAACATCACCGTGAACAGGATCGGCGTCAACGTGACGTCGAAGAGCTGTTCCGGCACGTGTTTGATCTTCAGAATCCCTCGCCAGGCGAATGTCAAAGCCGCCGACGGCGCGCTGGCGGGCTGGGGTTTCGGACCGGATGACAGGACGCCCTCGAGCGAGCCGTTCATGAACGGAGATTCGGCTCTAGTGCTCATGCGGCATCACCCTCTCCCGGTTGTTCGTCGGACTCCGGTGGCGTTTCCTCCGCGGGATGACCTGTTAGCGCAAGGAACACCTCGTCGAGGCTCGGCTGCCCGAGTGAGAAGTCGGCGACGGCGATCCCGGCCCGCGCGAGCTCTCCCAGCGCGTACGAGGCCCTCTCCGCGTCGGAGATTTGAGTCAGCAACGCGGCCGGATCGGGTTCGCGGTGTACGAGCGCACCGAGCGCGTGCGCCAGTATGCCTTCCGCATCGTCACGCCGAGCCGGGTCGATCAGCCGGACCCTCAGTGAGCCGGAGCCCACCGAGGCCTTGAGCTGCCCCGGCGTCCCCTCGGCGATCACCTTCCCGTGGTCGATGACGGCGATCCGGTCGGCAAGCTGATCCGCCTCATCCAAGTACTGCGTGGTGAGAAGAATCGTCGTTCCCTGCTTGGCGAGCGCCCGGATGATGTCCCACACCTGGTTGCGGGAGCGGGGATCCAACCCCGTCGTCGGCTCGTCGAGGAACATAATCTGCGGGGTTACGACAAGGCTGGCGGAGATGTCCAAGCGCCGGCGCATGCCGCCCGAATAGTTCTTGACCTGCTTTCCGGCGGCATCCGCAAGGCCGAACGCTTCGAGCAGCTGAGAGGCGCGCGCCTTCGCCCTTGCTCGAGATAGGCCGAGCAGCCGTCCGATCAAAACGAGGTTCTCCCGGCCCGTCAGGTCCTCGTCCACGGAAGCAAGTTGACCGGTAAGGCTCACGAGGCTCCGAACGGCATTGGCCTCGTGGACGATGTCGTGCCCGAGGACCCGGGCGCTGCCAGAATCCGGCAGCAGAAGCGTTGCGAGCATGCGGATGGTGGTGGTTTTGCCGGCGCCGTTGGGTCCGAGAAAGCCGTAGACATGACCCACCTGGACGGCCAGGTCGACGCCGTCCACGGCGCGTGTGGCGCCAAAGGATTTCGTTAGACCCGAGGCCTCGACGGCGAGAGTGCCTTGGCTCCGAGCTGCCGAAGTCTCTTGCACCGCCTGCTGCATCCTCAACCCTCCTCAAGAGTCCGCCCGCGTTGGGACAACATCACGCGGCCCCACGAGCTTCCCGCATGGTCGGGGATTTCGCTGTCTCCGACCCGACATCTTCGGCATTTCGAGGTCCCGTAGGTCGGACTGTACAAATGACGGGACGCACCTCGGCCGTTGTGTCGTGCAGGCCGCCTGCTGCCCCGTGACTAGCATCACGAGAGGAGGGTACGCGAACCTCACAGCGATGTAGGCAATTACCGGGGAGTGAAGTCAGGCATGTCCGAAGTAAAGCGCTACCTCGTCGCCGGTGAATGGAAAACTGGCTCCGACTCATTCGACGTCAGGAGTCCATACAACGGGGACGTTGTGGCGACGGTGGCATCACCGACTCCGCATGACGTCGAGTCTGCAGTGGCCGCCGCGGCGGATGTCTTCGACGAATCGCGCAAGCTCCCGGTTCACGCGCGTGCCGAAGCCCTGATGCACATATCGGGGCGTTTGGGCGAGCGCGCCGACGAAGTTGCTCACCTCATCGCGCGAGAAGGAGGGAAGCCGCTCAAGTGGGCCACGGTCGAGGCAGCGCGCGCGGTTTCGACGTTCCGCTGGGCGGCGGAGGAGTGCCGCCGCTACGGAAGCGACCTGATGAGGCTCGACACCGAGGCGGCCCTTGGTAGCAGGTTGGGCATCGTGAGGCGGTTTCCGCTCGGGCCGGTCCTGGGCATCGCTCCGTTCAACTTCCCGGTGAATCTCGTTGCCCACAAAATGGCCCCTGCTCTTGCGGTCGGCGCGCCGATCGTAATCAAGCCCGCGACGAAGACTCCGCTGGGCGCGCTTTTGTTGGGTGAACTGTTTGGTGAGACGGAGTTGCCCCCGGCGATGTGTTCGGTGCTTCCCCTTGAAGGAAAAGAGGCCGGCGAGCTGGCCACCGACGACCGTTTCGCCAAGGTGTCGTTCACCGGTTCGTCGGCGGTGGGCTGGAACCTGAAGGCCAAGAGCCCGAAGAAGTCGGTCACCCTGGAGCTCGGAGGGAACGCCGGCGTAATCGTCCACGCCGATGCCGACCTTGCAACGGCGGCGCAACGGATCGCTTTCGGCGGCTACTACCAGGCCGGCCAGTCCTGCATCGCCGTGCAGCGAGTCCTCGTACACGCCGACGTCGCCGACGAGTTCACCGGGCGGCTGGTGGACGAGGTAAACAAGCTAAAGACCGGCGATCCCATGGACGCGAACACCGATGTGGGCCCGCTGATCGACCGCGATGCGCTGGAGCGGATTGCTCAGTGGGTCGACGAGGCCGTCCAGTCCGGTGCAGAGGTCCTCTGTGGGGGCAAACGCGAGGATCCTTTCTTCGTTCCTACCGTGCTGTCGAGCACGCGCCCGGATATGAAGGTGCGCTGCGAGGAGATCTTTGGACCCGTGATCACGTTGGGCACCTACTCGGACTTCGAGGACGCTGTGGCGGAGGTGAACAACTCGAAGTACGGGCTGCAGGCCGGAGTCTTCACGAAGGACGTCGACCGGCTGATGCTCGCGCACCGCGAGATCCAAGTTGGTGGTGTCATTGCCAACGACGTCTCGGCGTTCCGCGCAGATCAAATGCCCTACGGGGGCGTGAAAGACTCGGGCTTCGGGCGAGAAGGCCTTCGTTACGCCATGGATGAGATGACCGAACCCCGCATCCTCGTCCTATCGAACGTCCCGCTGTAGGCGCCGAAGGGTGCCACGGGCGGCTCGCGTTCTGTGGGCCTCGCCCTATTCCCTCCTCGGGCTGCTGTTCGCGCTGTTCTTCCGCACGAGACGGGTCGTGTCCGGGGTCCTCATATGTGAGGGGGCGGAGTGGCCCCGCCGGCTGGGATGGAGATATCGGGCCATCACGTTCGGTCATGTCGTCCTGGCGGTGAACGAACTCGACGAACGGACTCTTCGCCACGAATTGGCCCATGTCCGCCAGTACGAACGATGGGGGTTGCTGTTCCCACCCGTTTATCTCGGCGCATGTGCGGCGGCCATGGCGCGGGGAGGCCACTACTACCGCGACAACGTCTTTGAGGTGGCGGCCCGCAGCGCCGCCGATGGGCCGGGCGGAACCATCGCGACCTAACGCAACCTCGGACCGGAGTTAATAGTCCTTTCCTCCGAGGGCTCTGAATGGCACACTTCGGGCAACCCAGCTCAGGAAAGGACATCGGTGGAGAGATTGAGGGTCGTTGGCGTCGCAGTTGCCGCAGCGGTCTTAGTGGCCTTGATGGCTCCCGTAGCAGCGCTCGGCCAGGAGGCCGAGTCGATAACGCTCGAGGCATCACGAACCAAAATCAACTTCGGCAGAGAGGTTCGGCTTAAGGGAGTTGTTTCTCCGGTCGAGGAGCCTCAGATCGTAACGATCGTCGATGGGGATGCCACAGTTGCCGAGGTAACGACGGACGCCGCCGGAAAGTTCTCCCTCCGAATCGCGCCACGGCGGAACGTGAAACTCCGGGCGCTGTGGTCCGAGGTGGCGAGCGACCCCGTGTCCGTGAAGGTGCGCCCCATCGTGAACGTGAAGCTGGGCGCCACGAAACTCTTCGGGCGCGCCCGGGTTCGAGGAAGCGTCAAGCCTGCCCTCACGGAGGGCCGGGTGATGGTGTTCTTGCTCCGCTCGGGCAAGCAGGTGGGGAAGCGCGAGGTGTTCCTCCGCAAGGGGCGCTGGTTCTCCGCCAAAATGAAGGTCAGAAAACCCGGCAAGCTGAGGGCCCGAGCCATTGCCACGTCGTCCTCACATGTCCAGGCCGGGGCGCGGTCTTCGACGCGGACGACGAGTCTTCCGTACCTCCGCTCGGGTTCGTCGAGTGAGTACGTGAAACTGCTCGAGAAAAGACTTATCGAGCTCGGCTACTACCTGCCCGGCGCCAACAACAACTTCGACTCCCGGACTGCGGACGCGATGCTGGCTTTCAACAAGGTGCAGCGCCGGGCACGCATCGGGACGGTCGATGAGGCGACGTGGCACAAACTCGCATCGCCCAACATCCCGAAGCCCCGCCACAAAGGGCCGAAGTTCCACATCGAGATCGATCAGACCCGCCAGGTGCTGTTCACCGTAAAGAACGGGAAGGTGAAGAACATCCTCCACACCTCGACCGGCGCCGGAGGCGCAACGCGCGACGGAACCTGGACCGTGCATCGAGTGCTCGCCGGAACCAGCGGCGGAGGTCTCTATTACCCGAGTTATTTCGACGGCCTGAGAGCGATCCACGGCTGGCCCGAGGTCCCGACGTATCCGGCGAGCCACGGTTGTGCGCGGGTGCCGATGTGGGCGGCGACGTGGATCTTCTCCAAAGCGCCGGTGGGGACGAGGGTCTACGTGTACCACTAGGGGCGGATTTTCGAGCAATCCCGGAACGCGCAACGGCCCCCGGACTTCTCCGGGGGCCATCGGCCATTAAATGGCCCGGCCGGTCGCGGGCCCGGCCGGCGCGGGTGGCGGGAGGAGTGCTCAGACTCCGGGGATTCTCATAAGACTCTCGAGCGCGTCCGCCCGTACGTCATCTTTCGGTAGATCCACAGGAGTGCCATGGCGGTGAGCACCGCACCGATCCATTCGACACCCTTTGTGTCGCTGAAGATCTCTCGCCATAGGTAGCCACCGAGCACGGCTCCGACGACTCCGACGATCAGCGTTCCGAGTATTCCAATTGGGTCTCTACCGGGCATCAGCAGCCGGGCGAGTGCACCAACCACCAAACCCACCAAAATCAGTACAAGAAGATCTGCCATCTTTCCCCTTTCAAGGGAGCCCACCTTCGGGTAGGTAGGGTCCCTACCCGGGTCGGGAGGGGCGAAACCGAACGCCGCGGAGCCTCACGAGGCCTCACGAGGAGGACACGGAGTGGAATTGAAGGGGAAGGTCTGCGTCGTCACCGGCGCCTCGAGCGGCATCGGGCGGCGCGCCGCCATCGATCTGGCGGCACGGGGAGCAACCGTTTGTGGAGTCGCTCGGCGCGCCGAACGACTTGAGTCCGTCATCTCCGGGCTGTCCGGAGACGGGCACTCGATGGTGCCGGCCGACGTCACGAAGAAGACTCAGGTGAGGGCGATGGCGTCTCACGTGAAGGAAGTCCATGGTCGATGCGACATCCTCGTGAACTCCGCCGGCATCGGAGGCGCCGGCACATTCGATGGGCGCGCCGCCGTCGGGCGGACCGAGGAAGTGATGAAGACGAACTTCTTCGGCGCTTTGTACTGCACCGCAGAGCTGATGCCGCTTCTGGAGGAGGCGGCGCCGTGCAGCGTGGTGAACATCGCATCGATCGCAGGCCGCCTGGCGCTCCGGGGTTCCTCCGCATACGCGGCCTCCAAGTTCGCTCTCGTCGGATGGTCGGAGGCGCTCCACTTCGAGCTGGCCGAGCGCGGCGTCTTCGTCAGCCTCGTCGAGCCGGGTCCTTTGCCAACCGAAGGTTTCCCCATGACGGGTCTGGTGAAGGATCCGCTGATGCGGCGCGTCTTGACGAGCGACGAAAAGGTCTCGTCGGCCATCCTCGACGCGGTCGCCCGGCGCAAGATGCAGAGAGTGGTGCCGCGCTGGTACTACCTGCTATCGATCGCTAGGGTGCTGGTGCCGCCCGTTTATCGGTTCGCACAAGGGCCGCTCGCCACCGTCCGGAAACACCGCGTCCCCGAGGACGGCTAGCCCGGCGCGCTGCTCGCGAACGGCTCACATCTCGAATCCATGCGGCTCCGAAGCTTGTGTGAACCGACTAGGAACGCGACGAGATCTGTTGAACGGCCCAGCCGTTGCCGTCCGGATCGTCAAAGAACATGAAGCCGACGTTGTCTAGCGGGTCCGGCTGACGCCTCGGGCTCTCCGCCACTACCTCGATCTCACTGACTTTCACTCCTCGCTCCACGAGCTCGGTGCGAGCGGCCTTTATGTCCGAAACGACCAGCTGCAAGCCCTGTAGAGACCCGGGCGCCATTTGCTGGACGCCGACCCACGGGGTCAGCGTCCCAATGACGATTGAACACGCCGACCCAGGAGGCGTCAGCTGAACGAGACGCTGTCCGGAGTCGCTGAATTGGGTGTCGTGGTCGACGCGGAAGCCCAGCTTCTCCGTATAGAAGGCCTTCGCGTGATCGACGTCCGACACCGGAACAACTACAACCTCAAGGGTCCAATCCATTCCATCTCCTAGGGTCGCCTCACAGGCCGCGTCTCATTTGGACGGACCCCGTCCGCAAAATTCATCGGTGAGGCTCGAACCTGCCGGCGCGCCGCCCCCACGGCTACTGCCGGGAACCGCTCGTTTTTCGCCACACAAAGGAGCGCTCTTCGTCGCTCCCCAGCGCGTAGCGGCGGTGTATCCGCCCGGCGTTCTTGTACGCCTCCATCAGTAGACGCTCATCGGACAGTTGCACGAACCTGAACGCGTAACCTTCGTCGGAGACGTCCACGAGGGCATAGCCGAATGGAAAGTCGCGCGGGATCCCGACCTCATGAACCGGGACCGTTCCGTATAGGCGCGTGCGCGCGTTGCGGTGAGTGTGGCCTGCAAACACTCCCCAGACGTTGCCCGAATCCGCAACGGCGTGGAGCCTCCCGGAGTCCTGATCTCGCAGTCCGAACACGACCGGCGGAAACCCGGTGAACGGCTGGGGAGGATGGTGGAGGAACACAAACGCCGGGCCGCCGTCCGGCGCTGCGACGTCGGCCAGGATCTCGTGTTGCAGAGTCGAAAGCGAGCCGCGCACGATCGCCCCGCCCTTCCCCTCCATGAAGGCCCCCGTGATCAAGTTGAACGGCGCGAAGGGAGACGCGGCATGTTCCGCCGAATCCAGAACCGCGAAGCGGAATCCCTTGTGCTCAACGAGCGTTCCGTCGGGGTCTCTGCCGAAGTGCTTTTTGAAGAGATCCCGCCCGTCCAGCGACCCGCTCGAATACGAATAGACATCGTGGTTTCCCATCATCGTGACGAGGGGAGGCTGCACGTCCAAGAGGACCGACGCGGCGAGCTCATACTCGTCAGGGTCGCCGTGGTCCGTGATGTCTCCAAGCTGGACGACGAGTTCCGCTCCGGAGCGGTTGATGTCTGCGATGGCCGCTCGGGCCATGGTCTCGCCCGACGCGGAGCCGAAGTGGAGGTCGCCGAGGATCGCAAAGCGGAAGAGCGTCCTCCCGGGCGGCTCGATCTCGGGCGATTCGACCGGCTCGAACGGAGGAGCCGACGGCAGCGACTCCGGCAGGCTAAGGATCGCGCGTTCTTCGAGTCCAAGCTCAGCGACACGGTCGGCCACGTTTCCCAGGAAGGGCGATGCGTGCGCCTCCATCCAGTCGCCCAGACGGGTGACGAAGATGTCGCCGAGCGGCTGCTCCCCAGGCGCCCGTCCCGCGAGGTTCATGATCCACGCAGCGTGAGCCTCTACGAGGGCATCGTCGGTTCGGGCCGACCTTCGTCCAAGCTCCGCGCCCACGATCCCCGCGCGCTCGTCCGCCCGGCCTGCGGACTCCTCGTACCGGGGCCCCTCATCCGCCCAGGTTCGATACACGACTGCCCTTGCTGCCTCGACCACCCACGCCGAGCGGAGCAGGTCCTTGACGGTGTCGGCTGCCAGGTCCCGTGCCATGACCGGGCAGGATAAGCCCCTCCCCAGGTAATCGGCCCCGGTTGCGGGCGCGTCCGTTCCCGGCCAGAATCCAACCCGTCGAGCATCCAAGGGGAGGCACGTGGCGCAGACACCGGCACAGGCAGAGCGGACCGATTGGGACCATTACTTCCTCAACATCGCCCGTGAGACCGCGACGAGGTCAAACTGCGTCCGGCGCCAGCACGGAGCGGTGATCGTAAAGAACCGGAGGATCTCCTCCACCGGCTACAACGGCCCGCCCTCCGGCCATCCGCATTGCGACGAGGGAGCTTGCCCACGAGCTCGGGAAGACTCGGTGAGCGGGTGGGGGCATGACAACTGCATCGCCATCCACGCCGAGGCGAACGCGATCCTTTATTCGTCTCCGGTCGAGAGAGACAACGCCACGATCTACATCACCGGAGTCCCGTGTTTCACCTGCGCCAAACTGATCGCCAACTCCGGAATCCGTGAGGTCGTGACTACCGGAGAGCCCTACAACGAATGGGACCGCGTGCGGGACTTCCTACTGAACTGCAACGTTCGAGTCCGCCTGATCTAGCGGGCTTACTTCACTGCTTCGATCAGATAGGCGAGGCGAGAGCGTCGGAACGACGTCACGGTCAGGCCGGCCGCAGCGATCTCCCCGGCGATGTCGGGCCCGGATCTGAGAATCGTGGGGAGGCGGCGCGCCGCCGATCCGGGCAGCGCCGCACCGACTGGAGCCACGATCACCGACACGAGCAGGGGAGAGCGCGGCGCCAGGACCCGCGCCAGCTCTCCGAGCGCGCCGCTGAGTCCGGGCATTACCTGAAGTCCGTTCGTACACAGCACGGCACCAAAGGACTCGTCGGGGAAGGGGAGCCGATGGATGTCGGCCTGCATGACGACGAGGTTCTGCAATCCGATGCGCGCCGAATCCCGTCCCGCCCGTTCCGCCATTCCCCGCGCGTAGTCCGCCCCCACCACCACGCCGTCGTGACGGGCCGCCGTTTCGGTGGTGAAGTAGGCGGTGCCAACCGGGACGTCGAGGATGGGGCGGCCCTCCGCCGCCTGCACGGCGCGCCGCCCCTGCTCGACGACGAGCGGGTACAGCCCTCCACCCAGCACACGAAACGATCCCTTGATGACGACTGGTTCGTACACGCGGCCCGCCGCCCACGAGTAGACGCCCCCGATCGCACGCTGGATGCGAGAGTCAGCCATCGGTCCGGCCGGGCATGTCGTCGTACATGCACTCCTCCGGCGACTTGTCAGTGCGGAGGCCTTTGAAAGAAGGTGCGCGCAGCCTCCCGACCGAGGTGACCTCCCGGTATTCCACGCGCGCAACCAGCTCTGGTCGCATCCAATGTGGATCTCGGATCGGCTTTCCGAACCGCCCTGCCCTTACCGCCTCGACGCCTCCCTCGAAAGGACACTCGTCGCTCTCGGCGTCGCGCAGCCGGGGGATGAGATCGGCCAGCATCTGATCGGTGAACCCCGTTCCCACTGCGCCGAGGAACCGGAGTTCATCCCCCTCGTACGCGCCAACGAGCAGCGAGCCGAAGCTCGACGAGCGTGATCCTTCACCACGGGACCATCCGCCGACGACCACGTCGGCATCGTGCGTTGTCTTGATCTTCAGCCACTCACGGCTGCGCCGCCCGGGCCGGTACGGCGAGCCGGCCTTCTTGGCGATGATCCCTTCGAGTCGTGCGTTGCGGGCCGCCTCGAACAGCGCGCTTCCGGCGCCGCGTTCGTAGTGTGAGACCTGGATGAGATTGGACGGGACGATGACCTCGGACAGAAGCTCCTTGCGTCTCTCCACCGACTCGCCGATCAGAGACCGGCCGTCGAGATACAGCAGATCGAACACGACGTAGACGATGGGGCAAACTTTCATGGCGCGTTTGATCTCGTGTTCGTTCTGCAGGTTCATCCGGGACTGAAGCCGCTCGAACGACGGACGGCCGTCCTGAAAGGCGACGATCTCTCCGTCGACCACCGCCTCCAGGGCAACCACACGCTCATGGAATCGCTCGAGTTCGGGATAGGTCGCGGTGATATCCCTCCGGTTGCGGGATAGGAGAAGGGTCTCCTCGTCGGCGCACACCGCGATTGCTCTTATGCCGTCCCACTTCACCTCGAACAACCAGCGGTTGTTGTCAAAGGCTTTCTCTGTAAGCGTGGCCGCCATCGGGGTGAGGTCGGGGAGGTCCTCACGGGGCTCCCGTTCCTGAGCTGCGAGGAAGGCCA
>DASQUP010000289.1:0-11714 GCA_035641235.1 Actinomycetota bacterium
GCCTCGATGGTCGCCGGGTTCGTGGCGCTCGTGGCGCTTTGCCGCCAGCACCAGCGCCGGGCGCAGACGATGTCCTCCTCGTCCACGAAAACGACCTCGCCGCGCTCGGGTGAGACGCCGGCGCTCGATCCCAGATCCGAGAAGACCTCGGTGCCGGTGGCAAATCGAACCGTGATCCCACCGGAGATGTTGGCCAAGTCGAAAACGGCAACCGGCAAGGCGTAGCGGATGGAGACGAGGTTGCCGATGTCGACGAGCGTGCTAATCGTCGGAATGTCACCTTGTTTGGCCAATCTTCTCAGCAGCGCTTCGGGTGCACTTCGGTACTGGGTTGGTTTGGAACCGAACTGAGTGAACGCACGGCGCCACGCCCCTACGGATGCGAGATCCGCAATCGAAGTGCCCTCGAGCCTGTCCAAGGCAACTCGCTGCTCGGCCTGATAGTCGTTGACCAACTCCTTGGGGCTGGCCCCGTTGGTCAGCCCCATACCGTGGATTACACCCGCGCGGATAGCCGGATACCTTTGGATAATCTCGTCGGCGTAGGCGAACATCGCATCCCCCATCGGACGTCCTAAAACGCGAGGACACCAGACGACACCAATTGTCGCCTTGTGTCCACAGGAAGTGCGGCGCTTAGAGGTCGGGCGTCACCCGCATAACCCGGGACGGGTTCAACGGGCGCTCGGTGACGAAGTCGATTTCGCCGTCCCGTCCCCAGTCGCCGGCGCATCCGAACAGATCTTCTGTTTCGGCCGCCGCCTTCTGGCCCCAATCCCGAGGGACCGCGGGGTTCTTGGACGCGACGAGATCGTCGTGCAATCCGGTCTCGGAGAAGACCCTCTTCATGCCCGGCCCCTTGCCCTCTTCTCCCATGATGTTGATCTGGAGCTGATGCATCAGCGTTTGATACCGGCGCAGGCGATGGTCGTGCCATTGTTTGGCGAAACCCTCCTGCAGGACCTCCCCTGCTCGATGACCCTTTCTGACGAGCCGCTGGACGGTTTCCGGGTCCATGGTCAGGTTCATGCCGCCTTCGGCGGCATCGAGTGGGATGTCCTGAATGCGGTCACTGAATCCGGGCAGCTCCCCCTGGGCTTTGTCGCGCCAGTTTTGCATGGTCTCAAGTATCTGGTGCAAGAAGGTGAACAGCGACTGGATTCGCACTCGGCCGCCCGTACGGTGCCCGTAAACGATCTCATCCGGGTTGTTCGATCCAGCAGAACCATTGCTCGTGAAGTTGAGGCCGAATGTCGGTCGCGTGGGAAGCCATGCATCGAAGAAATGGATCGGGAAGTTGCTGCCGATCCCTCCGTCGGACAGCCAGTGCCTCATATGGATGCCGTTGCGTTCGGTCCACAGAGGAACCGCCGAAAGCAACACGGGGAAACTCAGGCTCATCCGCGTGGCAACGATGATCGGGAGATCGCTTCGAGGGAAGCCTCGGAGTTCGGGTCGATCGCCGTCTGCCGGGACTTCGACCGGACAGACGTTGCGAAGGTGAGAGATGACAGGCTCGGGAAAGAGTTCGGCGAACTCATCTAGTGAGAAGAGGTAGTCGCGGCCGGCTAGGAAGGGAAGCCTTAGCGGTCGCGCCTCCGTCAAATCGGTAGTCATCATCTGCAGCGTTATGCCACCCGCCTTGAGGTCGGCGAATGTCACGGGGGTGTCGCTGTCACGACCTGCGCAGTCTTGGATCTTTTCGTAAAGCCACGGGGTCAAGGCCGCACCCTTCCCGGTTGGCATCCCCGAACACATGCCGAACTTGTTCTCCGGAAGATGCCGGCCGGCGATCGTTCCCAAGCGGGCCGCCAACCCAACGATGACTCCGATCCCCAGTGCGAAAACCAGAGGCACGGCTAGGAGTGCCCATGCGGTCCAATCCCCTTGGTTGAGGCCCCCTTCGAAGCGGGCGACCATCAATCCGAGGTACGCCACAGCTATCGCGACGGCGATGGCGCCCCAGCCGAGGAACCGGCGCAGCAAGGTCGAAGTCACGAGCGCCGCTTTCTGGAACTTCCCCTTCTTGCGCTGCAACGCGAACAGGAGGTCGAACGACGCTCTCATCGGCTTCGCCGGCTGGAACAGTCCCTGAAGAAAGCCTTCTTCAGTGAGCTCGGTACTGAGCCCATTGAGCTTTTCGAATCCTCCGGACTCACGGCCGAGTTCGGCAGCGGCCGTGGCCGCAGCGGCGATGGCTCCCGCCGATGCCCCGCCGATCGAGCGGAACTTGTGCTTGTCGTGCAGCGAGTAGACGGCAGCGGGATAAACGACGCCACTCGTTATCCCACCCTTCATTACGAGATCGCAGTACTCGGGATACGTAGCCAGCCGCTCCGCTGTCATCGCCCTTTTCCTTTCGCCAGTCCGACCTCCAATGAGAGCCCCCGGGGTTGATGGCGTCAATGCCCTTGGGAGGTGGGAATTCTTGGGACCGCGTGGATGGGGGGACTTGTTGCGGCTAGTCAATTTTTAAGCCCGCCGTAATCCTCCTCAGCATGCTTCCCCCACCCGGGTCACGCGGCGGACCCAACGAGACAAACGGGAGAGCAATTATGACGAGACGAAGCAGATCGGTAAGGGCTGCGTTCGTCCTGGTACTTGCAGCAAGTTTGCTTGCAGTTCCGGTGTCCGCTGAGGTCACCCGAGCACATGCAGGGCAGCGGACCGCCAGGGGATGGGTTACCGGCGGTCTTCAGACATTAGACAAGAGATTCCAGGGAGTGAAGGTCGCTCCCAAAGCGCGTCAGAAGGCCATGTTGCGTCAGCTGGGGAAACGCGTCGAGGTGGGCTGGACCGAGCTGGGCACGCCTCATTCGTTGCGCGCCCGCAAAGGCGCGCTTACAGGGCCCAGCACCGCAGGTCCTACAGCAACAGCGCGCAGCTTCCTCAAGGCCCACGCGGCCCTGTTCCGTCAGAGTGCGTCGGGCATCGACGATCTGGAACTGACCATGAATCACCATCAAAACGGAGCGGTTTTTCTCCGCTTCAAGCAGACTCATGATGGTCGTGACGTTCACGGCTCGTCCCTGCTCGTGGTCCTCGATTCGAAGAGCAGGATCTGGTTCGTCGGAGGGACGCTGGCGCCGAATCTCGGCGCGCCATCTTCGCCGGTGCTCGACGCTCAGGCCGCAGTTGCCAAAGCGGCGGGGAACGTGAGTCCGCGCGACACGGTCCGGGCACCACGACGGATCGGCACTGCGAGGTTCCACAACACCTTCGCAGTTCCAGATATGCGGGACGCGCGCCCGGTCACCACCGAATTGGTCACGGTTCCAACTGCTACAGGTGGACGGCCTGCGTGGAAGGTATTGATGGAGGTCGCGAGCAATGCCGAGTACGAGGTGCTCGTCGATGCGGCGACCGGCGAGATCCTCTACCGGAAGAACCAGATTTCAAGCGGCGAGCCCCACGGACTCGTGCACACCGGCGACGACCCCGAGGCCGGAGCACAGGTCCCGAACGTTCCCTTCAGTGGCATCGACGGTTCGTGGGTGGGGGTAGACACAACCGCGGGCAACAACACCGATACGTTCCAGGACTTGTTCGACGATGACACTCCGCACGCCGCAGATCGGCCGGTGAACGCGGACCAGCACTTCGATTACACATGGACGGATCCGTGGGGAACCAGCAGCATGATTCCTTCAACCGGTGACGACCGCGACGCCGTTGTCTCCCAGCTCTTCTACTACACGAACTGGTTCCACGACTACGCCTACGACCTCGGCTTCACCGAAACCGCCCGTAACTTCCAAGAGGACAACTTCGGTCGTGGCGGAACCGGCGGCGACGCGGTGTGGGCACAGTCCGACGATGGATACGGAACCGGCACCGAGGAGCTATGCACGAACAGTGACGGGGACCCCATCCTGTGCCGCAACAACGCAAACTTCAACACGGGGGGATCGGACGGAAACCGGCCCCGCATGCAGATGTACGTGGGCGACACTGGCGGGCGCAGGACCCAGCGCGCCAATAACCGAGACACCGTGATCCACGAGTACGCGCACGGGATCAGCGGGCGCATCATCAGCGATACCAACTTGCAGGGCGGGGTGCAGTCCGGAGCGCTCGGCGAGGGATGGAGCGATGCCTTCGCCACGTCGATCAACAACGATCCCGTCTACGGCGAGTACAACAACGGTGATTACACGAACGGCATCCGAGGCGTTGCCTACGACGACGACAACCTCGAGTACGGCGACCTCTGCGACGACGGGTGTCAAGTTCACGACGACGGCCGAATCTGGGCCATGGCGATGTGGGAGGAGCGCGCAGCACTGATCGGCAAGCACGGGTTCTCGGACGGTAAGTCTCTGCATGAGGAACTGATGATGCTCGGGCTCTTCGCCACTCCCGACACTCCCAGTTACCACGACGCTCGGACCGGGTACCTGGTTGCGGACGCGCTGCTTGACCTCTTTGGTGATCCTGATGCCGGCAACCAGTGCCTCATCTGGCGAGTGTTCGCCGACAACGAACTGGGAGTCACGGCGTCGCCTGACGACGACGACGATTCGACGCCCACGGTCAGCACCGCAACCCCCGGCGCGTGCGATCCTGAAGCAGTCATCGCCGATCCTCCGGTCACACCGGAAGGGAGCGCAGTGGCGCTCGACGGAACCGGGAGCATCGCCAACGGAGACGATGGTGACACGCTCACATACGCTTGGGACCTCGACGACGACGGTGATTACGACGACTCGAGCAGCCCGACCCCTTCGGTGACCTTCGGCGACAACGGGTCCTACACGGTCTCGCTTCGTGTAACCAACACTGCCGGGTACACCGATATCGCCGACGCGGTGGTCACGGTCACGAACGTGAGCCCAACGGTCACAATAGATCCGGCGCAGATCACCAGCCGGGCGGAGAACCAGGAGCTGCCGGTTCTGGCGACCTTCACCGATCCGGGCTGGCTCGACACCTATCCGACGAGCTCGATTGACCCCGGCTCCACGGACATCTCCGGGACCGCGGGGCAGGTCGTGATCGGGGATGAGGGACCGCCCGCGAACGTGGGCACGGTGGCCGGCACCCTCACCTACGGCGACAACGGAACGTTCACCGTTACGGTGAGTCTCTCCGACGACGACGGTGGGATTGGAAGCGACTCGTTCAGCGTCACCGTCCATAATCTCGATCCGCAGATAACGATCGATGAGACCGGGACCGTGGACGTTAATGGCGTGCCCACCTTCTTCGCAGATGTCGGTGAGTCGGTCGAGATCCCGGCGCGGGTAGAGGACGAGGGGAGCGACGACGAAACGATCACCTGGGACTGGGGTGACGGATCTCCACCGGATAGCGTGTTCTCCCGGAATAACCCCGCCTTCGACGATCCTCTCCCGAGCCCGACCGTGAACCCTCGCGATTTCGTCGCTGCAGCGTCACACTCCTGGGCCGAAGCGTGCATGTACGACGTGACGCTGGACGTCTTCGACGACGACGGTGGCACGGATACGGATTCGGTCAAGGTATTGATCACCGGTCCTCCTTCGCTTACGCGGGGGGCCGGCTACTGGCAGCACCAGTACAAGGGAAACGGGAAGATCGACTTCACCGCCGCCCAGCTCGACTGCTACCTGGAGATAGCGGCGTTCCTGAGCAACGTTTTCAACGAAGAACGGGACGCATCGACGAGAGCGAAGGCCCACGACGACATCTTCGTAGCGGGCAAGAATGGGAGCGCGATGGAACAACTCGATCGCGAGATCTTGACGGCGTGGCTCAACTTCGCCAACGGCGGTGTGGAGTACGACGAGATGCTGGATACGAATGGAGACGACGTGCCGGATACATCCTTCATAGATGTTATGAGCGAGGCCGAGTCGGTGCGCTTGAATCCACTGTCGACGCGGGCCGCGCTTCTGGCGCAGAAGAACTTGCTGGTTGAAGTGAACCGCCGAGACGGCGTCTAGGGAGGCTAGTCGCTTATCTCGAGGGTCACCTCATAGGTTCGGTCAGATCTCGGACAGCCGGGGGTCGTCGGTCGACAGGCCGGCGACCCCACGGACTGCAGCAAGGTCCTGCCCGGCCCCTCCGGCACCAACTCCCAGAACTGTCCGCCTTGCGGCGCGTCGGATTCGAGCGCAAGTACGTCTAACCGAGCACCCTGGATTGTCGGATCGGTCCACCGATACCGGCCACCCAAAACGAGCGTGATCTGGCTCGAAGTCTGGACTGCAATCGTTCGGCCGTGGTCACCAAGTGACAGCCCGATCCGCTCCGATCCTTCGGTGGGGGTGACAACCGGCGCAGGAGAGTTAGGAGCGGTTGACTCTGTGGCAGGTTCGCTGCCGCCACACCCTGCCGCAATAATGCTCACGACCAGCGCCACTCTCGTCAATGACCCATCCGCCATCCGCCCATCTTCTCCCGAGTTCGCATACCAACGAGGAGAGGACAAGTCTGTCGTGGCCCCACGGCTAAACGATCACGCGGGGCCCATGACCGATGGCCAGAGGTCGGGGTCGGCTTTCTGAGGGGATTGTTCCGTACTCTGTCGGTGGATCCCCTGAGAACGGACGGAGGGACCCTCTCAAACGGGCCATGCGGCACTACAGCCCCGGCGGCGCACCAACGACGCTGATCCTTGAACCATCGAGGCATCGTGGCAGCGCACGGAGGGGCGCAATGGCTATTGCCGCAGGGCACCAAAGAAGGTGCCCAGGAGAAGCCGTTGCTGGTGCGCTGCCACCGCCTCGGAAGACGGACACCCGGCGCAAAGACAACCTCCTCCTGCCCGGGATCGTCCTGTTAGTGAGATGAGTCGAAGAAACGTCCTGTTAGTGAGATGAGTCGAAGAAACAACGTAGTACGTCCCGTAAGAAGTGCCGCTTAGACGGCGCGCGTGACCTTCCTGATCTTGTAGTCGGTCCAGACCCCCGCCTTCATATAGACGTCGGTTTCAATAATGGCTCGCGCGGCGTCCTCGGACTCGACCTTGAAGATCAACAACGACGCGCTCATGTCGGTGAAGGCTCCCGCAAAGACGAGGGCTCCCTCATCGGCGAGCTTCCGCGCACGGGCCAGGTGTTCCTCGCGGTACGGCTTTCGCTTCTCGGCTGCACCCTCTGCCAACACACCCTCCACGACGAAGCAGGTCTCGGCCATCCGTTCCTCCCTTTCATCGGCCGGCACCTCTATATGCATCAGACCAGAAGCCCGGCCGGCCCGAGCGGTTAGACCACTCGGCCGAGGGGATAGTCACGAGGCTATGTAACCGTCGTGGGAGGGTGCAAATGGACCGACGCGATGACATGCCGCGTACATCGGACCTCGCAAATCCGGTCAAAGAGGACGAGCTAACGGTCGAAGAGGAATCTGATCTAAGTGTCTCGCAGGGTCCGACCGGGGCCGACGAGTCGATCGATCTTGACCGCGACTTTTCCCCGACATCCGAGACGCAGATGTCCCTCGTAGAGGAGGGCGATCGGGTTGCCTTTCTCTCACGCTGGAAGGAAATCCAGAGCGATTTCGTGGACGAGCCTCGTGGAGCCGTGAGCGATGCAGACGGACTTGTGGCGGAGCTCATGCAGCATCTCGCCCGCAACTTCGCCGACGTCCGTAGCGGTCTCGAGGCCCAGTGGGATCGAAAGGAAGATGTCTCGACAGAAGGCCTGAGGCTGGCTCTTCAACGCTACCGAGCATTCTTCAGGCGCCTGCTCGAAACCTGACAAACGAAGCAAGCCCAAATCGAGCTTCCCCGTCACGGCGTCAGATAATGTCGGTTTTGAAATGGATCGGGGGCAGCCGGTTATCGATCTCTCCCTTTTCGATGCCGTCATCTTTGACATGGATGGCGTCGTCACCGATACGGCATCGGTTCATGCGGCGGCATGGAAACGACTTTTCGACGACTACCTTTCGGAGCGGGCACGAGCTTCCGGAGAAGGTTTCCGCCCCTTCGACATACACGACGACTATCTCAAATACATCGACGGCAAACCGCGCTATGAGGGCGTTCGTGACTTCCTTGCCTCCAGGGAGATAGGACTCCCCGACGGGAATCCCTCGGACCCGCCGGGCAAAGAGACGGTGGCGGGTCTCGGCAACCGAAAGAACGGTCTTTTCCTCGATCGGCTGCACCAGGAAGGCGCGCGTCCCTATCCTTCGACCGTCACGCTCGTGCGCCGGCTCGCCGAACGAAATATCAAGACGGCGATCATCTCTTCCAGCCGGAACATGGAGGCGGTACTCGAGTCGGCAGGCCTCTCCGACCTATTCGACGAGAGGGTCGACGGCGTGCTCGCCGCGGAGCTGGGACTTGCCGGGAAACCCGATCCGGCAGTGTTCCTCGAAGCCGCTCGCCGGTTGGGAGTTGAGCCCGCCCGCGCTGTCGTCGTGGAGGACGCCCTTGCCGGCGTCGAAGCCGGACGGCGCGGCGCCTTTGGATTAGTCATCGGCGTCGACCGAGGCGGACATGCGTCTGCGTTGAGCGAATCGGGAGCCGATGTCGTCGTGCCCGACTTGGAGGACGTGCAGATTGCATAGCCATGAGTGAGTGGATCTTTGCCCGAGAGGAGTTCGACCCTCAGGCCGAGGGGCTCTGGGAAGCACTCTTCACATTGGGCAACGGGTTCTTCGCCACACGCGGTGCCGCGGCGGAGTCGCATGCGGACGAGGTGCACTACCCCGGGACTTATGTGGCAGGTTGCTACAACCGGATGGTTACCGAGGTGGCCGGGAGGCCGGTCGAAAACGAGGACCTCGTCAACGTTCCCAACTGGCTTGTGCTCAATTTCCGAATAGACGAGTCGGAGTGGCTCGACCTCGGATCGGCCGAAATACTCGAATTCCGCCAGGAACTCCACCTCCGGGACGGCGTCCTTCACCGGCGGGTCCGGTGGGAGGACCCGTCGGGCCGCAGGACGCTCCTACAAGAGCAGCGCCTGGTGCACATGGAGAATCATCACTTCGCCGCCCTCGAGGTTAGGTTGACGCCGGAGAACTGGTCGGGGTCAATCGAGATCCGATCGGCGATCGATGGCACCGTCAACAACGCCGGAGTGGCTCGCTATCGCGATCTCCGTGGAGACCACCTGGTCCCGGTGGAGCAGGGAGAGGTCAACGAGGAGTGCCTCTTCCTTCAGGTCAGGACGCGTCAGTCCAATGTGCACATCGCACAAGGTGTTCGGACTCGCATCTCATGCAACGGAACGGAGGTGGAGCATCGACGCCGCTCCCTGATCGATCCGGGATTCGTCGCCCACGACATCGCACTCGACCTCAGTCAGGGAGATGAGCTGAGAATCGAAAAGACAGTCTCGCTCTATACATCTCGGGATCCGGCGATCTCCGAGCCGAGCGTTGCCGCCCGAGCGGCGGTTGAACACGCCCCCGACTTCGATCATCTACTGAGCCGCCACAAAATCGCGTGGGAGTATCTGTGGGGGCGTCTCGATCTAATCATTGAGGGCAACGACCACGCCCAACAGATACTTCGAGTCCACATCTTTCACCTGCTGCAGACCGCTTCACCCAACACGATTGATCTCGATGTAGGAGTGCCTGCCCGCGGACTTCACGGCGAAGCCTACCGCGGGCACATTTTCTGGGACGAACTGTTCATCCTTCCTTTCCTCGATTTCCATCTCCCGACGCTGTCGCAGGGTCTACTTCGCTATCGGCTGAAGCGGCTGCCTCAAGCTCGTATGGCGGCTCGAGCGGAGGGACAGGAAGGTGCGCTTTACCCGTGGCAGAGTGGAAGCGACGGCAGAGAAGAGAGCCAGACCCTGCATCTCAATCCAAACTCCGGTAGATGGCTGCCCGACAACTCGCGGCTCCAGAGGCACATCGGCATCGCTGTTGCCTACAACTTCTGGCACCACTATGAGGTAACGAGGGACGAGACGTTCCTGCGCTTCTGGGCTGTCCCAGTCATCTTCGAGATCGCCAGGTTCCTATCGAGCCTTTGCACGTACAACCCGGAAATCGATCGCTACGAGATAAAAGGAGTAATGGGTCCGGACGAGTACCACGACGGATACCCGGACTCCGAAAGCGCGGGACTGAACAACAACTCGTACACGAACGTGATGACCGTATGGGTCTTATACCGTGCCCGGGCCATCCTCGATCTCCTTCCAGTACATCATGCGGAGGAATGGCGCCGGCGCCTGGTACTGACAAAAGAGGAAGTGGAGCGCTGGGACGACATCACGCGCAAGATGCAGATTGTGTTCCAAGGCGACGACATCATCAGTCAGTTTGAAGGATACGAAGATCTCGAAGAACTCGATTGGACCTCCTATGTCGAGCGGTACGGAGACATCCAGCGCCTCGACCGAATACTGGAGGCCGAGGGGAAGACCCCAAATCGCTACAAGGTCTCCAAGCAAGCCGATGTTCTGATGCTCTTCTATCTCCTCCCCCCAGAGGAGCTGCGGGAGATCTTTACCGGCCTTGGTTACAAATTCGATCCGGGCAAAGACATCCCTCGAAACGTCGATTACCACTTGAAGAGGACCTCACATGGATCGACTCTGTCGCGTGTCGTCCACTCTTGGGTCCTGGCCCGTCTCGATCGAAAGCAGTCTTGGGAGTTCTTCCTCCAGGCGCTTCAGAGTGACGTCGACGACATCCAGGGAGGCACTACGCACGAAGGTATTCACCTCGGTGCAATGGCCGGAACCGTCGATCTGGTCCAGCGGTGCTACGGCGGAGTCCACGCCCACCACGATGTCCTCTGGATCAACCCCGCGCTGCCCGAAGAGTTGTCCCGGCTTCGCTTCGCAGTCCACTACCGTGGCCAGAGGGTGGCCATCGACATCACGGCGCGCCGGCTCGTCGTGAGCACACTTCCATCCCTCAGTCCGCCCGTCCGAGTTGGCTTCCGGGACGAAGTGGTGGAGATGGCGGGCGGAAGTTCGAAGGCGTGGCCCTTGAATTCGGGGAGCTGATCCGGCGCGCCGGGCACCTGAAATGGCAGCTGACCCCCAGGGGCTGGGGGTGGATTGCCATCTGAGCGGCGCCGGGCGATGCGGCGATCGTGAAATGGCAACTGACCCCCAAGGGGTGGGGGTGGATTGCCATCTCGAAAAACCCGCTCCGGAGTGAAGCCGGCCACAGCCCGACCAGCAGCATCGAGGCACGTTACAACCGTGAATCACATCGAGGCAGCGGATAGAGCAATCGCTCGGGCGGCAGCGAGACAGCACGGCGTTTTCACCAGAGCCTTCGCTCTCAGCGCCGGGCTAGGTCGGACGACCCTCGACCGTCGCCTGGAGACGGGCCGCTACTGGATGCTGTGGCCCGGCGTGTACACCTTTCCCCAGGTGCCCAGCTCGTGGGAGCAGATAGCCATGGCGGGAGTGCTCCATGCAGGTCCGGTCGCGGCGCTGTCGGGCCCGGCAGCCGGTTAAGACGCGAAAACACCGCAAATAAACCCATCGGTAACGAACAGTGTGCTGTGTCGGGCGGGTTGATCCCAGAGCCAAAGGACCGAGCCTTGGGGGGCCGGATGGAACGGGGTTAGAGAGCGTCCAGTTTGTTTGCGCTCGTTTGCGGACTAGTCACCGAAGACCTCGCGTCCGCGAGAAAAATGACTTCGATTATCTATTGGGAAAACCTGGGAGCGAACCGATCACCAACCCAGGACGATTCGCGGGGCGAAACGACTGCCCCCATTAACGGAGGACGGCAAACCGTGTTCGTGATCGGGACGGAGGCCCCCGTGAAGGGCCTGATCAGGTTGTTCGCGTGGGTGA
>DASQUP010000290.1:0-3865 GCA_035641235.1 Actinomycetota bacterium
GAAGGCATCCCGCAGGCTCGCGGCGAGGAAACCGATCACCGTCGAGGCGGACGTCATGAAACCCCTGCCAGTCGAGGGTCCGTTCGACTCGGCGGCGCTCAGCTACGTCCTTCACTGCCTGCGCGGACCTCAGCCGAACAAGTCCGTGGCCATCCGCCACATCGCCGATGTCCTGACCGCCGATGGCGTGCTGTTCGGTGGCACCGTCCTCGGCCTCGAGGAACGACACACGTCGCAGGCTCGCGCGGTCCTCAAGGCCTTCAACTGGGCCGGCGACTTCGACAACCTCGGGGACACCGCCGAAGGGCTGCGCCGGATCCTGGAGGAGTCGTTCGAGAAGGTCGAGGTCGACGTGGTTGGATCGACCGCGAACTTCACCGCCACGAGACCACGCTCGATGTAACCCTCCAATAAGAGTTGCGCCCTGATGCTGGACTCGGACACCCTCGGATTCGTCGGCGTGCGGCGATCGTCGTTATCACCCCACGGTTCGCCTGAGCTGCTCGGCCTCGGCGGGCGCGGGCGTGGCCTGGAGCTCCAGCTCGGCCCGCTCGAGGTCGGCGAGGATCCGGCGGTCGAAGCACACCCGGACCTGCTTACGATCGCGGGTTGCCTCCTGCAGGTACTCGGCGACCTTGCTCATGTCACCCGGCCCCTCCGCAGCCTCCGGAGAACGGCGGCGGCGAACTGCGCATCGACGTCTAGGTTCTCGGTGGGATCAGAGCCGCCGAGGAGCGGCCGGTCGCGCTCCTGCCGATCGCGTCGTGCACGGCCCCTTTCTGAAATTCGGTGCAGGGCCCCGCAACATACTCTCTGGCATAAGCCCTCTGTGGTCACAGAATGGTCACACTCGAGTCACCACCAACCCGCAGCGACCGGGGCGCTCCGTGGATTGAAACACCAGGTCACAGGCGCGTTAGATGGCATTCATGCAGGTGGTCGAAGGGATGCGGGTTACCCTGCCAAGGTGGGGGTCGCGGGTTCGAATCCCGTCGTCCGCTCCAATCCGGGGCCGCTGACCAGCACTTCTACTGGCCAGCCCTGGAAGCTAGGGCCTCAACCGTCCGCTCGACGCGGATGCGCGTACGATCGTACTGCACCCGAACGATAGCAGCCGGGTCCGCTGAGCAGGCGAGCTGCCAGAGAGCCCCTCCTGGTCAAGAGTTTGACTCGATCAGGACGGAGTCTCGCCTGGCCCAGATCCCGGCAGGAGGGAGGCGATGTGAACGAAGCTGGAGAGTCGTCCGTCCCGGAGCCGATCCCGCAGACGGCGCCGGGAGGATTCGCGGCCGCCGAGCCGCTGTCGGACCTCATTCGCCGCATCGTGCGGGAGGAGCTCCGCCCGATCCACCTGTTGCTCGAGGAGCTCCGAGATCGGTAAGGGGGCCCTCGGTGGGCGGGAGGGCGCGCCGCCGCGACGGAGGGAGAAGAAGGCAGCGAGGAAGGAGAGATACCGACGTGTCTGAGCACGGTAGCGAGAGCGAGAGCCCAGTCATCCCGTCCCCGACTCCCACGGCGCATCGGCCAAGGACGAACAGGGACTGGTGGCCGGATCAGCTCGATCTGTCGGTTCTGCACCAGCACTCGCCCCGGTCCGATCCGATGGGCGAGGACTACAACCACAAAGAAGCGTTCAGGAACCTCGACCTCGACGCGCTGAAGCGGGACCTCACCGAGGTGATGACGACGTCGCAGGACTGGTGGCCCGCCGATTATGGCCACTACGGGCCGCTCTTCATCCGGATGTCGTGGCATGCCGCGGGCACGTACCGCATCGCCGATGGCCGGGGTGGCGGCGGCACCGGCGCGCAGCGCTTCGCCCCCCTCAACAGCTGGCCCGACAACGCGAGCCTCGACAAGGCGCGGCGGTTGCTCTGGCCGATCAAGAAGAAGTACGGCCAGGCGCTCTCGTGGGCCGATCTGATCATCTTCGCTGGCAACGTCGCCATGGAATCGATGGGGTTCACGACGTTCGGCTTCGGATTCGGGCGAGAGGACATCTTTGAGCCCGAGGAGATCTTCTGGGGGCCCGAGGACACCTGGCTCGGAGACGAGCGCCATGGCGGCGACGCGGAGATCGAGGGGCCGTTCGGCGCCGATCACATGGGCCTCATCTACGTGAACCCGGAGGGGCCGGGTGGCAACCCGGATCCGCTCGAAGCGGCGAAGTACATCCGACAGACGTTCGGCCGTATGGCGATGAACGACGAGGAGACGGTCGCGCTCATCGTCGGCGGCCACACGTTCGGCAAGACACACGGCGCCGCCCCCGCGGCCGACTACGTCGCCCCCGAACCCGAGGGTGCCCCAATAGAAGAGCAAGGCCTCGGCTGGAGGAACACCTTCGGCACCGGCAAGGGGCCCGACACGATCACCAGCGGACTCGAGGGTGCGTGGACGCCCACCCCGACGACGTGGGACAACACCTTCCTCGAGATCCTGTACCGCTACGACTGGGAGCTCACGGAGAGCCCCGCGGGTGCGAAGCAGTGGACGCCCAAGAACTCCGAAGCGCAGGGCACCGTGCCGGATGCGCACGATCCGTCGAAGCAGCACGCTCCCGTCATGCTGACGACGGACCTGGCGCTGCGGGTGGATCCGATCTACGGCCAGATCACGAAGCGCTTCCTCGACAACCCGGACCAGCTCGCCGATGCGTTCGCCAGAGCCTGGTACAAGCTCATCCACCGCGACATGGGCCCCGTCACTCGCCTCCTCGGCCCGTGGGTCCCGGAACCGCAGCTGTGGCAGGACCCGGTTCCCGAGGTCGACCATGAACTGATCGGAGAGGAGGACGTCGCCGCTCTCAAGGACAAGCTCCTCGGCTCGGGACTGTCCATCTCGCAGCTCGTGTCGACCGCGTGGGCGTCGGCCGTGAGCTTCCGCGGCACCGACAAGCGGGGCGGGGCCAACGGGGCGCGGATCCGCCTTGCTCCGCAACGGGACTGGGAGGCGAACGGCCCGACGGAGCTGGCCAGGGTGCTGCGGACCCTCGAGGGGATCCAGCAGGACTTCAACAGCTCACAGTCCGGTGGGAAGAGGGTGTCGCTCGCCGACCTAATCGTCCTGGGCGGGTGCGTGGCCGTGAAGGAAGCGGCGAAGAACGCCGGGTTCGACGTTACGGTCCCGTTCACGCCGGGGCGCACGGATGCCTCGCAGGAGCAGACGGACGTGGAGTCGTTCGCCGTGCTCGAACCGCCCTTCGACGGGTTCCGCAACTACCTGCGAGCCGGAGAGAAGCTGTCGCCGGAGACCCTGCTGGTGGAACGGGCGAACCTCTTGACGTTGACCGCTCCCGAGATGACGGTGCTCGTCGGCGGCATGCGGGCTCTGAACACCAACTTCCGACAATCCCCTCACGGCGTCTTCACCGACCGGCCCGAGACCCTCACCAACGATTTCTTCGTGAACCTGCTCGACATGGGCACGGAGTGGAAGACGTCCGTCTCGGAGGAGCACGTGTACGAAGGTCGCGATCGCGCCACGGGCGAGCTCAAGTGGACCGCCACCGCCGTCGACCTCGTCTTCGGTTCGAACTCCCAGCTCCGAGCCATCGCGGAGGTCTACGGCTGCGACGACGCGAAGGAGAAGTTCGTGCGTGGCTTCGTGGCCGCATGGGACAAGGTCATGAACCTCGATCGCTTCGACCTCAACTGACCGATTGCCTAGCCATCTCGGCGCCTCGCGGGAGGGCGGGAATCCCGGGATGCATCCGCCGGTTCTCGAGGACGTCGTAAAGGGACGCCCCCCAGATGCGGAAGGATGACGTGATGGATGCGACCGTGACAGCCCAGGGCAACGGCCCGGTGAGCAACTCTACGACCGGCGACGGCTGGCGCTGGTGTTTCATGCGTCGGCCGCCGAT
>DASQUP010000291.1:0-3845 GCA_035641235.1 Actinomycetota bacterium
CCGGCATCCACTCCAAGGCCCGCCTCCGCGAGGCCGCGCCTGCGAAGCTCCGCAAAACAGTGCAACAGCATGAACCGTGCGATTCCCTGCCGGCGCCACTCCGATCGGATGCCGAGGTCCGAAACCCAGCCTCGGCTTCCCTCGACGTCGGCCACGAGGATCCCAACCGGATCGGGCCCGGCCTCCGCAATGAACCAGAGGGTCGGATCGACATCGGCGCGCTTCAGCACCATTTCGCCCCACTCGTCGAACGACATCGGAACATGGCCCCAATGCTGGGCGAAGACATCCTCGAGAAGCTCGTGGACCAGAGGCGCTTCGTCCAGTGGCGCGGTGCGGATCGTGATGCCGTTCGGCGCATCTGCCGGCGGCAGCCGAGCCGCAAGGGAGATCGTCATCGTGTATAGCCGGCGGACCATCTGGTACCCGGCCGCCGAGAAGAGCGCCCGACCGCGGCGGTCGTCGGCATGCACGAATGACCGCAGCGCGACGGCCCTGCCCTTGTCGAGCGCGGACTCTTGAACCCGAGCCTCCTGCCTCGCCAGCAGCTCCGCGCCAATCCCTCGCCCCGCGTGGTCGGGATCGACCAGACCAAAGCTTTCGAAAACGCCGTTGGCGTCTTCTTCCCACAGGCGCGCGTAGCCGACGATCTCGCCGGCTTCCGCGACGATCCAAGAGTCCGTTGCTAGATTGAAGCGCGGGTGGCGATCCAGCTCCCTGAGGTCTTCCTCGGAGAAGTCGCTGTAACCGCTCAGCTGTTCGTCCACGCGAACTATGAATTCAGCGGCGCTCGAGGCCTCGTCGGGGCGCTGGGGCCGGATCGTGTATCCGGGCGCGATGGCCTGCGTCATGCTCATGCTGACGGAGTATGAGCGGCCGACAAGCAGGGGGCTGTCGGCCAGCGGACAGTTGTTGCTTTAACCCCAGCCCTCGCGGACCTGAGTGGGACGGATGTTATTGCCGGAGGGGTCGCGGAACGCCGCGGCGAGCCCGTACGGCCACTCCTTCGGTTCCTCCACAGGCTCTACGCTGCGACCGGAAAGGCACGTACACAGGATGCAAATACCGGCTTGAGGGGGCTGCCGATGATTGAGAAGAAGTCGGACGTCGAGAGCACGAACCCGTTTGGCCCTGCCGCAACCCAGATTCTTGCGACAGAGCACTGGAGTCTGCTGGGATCGCGTTCATTGATCTGGAATGAGGCGATGAGCCGAACGACCGTTTTCCTGAGCCTGCTATCGGCGGCGATCGTTGCTTTGGCCTTACTCGCCGACGCGACCGGCTTCGGTTCGCGCACCACAACCATCGCCATGGTGCTGTTGCCGGTGGTGTTGTTCCTGGGGATTGCGACCCACATCCGATTGGTCCAGATCAACACCGAGGAAGTGAAGACCGTTCTCGCAATGAACAGGTTGCGGAACGCATATCTCGAGATAGAGCCTGGAATCGAGCCCTATCTCATCACCGGTCACCACGATGACGAAAAAGGACTGGCGGCCAGCTATCTGATCGCCGGTTCGGATGGTCTACGGCCGTGGGCACAGTTCTTTCAAGCAACAGCGACCATCGTGGCGACCGTGGACGCCGCCATCGCTGCAGCCATCGTGGTGCTGGCTCTTCAGGCTATCGATGCGCCGATCGCCGTTCTCGTTGCGTCGGGAGCGGCCGGTTTCCTCGCGCTGTGGTCGGCCTTGTTCTCATTTCAGCGCCATGCGCTGGACCCGCTCCGGCGAATCACGCCGCGGTTTCCGACCCCGACGAATCAATAGGCGCGCCTCGTGGATTCGGCTAGTCGGACTTCTTCGGCTTGGGGTGGCTCGCCCCGCCTTCCTCGCCGTGGTCACGGTGGGGATAGTCGCGTCCCGACGTGCCGCTACCGGCTAGGCGATGACCCCGCGTGAGTGCGGCATCGTCGTCACCCTGGCCCTCACGTTCCTCTTCGACGTGGGATTCCTTGCGAGAATGCTCTAGGTCCGATGCTTCCCGCTTCATCTCATCGTCGAGCTGGGGACCCTTCTTGCTGCTGGACTCCGGCATGATTTCCTCGTTTCGCTTGACTCAGTAGCTCCGTCCGCGCGATTTCCCGGTCCGCACGCGGGCGAAACACACGCCCGCCTGGGGATTCGGCGGCTCAGTCCTCCCGGCGGCCGAGGATGAGGGGCAAGCCGTACCAGAACCACCCGAACCACAGCACGGCTCCGATAAGAGCGCTCAATCCGAGGCTCATGTCGAATACTGCAGACAGCGCGACAAAAACGGAAGTGGAGATGGCAGCGGCCAGCAGGAACAGCCCCACTATCGCGAGTCTGTTCGATGTGAAGAGCATTCGTTCCTTGTTCCCTGTGCGGAAGTGGAGCCGGTGGTACGAGGTTGGAGCTATCAGCAGCGCGGTGGCGGCGGCGGACAGCAGGAGGGACGCCGCGAAGACGTTTTTCTCGAGTCCGGTCAGCTTGGAGAACCCCTGGCTGAACGGGATCGTGAGCAGGAACGCAAACAGGACCTGGACGCCGGGAATAGCAACGCGGAGCTCCTGGAGGAGCTCCATGAGCTCCCGGTCGACCCGCTCCTTTTCGCTCTCCCCGGGATGGGGTCCGGAGTCGGGATGCGTGTCCAAGGTCATGCCCACAGTCATCGCCCATCTTTGGGCTTGGCAAACGCCCCGGCGTCCGGAGTGCGGCGAGAAGTCAATGCAGGCGCTTTAAGCTCGCCGGATGGCGCTGATGATTGGAACCTCTGGTTGGGCGTTCAAGGAATGGCGCCCCGGCTTCTACCCCGCGGATCTGCCGCAGTCCCGCTGGCTCGAGCACTATTGCCGGCACCTGACCGCCTGCGAGATAAATGCGACCTTCTACCGCAAACAGGCGCCGGCTACGTTCGAGAAGTGGGCCGCCGCCGCTCCGAAATCGTTCCGATTCGCCGCGAAGGCCCATCGGGTCATCACCCATTCGAGGATCTTTGCTCCGGATGAGAACCGCCGCGCCCTCATCGGGGAGTTCTTCGAGTCAATCTCGGCCCTCGGCGAGCTTCGGGGACCGGTTCTGTTCCAGTTCCCGGCCTCGCGCGAGCGCGACGAGGACGCTCTCGCCGGCCTGATCGACGCCGTACCGGACGGCGTACCGTGCGCCTTTGAGTTCCTGAGTCCGACGTGGGACGACGAAGCGATCGCCGACCTCCTCGTCGAGCACGGCTTGACCCGTTGCTTCACCGATCGAGAGGGCGACGCGCCCGACCGGCTGCCGCCCGGCCAGATCGCCTACGTCCGGATGAGGACCCAGCGGTACACGGATGAGCAGATGGAGCGCTGGCGCACGCTTCTTGACAAAGAATCCTCCACACGCGACGTGTACGTCTTCACGAAACACGAGGGCACCGCCCCGGAGGATCCGCACGGCGGAATCGGTCTTTCGAGGTGGCTGATCGATCGTGCCTGAGGCTCGACGCCGGAAGACGAAAAAAACGCCGGCGAAGGATTACGGGGCGAAGAGGACGTTTGATCGCACTCCCGAACCCGGCCCGGCGGTCGAGGGCAACGTGGACCCATGCACGGCGCCGCCCGGGAGCAGTTTCGTCATACAGCAGCACCACGCCACCCGGCTCCACTACGACCTGCGGCTCGAGATGTTCAACGGCGACGTGCCGGTGCTCGTGTCCTGGGCGGTTCCGAGAAACCTCCCGACGAAGAAGGGAGTGCCGCATCTCGCCGTCCACGTCGAGGACCACCCCGTGGAGTACGCAACTTTCTCGGGCACGATCCCCGAGGGCAACTACGGCGCCGGTGAGGTGCGCATATTCGACTCCGGCACGTATGAGCTTCTCGAGCAGGAGCGAGACAAGTTGACATTCCG
>DASQUP010000292.1:0-5011 GCA_035641235.1 Actinomycetota bacterium
CGGGTCGGCGACGTATGTGCCGGCGTGTGCCCTTCATGGAACGCTCCTCGACCACCGCATACGGACGCACGGGGATCGACGCTGCGCCTCCGACACTCAAGGGGACGCAATGGAAACGAAACCCCTCGCGCGGCAGTCCAGAAAGACCTGTCAGATGCTCGACGATGAGAATGTCGGCTCCGAGGAGCTGGGTGTGCACAGGACGTTCAGGATCGCGGATGTCATCGACGTTCGAGAAGTCCACCCCGACCAGAGAAGGACGCGCCTGCACGATCTTGTCGATCGTGCGCGTTGCCAGGCACGGCCCCTTCGTCCAGTAGTCCTCGGAACTCCATCGATCGCTCCATCCGGTGCGGATCAGGAGCGCCCCGCCACGCACGGTGTCGCTGTCGAAATGGACTTCGGAGGCGCCTCCTTGCGCGCCGTCAACGCCGTCGACGACGAAACCCGGTAAGTCGGCGACGCGGTCCAGCGGGATGCCCGCGATGTCATAAGCCCCCGAATGTCGATGCCATGGACTGTCGAGGTAGGTCCCTGTGTTACCTGCAATCTCGAGGAGCGTGAGGGCGAATTCCGCGCGATGGTCGTAGCGCTCGCGGGATCCCTCATGCGACAGGAACTGAGTAACGCGCGCGGGCGGGAGCCCCGGGTAGGCCGGCATCCCGTCGTAGATCGCATGTCCCAGATCGATGATCCTCGCCATCCGATGCTCCTTTGCAGATCCTCTTGTTCCGACGGAGACACGATGGCGAGTTTCGTCACCGAAGGCCATTCCAGTTCCAGCCGTTGACCGCTAACATCCGGCCACATGCATCGCGTCGCCGCAGTTGCCAACGAAGGGGTTCTGACCTTCGATCTCGCGGTCCCCTGCGAGGTGTTTGGGTGGGATCGTTCCTATCTCGGGGTCGAGTGGTACGACTTCATGGTCTGCGCGGCCGATCCCCCACCGCTTAGGACCTCTACCGGGTTCTCGATCGACACGCCTTTCGGGCTTGAGGATCTGCGCGAAGCGGACACCATCGTCATCCCGGGCTGGTCGGATCCGGATCACCTGCCAACCGAGGAGCTGCTCGAAGTGCTCCGCGACGCCTTTCAGCGAGGGGCCCGCGTGGCATCGATCTGCATTGGGGCGTTCGTCCTCGGCGCGGCTGGCCTCCTCGACGGCCGGCGCTGCACCACTCACTGGGCTTTCGCGGACAAGCTTGCCGACCGGTTCCCGCTCGCGCACGTGGATCCGAATGTCCTCTACGTCGACGAGGGACAGATCCTCACCTCCGCGGGGACCGCGGCCGGGATGGATTTGTGTCTTCATCTAGTGCGCAAGGACCACGGCGCCGAAGTGGCTAACGGCGTCGCACGGCGCGTGGTCATGCCACCGCACCGGGACGGAGGCCAAGCTCAGTACATCGACCACCCGCTCCCGGCCGACCCGAGCGACGAGGCTCTGCAGGAGACCTGCTCATGGGCGCTGGAGAACCTCAAGGAGGCCCTCGACGTCGAGGTCCTGGCGCGCCGCTCGGCGATGAGCACGCGCACGTTCGCGCGCCGCTTCAAGGCCGCGACCGGAACGACACCCGGCGAGTGGGTGCTGCAGCAGCGCCTCGCGCTTGCCCAAAGGATGCTCGAGACCACGGACCACGGCATCGACCGAGTCGCGCACGAATCGGGCTTCGGGTCCGCCACCACTCTTCGACATCACTTCCAGCAGCGCTACCGCACCAGCCCGCACGCCTATCGGCAGACCTTTAGGGGAGCTTCTCCCGCTTCGTCCGTTTTAACGTAACCACGTTGGCAGAAAACCAGCGGGACGTGGCCGAGCCGCCGCTGTCGGCGATCCAGATCATCGGCTGAACTCCTCTCAAGCCCATCGCAGTGAGAGAGGAGAGATCGATGTTCGCAGCACTTGGAAGGTTCACGTACCGTCGCCGTCGCGTGATCGCGGCTGCGTGGCTCGTCGTCTTCGTTCTGGGCATCGCCATCGGGGGCCAGACCTTCGCCCGGGTCAAGGCGGAGATGAACGGCTCCAGCGATGCAGAGTCGATGCTCGCGAACGAAAGGCTGAACGACCTCGGCACGAGGTCGCCAGCCGTCCTGGGCGTCATCGACGGGATCGATGTTCACGCTCGTACGACCGGGCGTGCTGTAAGAAAGGCCACGGCCGACATAGCCGCGCTGGAGGCAGTCTCTCATGTAGCCGACCACTACACGACCGGATCGCACGCGCTGGTGGCGGAAGACGGGCGGGCGACGATGGTCGCCGTTTATCTCGAACAAGGTATCAGCGCATCTGACCAGCACCGTGCCGCGCACACGATCAAGGAGCGGTTGCAGGAGATTGAGATCGGTCGGGTCCTCGTGGGTGGGGACTCTCTTCTAAATGAGGAGATCCACGTCCAGTCCGAAAAGGATCTGCAGCGGGGCGAGATGGTCTCGCTACCGATCGTCCTGCTCGTGCTGGTCATCATCTTCGGGGGCATCGTGGGCGCCGGACTTCCGCTGATCGTGGCGCTCATGTCCGTTGCCGGCGCGCTCTTGTTCCTGTTCGGCGTCACGGCCATCACCGACATTTCCGTATACGCGATCAACGTGGCGACGATGCTCGGCCTCGGACTCGCCGTCGACTATTCGCTGCTGGTGATCAGCCGCTTCCGCGAGCAGCGCGGCAGCGGTGTCGACATCGCAGCGGCAGTCGAGGCCGCGGTAGGAACGGCCGGGGTGACTGTTGCATTCTCAGGATTGACGGTTGCCGCCGCGCTAACCGGGCTGCTGTTCTTTGATGACCCGGGCATGAAGTCCCTCACCTACGGGGGCATCGGAGTTGTCATCGCCGCGATCGCGGCATCGATCACCCTACTCCCCGCACTGCTCGGGATGTGGGGGAAGCGCATCAAGGTCAAGAACCGCTCGACCTCGGAGCGGGGCGTGTTCTTCCGGCTCTCCAGGTTCGTTCAGCGCCGGGCCGTCGCGATCGTGACGGTGGTGTCGGTCGGTCTTCTTCTGTTGGCCACACCTTTCCTGGGCGTCGAATTCGCCTCGCCGGGAGTCGAGGCGCTGCCGCGCTCATCCGAGTCACGGCAGGTTTTCGAGGTACTCAGGGATCGCTTCCCGTCGCACGGCGCAGACCCGGTAACTGTGGTGGCAGAGACCACACCATCGGATCCCGCAGTGTTTGCGTTCGTGACGCAGGTGGAGGCGCTGCCCGGCAGCCAAGTGGTCGGGATGAGGGACGACATCTCGGATGCCGTTGTGATCGACGTGCTACCGGTCGGCAGCTCGCAGGGGCCGGTTGCGAGACGGCTTGCCGAAGAGATCCGTGGCATCAAGACGCCGTTCACCAAACTTGTGGGAGGGCCCGCCGCCTTCCTGGTCGACTACCAGGACTCGATCAAGGATCGTCTCCCCTATGCGCTCGCAACGATCGCCATCGCGACCTTCGTGCTGCTCTTCCTGATGACCGGTTCTGTCGTCGTTCCCTTGAAAGCGATCGTCATGAATCTGCTATCGCTCGGTGCGAGCTTCGGCGTGCTGATCTGGGGCTTCCAGGACGGTCATCTGGCCGGGATCCTGAACTTCGAGCCGACGGGGTCGGTGGATCTGTGGATCCCGATCATCGTCTTCGTCTTCGCCTTCGGCCTATCGATGGACTACGAGGTCTTCCTCCTGTCGCGCATCAAGGAGGAGTACGAGAGGTCTGGAGATAACGACCATTCAGTCGCCGTCGGTCTGCAGAAGACGGGTGGGATCGTCACTTCCGCAGCGATCCTGATCGTTACGGTGTTCCTCGGTTTCGCTGCCGGAGAGCTCGTCACGATCAAGATGCTGGGCATCGGCATGGCCCTGGCCATCATCGTCGACGCCTCCATCGTCCGAATGCTCTTGGTGCCCGCGACGATGAGACTGATGGGCGACCGGAACTGGTGGGCACCCCGTCTACTCCGCGAGTTCCACGCCCGGTTCGGCCTGCACGAGCCTGTGGAACCCTGGCCGCTGACCTCGGAGGCCGTGACGATAGAAGCGGCCTAGCTTCGCTCCCCACCATGAGCTGGGGAGGGAGATACCCCTCCCCAGCTCCGGATCGTCGGTTAAACGTGAGGCCGGAGCAAACGAGTGAGGACTGAAGGAACGAATGAAAGCCAGGTAACCCTCAAGATTCCGCGCCCGCTGTACGTGCAACTCAAGCAGGTGATTCAGGGCTCTGGCTTTCATTCCGTCACGGAGTTCGTGGTCTACGTTCTGAGACCTTTCTCGAACCACGGACCAGGGGGGCAAAGGGCATATTTCTATGCCAGCCTCGGAATCTTCTCCGAGGTAAACGAGAGCGTCGAACCGCTGTCACCGGCAGAAATCGAAGCCGTCCGCCGGCGCTTGGACTCGCTCGGCTACCCGTAGGCCGCTGCGTTTCAGCGCAAAGCGGCCTCGACCACAGGGCGGGATTCCAGGCCTTATAACTTTTGCCGTTTCGCTCAGCGGCAACCTGCGAAAACGGCCTTGTGCACAGCGCTCAGACGCGAATACTTACCATGGAGACGCTCTGCCGTCTGAGCTAAGGGGCGTCGGCGAATATGCCCAGATAGGCCCTCTGACCTGCATGTTTAGGTGGCGGTCGCTCATTTTACAGGAGCGCGTCCAGGCCTTCTCCATAATCGGGAGATTGTGCGGCGGCTTCGACACGAAACCGCGAATTGGGTCGCATAGCTGGGGTTTCACGTATGAAGGGTCGATGCACAGCGCTCCCACGCCTTATAACTTTCACAGTTTCGTTGCGAAGATATCCCGAGTAGCGACCTTGAAAGCGCGGGAAACGCGCGGCTCCAGGAGAAGGCGGGCATGTCGTTCGCCTGGCGGGCGACGAGAACCAGCTCATTCGCCGCCAGGCAGTGTCAAACTGAAATCGCGACGTCAAGGAGGTCTGCTCGTGCGGTTCTCGAACTCCCTCACGATTGGTCGGTCGCCCGAGGATGTATTCAATTTCTTGGCCGCGTTCGAGAACGTGCCGCAGTGGAACTACGCC
>DASQUP010000293.1:0-3083 GCA_035641235.1 Actinomycetota bacterium
AAGCGAGCTCTGGGTGCCGATCCACCTCGCGATCGTCTTAGGCATCGTTCTGATGCTCGGCGGCCTCGTCGCCCTCCGCCACTCGATCCGTGGTGGCCTGGCGGGGGCGCTGGCCCGCTTCGGATCGGTCGCCGCGCTGGCAGGAGCCGTCATCGGGGTGGTGTTGGTCATCCTGGACGGCGTCGCCGCTCGCCAGCTGGCTCAGGAGTGGGCGGGGGTTTCACCCGAGCACCGCGAGCTGACGCTCGCCCTCGTCCAAACCAACGAAACCATCAACTTCGCCCTCGCGAGCCTGTTCAATCTGGTGTTCGCCGCCGCCACCTTCATCCTCTACGGCCTGGCCGTGGCCGTCGGCAATGCATACCCGAGGTGGCTCGGGTGGGTGGCCGTCGGGGCAGGAGTCCTGTCGGTTGGGGCGGGGACGATCCAGGCTTCCATCGGCGAGCCGACCGATGCCTCCAGGGTGCTCACGATCATCGGACCCACCGTGATAACGCTATGGCTCTTAGTCATGGGGATGCTGCTCCTGCGCCAGGCCCGAGAGGTCCCCGTTGGAGCTCTCCGCCTCGAAGAGAGAAGCGCCGCATGAGTGCTGGCACGGAGGTGCGCCAATGACGCGATCGCTGGAGACCGCTGGGATATTGCTCATCACAGTCCCCGCCGTGGAGTTCGGGGGGGTCAGCCTTCTCAAGCTCCTCACGCGACGGGTCCCGGGATACATGGACAACCCGATGCGGCGCGGGCTGTGGCGAGCCGGCCACGCTCATGCCGGAGTTCTCGTCGTGCTGGCGCTCGTCGCGATGCTTTATGTGGATGCGGCCGAGCTGTCCGAAGGCTTTACCACACTCGTTCGGATCTGCTTCGTCCTCCCTCCGATCCTGATGCCTCTGGGGTTCTTTTTGTCGGTGGCATCGCCGCGGGCCGAACGCCCAAACACTTTGATCGCGCTCGTCCCGATCGGCGGGATCGCTCTGGCGGTTGGAGCGGTGACCCTCGGCATAGGACTGCTGAGTTAGATGCCCGACACCATTGCGGAGTCAGACGCGCGGTGGTGCAATCGGTACGTCGCGTTGGAAGGGAGGCGTCGTTGGGAGCTGTTTCGCGTGGGTTTCGAGGAAAGCGCAGAGCGGAGTTCGACCCGTCCCGAGTCCCTCCCGGGCAATACCTGGTCGATGACTTTCCAGTTCTATCTGCGGGCCCGACCCCATACACGTCTGAGAAGGAATGGACCCTTGCCATCGTCGGGGATGTGGACGACCGCATGACGTGGACGTGGGAGGAGTTCCGTTCGCTCCCCAGCGAATCGATCCACACCGACATCCATTGTGTGACGAAGTGGTCGAAGCTCGACACGTTGTGGGAAGGTGTGTCGATCGACACGCTGTTGGAGGGGATCGAGCACGACGCGACACACGTCCTTGCGTTTTGTGACGGCGGATATACGACCAACGTCCCGCTCGAGGACCTCGTCGACGGCAAGGCGTGGATAGCGTTCTCGTACGACGGCCAGCCACTTGAGCCCGAGCACGGCGGCCCAGCCCGCCTCCTGGCTCCTCATCTCTATTTCTGGAAGAGCGCGAAGTGGATCCGCGAACTGCGGCTTTTGGACCATGACGAGCCGGGTTTCTGGGAAACGTACGGCTATCACATGTACGGCGATCCATGGCGCGAGCAACGGTACTCCGGCGACTGAACTGGACGCTCGGCGAAGTTGTCGAGGTGCGCGACGAGACTCCGCGCGTCAGCAGCATCATCATTGATGTTCCGAAATGGCCCGGTCACCTTGCCGGGCAACACGTTGACATCCGGCTTACTGCTGCAGATGGATACCAAGCCCAACGCAGCTACTCAATCGCGTCGGCCCCGGAAGACGGGCAAGTGATGCTTACGGTCGAGCGACTCACCGATGGAGAGGTATCGGCCTATCTAGTCGGTGAGCTGCGCGTCGGCGACCAACTGGAGCTGCGCGGTCCCTTAGGCGGCTACTTCGTGTGGAACGTGGACCGCGGCGGGCCGCTGCTCCTCATCGCAGGCGGTTCCGGAATCGTGCCGCTCATGGCGATGATCCGCCATCGAGCAGCGCGGCCGACGATCCCAGCACGACTCCTGTACTCCTCCCGCGCGTGGGAAGAGATCATCTTCCGAGAGGAGCTTGCCCGTTTGAGTGACCGGGCAGACGGACTTGACGTGTTTCACACTCTGACTCGCACGCATCCTAGGGATTGGGGCGGATTCACGCGTCGCATCGATGCTCAGATGTTGTCCGAGACGGCATGGCCGCCAAGCCTCCGGGCTGCGACGTACGTATGCGGACCGAGCGGTTTCGTCGAAACGGTGAGCCGCACGTTGGTGCTCCAAGGCCATGACCCGATCACGATTAGAACTGAACGATTCGGACCGACAGGAGGTTAGATGGCTGACACCGACCTGAGACTGGATGGCAATGCCATTGCGGGGATGCTTAGCGAGATCTTCATTCCGGACATGACGACGGCATCGATCAGATGTAAAGGCTGCGGAGAGGTTGAGCCGCTGGGGGCGCAGCACGCATATGTGAGGGCTCCGGGAAAGGTGGTGCGTTGCTGCCACTGCGAAGGCGTGCTCTTGGTCATTACGGAGCGAGAAGATGGATTTGTCTTCGGATTCGAAGGGGCGAGGTGGCTTGAGCTCTCGCGCGGCGGACCGGGTTAGCAGAACTGCAGAAACAGGCGTTTGGGCTGGTGGCCGAATCTCTCCGGGTCGCACCTACCGCGAGCTAATCCGCCTGCCGACCAGGGCGGTTAGCTCATTGCTAGAGCGTTCGGTTTACTCGCGAACGTCCGAGGCGAAGCACATACCCGGGTCCTTGATTTCGACGATCCGAACGATCTTTATGCAGCGCTCCAGGAAGATGACGAGATCATTGTCTACGGCTCGAACGTCGATTGCCTGTGGGGTACAGAAACTCGATCATGTGTCACGCGGCCTCGTAATACTCGTTTATCAGACCACCGAGTCGCGCTCTTCGATGGACGCGGAATCTGCCACGGATCCGCTGTCCCGTTCATAGGGGTCAGGAGTCGCGAGATTCAATGATCGGTGTG
>DASQUP010000294.1:0-2187 GCA_035641235.1 Actinomycetota bacterium
CCCGTCGTGCCGACCGATCTCGCGGGAGTCTGGTCCTCGTACTGGTACAACAATTTCATTTACGAGACCAACATCACCGAGGGACTAAACATCTTCCGACTCAGCGGAAAAACGGCGGCGGGAGCTCTCAAACTAGGCCACCTCAACCCACAGACTCAGGAATTCACACTTCCGTAGGGCAGGTGAATTAGGCAGATGCAGGGCGGGCGCTGAGCCCGCCCTGTGTTTGTGGCCGACTCATACTGGTCTCACATATGTGCGGGCTCCCGAAATGGCAACTGACCCCCGACAGGTGAGGGTCATTTGCCATCCCGGCGCGCCGCCGCCCGGCGGCGACGACGCCGGAGTTGGGTTGTAGGTGCTATCGCTGTTTTCTCGACTGACCCAGGCGTGGCGATCGGCAATTCTCTAATCTTGTCGAGTGCTCGCTTGTTCTTACCATCGGGGCTGAGGTCGTCCCACGATTCGATCTCCTCGAGTGTTCGTTGGACCCACGCGTCGACCATGTTGAGGAGGCTGATGAAGAAGTCCACGGCTAGGGCGCGGATATAGACCTGATCCTGGGTGACGGCGATGCCGTCGAGGAACTCTTGTTTGACCTCTCCCGCGAAACGGAGCATCTCCCGGACATCGTCTTGAACTTGATTGAGGGTTGAGACGATCTGTCCCTTGGTGCCTAGGGGAGCTACGAAGAGGCGGATCATGGCCTCGAAATCCATGGCGAAGGGAGACACCGGCGTGGAGAGCCATTCCCGTAGCGCCTCTTTCCCTTTCTTTGTGATCGAGTACACGGTCCGTGCCCGCTTCCCGATGTACTCCTTCCTCCCAACCAGGAGACCCATGGAGGAAAGGCGCTTCACCTCTCGATAGATGGCACTTTCTGCTCGAGGCCACACGTATCGGAAGTAGCGGACGCGCTGCTGGGCCAGCTCGTACGTGGACCAGGGGTGCACCGCAACCTGGGCCAGTACCGCATACGAGGTTGTGGTCAGTCGCTTCGTCGTGTCCACTCTTGACTTACTCCAAACGCGAGTATACGTTTACTCCAATTTAGAGTATAGGTCGGAACGTCGAGCTGATCACGGATTGGCTTCCAGGCGTCGAGGGTGCGAGGGGGTGTGATGACATGGCCGCCCAAAACAGGCGTGAGCACGTGGAGACCCTGATCATCGGAGGTGGGCAGGCCGGGCTGGCGATGGGGTACCAGCTCTCGCAGCGAGATCTTCCGTACAAGATCATCGACGCCCATCCACGGATCGGCGACGCGTGGCGGAAGCGCTGGGATTCCTTTCGCCTCTTCACTCCCAATCGCCTCAATCACCTTCCCGGGATGCGCTTCCCCGGGTACCGCTGGGGGTTCGCCAGCAAGAACGAGTGGGCCGATTACCTAGAGTCCTATGCACGCAAGTTCGACCTTGAGGTCGAGACCGGAGTCAGGGTCGAGAGACTAGCCCGGGACGGGGATCGTTTCGTCGCCACGTCAGGCGATCGACGGCTCGAAGCCGACAACGTTGTGGTGGCGATGTCGAGCTGGCAACGGCCGCGAGTTCCCGATTTCGCGTCTGACCTGGATCCGCGGATCGTCCAGCTCCACGTAGCCGAGTACAAGAATCCGGACCAGCTTCAAAAAGGAGATGTCCTCGTCGTAGGTGCCGGCAATTCAGGAGCCGAAATTGCAATCGAGGTGGCGCGGACCCATAAGGTTTTGCTCTCGGGTCCCAGTACAGGTGCGATCCCTTTCCGCCCTGAAAGTGTTATTGCCCGCGTCCTGATGCCGTTCATAGGTCGGGTCATTTTCCATCGGGTGCTGACGACCAAAACTCCCATCGGCAAGAAGGTCCGTTCCAAGATGATCTCCACCGGCGAACCTCTGATCAGGGTCAAACCCAAGGACCTTGCAGCGGCCGGTGTGGAGCGTGTGCCCCGGGTAACCGGCGTCCAGGACGGACAACCGCAACTCGAGGACGGCCGCGCCGTGGACGCCGCCAACGTCGTGTGGTGCACGGGATTCCACCCCGGGTTCTCCTGGATCGACCTCCCGGTGCTCGGTCCTCAAGAGCCGCTCCACAAGCGGGGGATAGTTGAATCAGAGCCGGGTCTCTATTTCCTCGGCCTCAAGTTTCTCCATTCGGTCTCATCGGAGCAGATCCACGGCGTCGGGCGCGATGCCGATCGCATCGCTCGGAA
>DASQUP010000295.1:0-29162 GCA_035641235.1 Actinomycetota bacterium
CGACTAGCTAGCCGCGCGGCCCGGTCAAGGTGCGGCCGCTTCCTCGGGATGCCGCACCGAGCGGAGCGACGGACCCACAGACATCGTTGATGTTGTGAGGGCAGCGCCCGCGATGAACGTGAGCGGCACTCCCAGCCAGGCCGCTACGGGAGCCGCAAGTGCAATCCCGAGCGGCTGCAGGCTGAGCGAGACCAGCCAGTCGATCGATACCACGCGACCGAGGAGCCGAGCGGGAACGAGCTTTTGGAGCAGCGTTTCCCAGACGATGTTGCCGATCTGCCCTCCGAAACCGACGAACACGAGGACCGCTCCGGCCACGACGGCGTTGGGAACGAATGCAAGGTAGCCCAGGCCTATTGCACCGGCCATCCAGCCCATGTACGCGGGCACCGGAGTGGTGGTGCGGATCCTTCCCGAGCCGACTGCGATCGCGGCCAAGAAGCCGCCGACGCCGTAGCTGGCGAAGACCAACCCCAGTGCGCCGGCGCCGGCTTGAAGATGTTCCCGTACGAGCAGTGGAATGAGCACATTCAGGGGTCCGAACGACGCGAAGTTCCCAACGGTGCCGACGGCGATGAGGCTGACCCAGATCCACGGCGTGCGCGCGACGTAGCCGACGCCCTCGCGTACCTCTTTGAAGAGCGTCGACGGGCCAACCGCCTCGACGGTTCGTCGAGGGCGGATGAACAACAGCGCCACGATGCTGGCCAGGAAGGTGAGGGCATCGACGGCGAACGCCGCCGCCGTCCCGGCTGCCGCGACGAGTACGCCACCGAGGGCAGGGCCCAAGAAGTCGAGCATTACCTGCTGGGCGGAGCTTCTGAGCGAGTTGGCGGACTCCAGGCTACCGGTCTCGACGATCTCCGGCACAAGTGCGCTCGAGGACGACAGGAAGATGCCGCTACCCAAGCCTGTTACCGCCGCGACCACCGACAGCTGCCACAGCTGGACGTCCCCGGTGGCCGCCACATATGCAAGTGCGCCGACCGCCAGCATCTGGAGAAGGTCGCCTGTAAGGATTAGAAGTCGTTTCTGGTAGCGGTCGGCAAGAGCGCCTCCGACGAGGAGGATCGCAACCCGGGTGAGGCTTCGCACCAGAAAAACGGTCCCGAGTGCGGCAGCGCCGGACGGCAGACGGAGCGCCTGCCACGCCAGCGCGACGTTGAATATGCCATCGCCGAGGAAAGAGACCGACTGACCGCCGAGCAGGATTGCAAAATCCCGCTGCCTCAGCGCCCTCAACACGGGATTGCCCACCTGGGTACGGTCGCATATGCCCGTTCTGTTCGCAGCGAGGGTCCACCATGCTCGGTTCGCTCGTGAGATGCCCGTTTACCTACGTGTGACGTGGGCTAACGCACATCTGGGGATCCGGGGCGCCTGAGTAGCAATCTGCGTTGTGCGGGATACTGGTTACGGCCGGCCGCGCCGGTCCTGATTCTTCACCACATCCGCCGTTGGGCACCAAAGGGAGGGGCATTGGGAACCGAGATCAAGATGCCGCAACTCGGCGAAACCGTCGTCGAGGGCACCATCAGCAGGTGGTTGAAAAACGAAGGCGACACCGTCGAGACCGACGAGTACCTCGTCGAGATCTCGACGGACAAGGTGGACTCGGAGGTCCCTTCGAGCGCTTCGGGGGTGGTCGAGAAGATCCTCGTCCCCGAGGGCGAGACCGTGAAGGTCGGCACCCCGATCGCAATCATCGGCGAGGAGGGCGGCGCCGCGGCCGAGGAACCGGCAGCCGAGGAGAAGCAGGCCGAAGAACCCGCCTCCGAGGAGAAACCGGCCGAAGAACCCGCCGCGAAGGAGAAACCGGCCGCGAAGGAGAAACCGGCCGAACAGCCGGCCGCCGAGGAGAAGGCCGGCGCACAAGGGATTCCGGAACAGCCGTCGGAATCCAAGGCCCCTGCGGCCGAGGCGGAACGGGACGCCGGCAGACAGGCGGAGCCGGCCGTCGAAGCTCAGAGGCAGCCCGCCGCCAAAGCCGAACCGGGGGACACGTCGAAACGCGGCATCATCTCGCCCTTGGTGCGGCGCCTGGCGGAGGAGCACAGCGTCGACCTCGACGACATCTCCGGCACCGGTACCGGCGGCAGGATCCGAAAGCAAGACGTCCTCCGCTTCGTCGAGGAGCGCAAGGCCCGGCCTGCGGCGCGCCCCGCGGCGTCTGCCGAGCCCGCGCCGGAGCGCGAGGCCGCGCCGGCCGGGCAGCCTGCAGCTCAGCCCGTCGGCGCCGGGCGCGAGGAACTCGTGCCGTGGACCAACATCCGGCGCCGGACCGCGGAGCACATGGTCGCGTCGAGTATGGAGACGGCGCGGGCGTGGAACGCGGTCGAGGTCGACTGGACCGACGTCGTCGCCCTGCGCGAGCGAGTGAAGGGCAGGTTCCGCGAACGGGAAGGCTTCAACCTCACGCCGCTTTCGTTTTTGGCCAAGGCGCTGTGCGAGACCCTGCTCCAGATGCCGGAGGTCAACGCCAGCTACGACGAGGAGAACCAGGCGAACCGCGTGAAGCACTACGTCAACCTCGGCATCGCCGTTGCGCTGGAGGGGGGCGGCCTGATCGTCCCGATCGTCAAGGGAGCCGACGAGCGCAACCTCGTAGGCCTTGCCCGGGCGATCAACGACATCGTGACGCGCTCCCGCTCAAAGAAACTTTCGCCCGACGACTTGTCCGGCGGGACATTCACGATCACCAACCCCGGACCCTTCGGGTCGGTCATATCTGTCCCGATCATCCCGCGCGGCCAGACCGCGATCCTCGGTTTCGAGACGATCGAGAAGCGTGTCGTGGTCACGAAGGACGACGCGATCGCCGTGCGCAGCATGGGATTCCTGACCATGTCGTGGGACCACCGGACGATCGACGGTGCCGAGGCAGCGAGTTTCCTGGCTGCACTGAAGGAACGGATCCAGACGACGGACTTCTCGGGCGAACTCAGTCAATACACCTAAGGGAGGTCTCTTGCACACACAGCCCCCGGCGCTCACCGCCGCGTGGATGGGTCGGGTCGACTACGAGGCGGCGTGGGAGCTCCAGCGGAACCTGTTCGATGCTCGGCTCAAGGGCGCCTGTGGCGATCTTGTGCTGTTGCTCGAGCACCCGCCCACCTACACCCTCGGCCGGCGCGCCGAAAAATCCGACGTCGTGTACGACGAGGCCCAGAGAACCGAGCGCGGCATCTCGCTGTACGAGGTCGACCGGGGCGGGCGCGCCACATACCACGGCCCCGGGCAGCTCGTGGGTTATCCGATCGTTGCTCTCGGTGAGCGGTTCGACGTGCTTGCCTACCTCCGGAGCATCGAGGAGACGCTCGTGCGAACAGCCGCCGAATTCGGGGTTGCCGCCGAACGCGACCGCCGTCACACGGGAATTTGGGTCGGCCGCGACAAACTCGGGGCCATTGGGGTCAAAATCACCCGCGGGATCACGATGCACGGGTTCGCGCTAAATGTTACGACCGATCTCTCCATGTTCGAGGGAATAGTTCCATGCGGGATCCCGGATCGATGGGTAACCTCACTAGAGGCGCAGACGGGGACTGCAAGGGCGGTGGAGGAGGTCGCAAGCACTGCAGCGACCCACCTTGCATCCGTTCTCAACAGATCGCTGGTATGGACTCACCCGGCTGCGCTGAATGACGTCAGGGTGGGAGGCGAGGAGTCCGAGGATCGCAGCGAGCGGGAGTTGCTGCACCACTAGGTGGGTCTCGAGGAGGAGATCGTTCGTATGGGGAAGGGCAAAGATCGGCATACCGAACTCGGTCTGAAGGAAGAAGACCTTATCGAGATGTACCGGTATATGCTCCTCGCTCGGTTCTGCGACGAGCGTCAGTGGGCACTGAACCGGCAGGGCAAGGCGCCCTTTGTGGTCCCGGTCTCGGGACACGAAGCCGCTCAGGTGGGATCCGCATGGGCGTTCGAGCGAGGCAAGGACGTCTTTTTGCCCTATTACCGCGACATGGCTCTCGTTCTGATCGCGGGGTTCTCGGCGAGAGACGTCTTCCTCGGATTGTTCGGCAAGGCCGAGGACCCGTCGTCCGGCGGCCGGCAGATGCCGGCGCACTGGGGTGCCCGCAACCGAAACATCATCACCGGCTCGTCGCCCATCGCCACTCAGTGCTTACACGCGGCCGGTATCGCGCTCGCCAAAAAGATCAAGAGGGAGGACGCAGTCGTCGGCACGTGGTTCGGCGAGGGCGGGACTTCCGAGGGTGACTGGCACGGCGCGATGAACATGGCGGGAATCCACAAGCTGCCACTCGTTTTCGTTTGCGAGAACAACAAGTACGCGATCAGCGTGCACGAGTCCAAACAGGTCGCCGGCCGTGTCTACAAGCGAGCGGAGGGCTACGACATGCCCGGCTTCGAAGGGGACGGGAACGACGTTCTCGACTCCTACCGATTGACCAAGGACGCGGTGGACAGAGCACGGGCGGGCGAGGGCTCGTCGCTCATCGAACTCCGGACGTACCGCTTCTACTCGCACACCTCAGACGACGACGACCGCACGTACCGGACGCGCGAAGAAGTCGAAGAAGCGCGGAGGAACGACCCGATTCCAAGGTTCGAGGAATACCTGAAGTCGGTCGGAGTTCTCGACGACACCACGATCGAAGAGATGAGGGACAAGACGAAAACCGAAGTTGCCGAGGGAGCAAAGGCCGCCGAGGAGGCGGACTTCCCAGATCCCTCTACGGCGAAGCTCCACGTCTACGCGGACCTGGAGGTGGAGTGATGGCCACGATGAACATTATTCAGGCGATCCACGACACAATGGCCGAGGAGATGCGCCGCGACGACCGTGTCGTGGTGCTCGGCGAGGACGTCGGCGCTCGTGGAGGAGTCTTCCGGGCAACCCACGGATTTCTCGACGAGTTCGGCGCCGATCGTGTGATCGACACTCCTCTCGACGAATGTTTGATCGCCGGTGTGGCCATCGGGCTCGCGCTCGACGACATGCGTCCAATCGCCGAGATCCAGTTCGCAGACTTCATCATGCCTGCGTTCAACCAGATCGTGTCCGAGGCCGCGCGCATCAGATACCGATCCAACGGCGACTTCGGCGTACCGATGGTCATCCGCGCTCCGTGGGGCGGTGGAGTCCACGGAGCGCTGTATCACTCGCAATCCGTTGAGGCTTTGTTTGCCCACATTCCCGGATTGAAAGTCATCGTCCCGTCGACGCCTGAGGATGCAAAGGGCATGCTCATCCAGGCGATCGAGGACGCCGATCCCGTGATGTACTTCGAACACAAGAAGACCTATCGCCTCATCAAAGGCGAGGTTCCGGACGACCGTTACACGACTCCGTTCGGGAAAGCCGCGGTCCGGCGGACCGGTAGCGACCTAACGGTGGTGTCGTACGGGTTGCTTCACCACCACAGCCTCGAGGCAGCCGAACGCCTTGCCTCCGACGGTATCGAGGTGGAGGTCATCGACCTGAGATCGATCTATCCGCTCGACATCGAGACGGTCCTCGAGTCGGTCGGGAAGACGAATAAGGTGATGATCGCCTACGAGGACAACAAGTTCCTCGGCGTCGGTGCAGAGGTAGCGGCCCTGATCGCGGAACGTGCTTTGTTCGAACTCGACGGCCCAATCGTCAGGGTCGGCGGGCCCCACGTTCCCGCGATGCCGTTTGCGCCGACGCTGGAGCATTGGTTCCTGCCCGATGTGGACCGCCTGGAGCAGGAGATGCGAAAGCTCGCGGAGTTCTAAACAACGAAGGGGTTCTTCTGTCACAGGTACTGATTCCGACAATCAAGAGCCGCGAGGAGGTCGAACGTGACCTCCGGCGCGGCGTACCCATACGTTCGGCGCCGGGACCCGCCGCGGTGCGCGCCTCGCGCCGGCCCGACTGGCTGAAGGTGCGCGTTCAGCAGGGGGAGAACTTCCTCGAACTGCGCAACATCATGCGCGAACGCGGCCTCCACACCGTTTGTGAAGAAGCCAACTGCCCCAACATCTACGAATGCTGGGAGGCACGTGAGGCGACTTTCCTGCTGTGCGGCGATCTGTGCACCAGGCGCTGCGCCTTCTGCGACGTGATGACGGCCAAGCCGGACGCTCTCGATCCGGAGGAGCCGGCCAAGATCGCGGAGGCGGTGCGCTTGATGGGCCTTCGTTTCGCGGTGATAACGGGCGTTGCGCGCGACGATCTCCCCGACGGTGCTTCGGGACATTGGGCGGCCACCATCCGGGCCGTTCGCGAGGCGGTCCCGGACTGCGGCATCGAGGTGCTTATCCCCGACTTCAAGGGACGAAAGGAAGAGCCCCGAACATCCTTGGAGCGAGTGATGGAAGCGGGCCCGGACGTCCTCGCGCACAACCTCGAAACGGTGCGGCGCATCCATCCGTCCATCCGCCCGGGGTTCGGCTACGACGCGAGCCTCGACCTGTTGCGATGGGCCAAGGAGATCCGTCGCGATCAAGCGACGAAGTCCAACATCATCGTCGGGATGGGTGAGCGGACCGACGAGGTGTTCGAAGCCATGCGCGATCTGCGGGAGACGGGGTGCGATGTGCTGACCATCGGCCAGTACCTGCAGCCGAGTGTTTCGTGGCACCTTCCCGTCGATCGCTGGGTGCACCCCGACGAGTTCGCGAGCTACAAGCAGTATGGCGAGATCGAGCTCGGGTTCGCATGGGTCGAGTCCGGACCGTTGGTCCGGTCGAGCTACCACGCGGGCAAGCAGTACCGACGTGCGGCGGATCGCCTGGCACAAGCCTGACGGCCTCTCTCGTGAAGGAACAGTGATGGAGCTGCCCGGCGCGGTTGGCATCCTGACCGGCGCGTCGCGCGGGATCGGAACGGTTCTCGCGGAACACCTCGCCCGGGAGGGCGTCGACCTTGTCCTCGCCGCGCGATCGCCGGACGGGCTCGAAGAGACGGCGGAGCGGGTTCGCGCACTGGGGCGGCGCGCCGTAGCTGTGCCGACCGATGTGTGCGACGCCGACTCGCTGCGGCACCTCGTGGACTCGGCCGTAGGAGAGCTCGGGCCGGTCGATGTGCTCGTAAACAACGCCGGGACCGAGCACTATGCATATTTCGAAGAGATCGATCTCCGCGTCATCGAGGACATCATCCGAACGAATCTCGTCGGAGCCGAGATGCTGGCGCGGCTCGTTCTCCCCGGCATGGTCGAGCGCCGCAGAGGACACATCGTGAATATCGCGTCGGCCGCGGGGAAGATCCCGACTCCCTACAACACCGTCTACGCCTCGACCAAACACGGGCTGGTGGGATTTTCGTGGTCGCTCCGCCAGGAGATGAAGAGGTACGGGGTAGGGGTCTCGGTGGTCTGTCCGGTGTTCGTGAGCGACGTGGGACTGTTCCATACCTGGAGCGGGGGGAGACGAGCTCCCGCCGTCGCGAGCCCGGTGTCCCCAAGCGATGTCGCGGCGGCGACCTTGAAGGCGATCAAAGGCGACCGCGCCGAGGTCGTCGTGGCGAGCAGTCTGGGGAAGGTCGCCGACGTCTTTGCCGCGATCTCGCCCGATTTCACCGCAGGGGTCTCCCGGCGCGCCGGCCTGTACGAGTTTCTCGAATCCGCCGTGCCTCACTTCCGCGATTAGGCGCCGGCCAACCGTCTTCGGATCGATGGCTGGTGGGTATGATGGCGCGCATCTGACACCTGACCAGCAGGGAGGAAGATCGGTATGACGTACGTCATCGCCGAGCCGTGTATCGGCGTCAAGGACCGCGCGTGCGTTGATGAATGCCCGGTGGACTGCATCTACGAGGGCGAGGAACAGCTCTTCATCCACCCCGAAGAGTGCGTCGACTGTGATGCCTGTCTTCCGGCATGTCCCGTGGACGCCATCTTCCCAGCCGACAACGTCCCGCCCGAGTGGCAGAACTTCATCGACGTCAATTCCGTGTGGTTCGAAGAGAATCCGGATGCCTCGGGGGGCGCAATGGAGAGTCCGTTTGCTCCGGCCGAGGAACGCGGCGAGTAAAAAGGAGCGGGGATCGTGCGGGAAAGGGGCCGGGGCGACCCGGCCCCTTTGTTAATGGGGTCATCGTGAGACGGCTGGGCCCCGACGAGCTAGGCGATGCCGGGGTGTGGAGGAGCCACCTGGGCCGCAAGGCCTCCATGCGGCTTCGTTTGAGGGGCGACTCGCAGCACCCCTTCACCGAAGCGATCGGTGTCATCCAGGCCGTCCGAACCGACGCAACCGGCGCCGAGGTTGTCGTGGTGGTGAACCGGCGCGGCGAGGAGCGCGAGGTCCGGCTGGCCGACGTGCTCGCGGCCAAGGTCTTCTGATCGGCGCGCGGCCGAGGCCCGGCCCGGACCGGCGCGCCGAGATGGCAACCGAACACCGGCAGGTGGTGGTCGTTTGCCATTTCGGGCCGGAAGCTGCGGATTCCGACCGTCGCGGGGCGACAACGCGCATAACATGGAATTCAGAAGTTAGAGGGAGCCAAGCCAGTTTGAAGGAGGCCACGATGACGGCCCAGATCGCCCCTGAAACGGGGGTCGATCGCAGGGAGCTCGACCGGGTTGTGATCCGGTTCGCGGGCGACTCGGGTGACGGGATGCAGCTTACGGGCGACCGGTTCACCAGCGTCAGCGCATTTTTCGGTAACGACCTTGCAACCATGCCGGACTTTCCTGCGGAGATCCGTGCCCCCGCAGGCACGATCGCAGGTGTATCTGCTTTCCAGATCCACTTCGCGGACTACGACATCCTCACTCCGGGCGACCAGCCGGGAGTGCTCGTCGCGATGAACCCCGCCGCGCTCAAGGCGAATCTCAAGGACCTGATGCCGGGCGGGCTGCTGATCGTCAACTCCGATGCATTCGACGATCGCAATCTCGAAAAGGTCGGCTATTCGGCCAACCCGTTGGACGACCGATCGCTCGAGGGCTACCAGATCTACAAGGTGCCGATGACTACGATGACGATCGGGGCAGTAAAGGACACCGGGGTTAACAAGAAAGAGGCCGAACGTTCCAAGAACATGTTCGCCCTCGGCCTCATCTCGTGGATGTACTCGAGGCCCCTCGAGCCGACGATTGCGTGGCTCGAGAAGAAGTTCGCCAAGAAACCGCACATCGCTCAGGCGAACGTCGCGTCGCTCAAGGCCGGCCACGCGTTCGGCGAGACCGCCGAGCTGACTGCCTTCGAGGTCAAACCGGCGACGCTGGCTCCGGGGCACTACCGGCGGATAACCGGGAACCAGGCACTTGCCTTCGGCCTGATCGCGGCGAGCGTTCAGTCCAAGCTGCCGCTGTTCCTCGGGTCGTATCCCATCACTCCGGCGTCGGACATCCTGCACGAGCTCTCGCGCAACAAGAACTTCGGCGTGCGCACGGTCCAGGCCGAGGATGAGATCGGTGCAATCTCGATGGCCATCGGTGCGGCTTTCGGCGGACACCTCGCCGCAACGACTACGTCCGGCCCCGGATTGGATCTCAAATCCGAAGCCATGGGGCTTGCCGTGTCACTGGAGCTCCCACTCGTTATCATCGACATTCAGCGCGGTGGCCCATCGACTGGACTCCCCACAAAAACGGAGCAGTCTGATCTGCTTCAAGCGATGTACGGACGGCACGGGGAGGCGCCGCTTCCCATAGTTGCCGCCTATTCACCGCCGTCCTGTTTCTGGGCGGGGATCGAGGCGTCCCGCCTGGCGCTCAAGTACATGACGCCTGTGATCCTGCTGTCGGACGGCTACCTCGCGAACGGTGCGGAGCCGTGGCGCATTCCGGGCGTGGGCAAGCTGCCGGACATCTCCGTGATGTTCGCATCGCAGCCGAACGCGGGGGAGGACTACTGGCCATTTCTCCGTCACGAGCAGACGCTCGCCCGCTCGTGGGCGATCCCGGGAACGCCCGGTCTCGAACACCGGATCGGCGGGCTCGAGAAGGCGGACGGCAGCGGCAACATCTCCTACGACCCGGATAACCACCAGCTAATGACGTTGCTGCGCCAGGCCAAGATCAAGGCGATCGAAGAGGACATCGACCCGCTCGAGTGGGATGGCGACGAAAACGCCAAGGTGCTGGTGCTCGGTTGGGGTTCCACCTACGGAGCGATCGGCGCGGCCTGCAGGCGCCTCCGGGGCCGCGGCAAGTCGGTGGCGAGGGCCCACCTCAAGCACCTCAATCCGTTTCCGAAGAACACCGGCGAGGTGCTGTCCCGCTTTGAAACCGTGGTCATCCCCGAAATGAACACGGGCCAGCTGTCACGGCTCATCCGGGCCGAGTTCCTCATCGATTCGCACTCCATCAACAAGGTTAAGGGTCTGCCGTTCCGGGCGGCCGAACTCGAAGAACAGATTCTGGAGCTGATGTAAATGGCTGATGGAAACGGTGCCGGCACTGTTACCGGCGACCGTGGCATAACCGAGGCATCCGGAGGGGTTGCGACCCTAACCAGGTCGGATTTCGTTTCCGATCAGGAGGTTCGCTGGTGCCCGGGATGCGGCGACTACGCGATCCTCGCTGCCGTCCAGGGGATCATGCCGACGCTCGGAATTCCGAAGGAAAAGATCGTCTTCATCTCCGGCATCGGATGCTCGAGCAGGTTCCCCTACTACATGGACACCTACGGTCTCCACGGTATCCACGGCCGTGCCACGGCCATCGCTACCGGTCTTGCAACGGCGCGCCCCGACCTCCAGGTCTGGGTCGTGACGGGAGACGGAGACGGGCTGTCGATCGGCGGAAACCATCTGATCCACGCTCTGCGCCGCAACGTCAACCTAAAGATATTGCTGTTCAACAACCAGATATACGGACTGACCAAGGGCCAGTATTCCCCGACCTCAGAGAAGGGCAAGGTGACGAAGTCGACCCCCTTCGGATCGCTCGAGATGCCGTTCAATCCCATCTCTCTGGCACTCGCGTCCGAGTCGACCTTCGTCGCACGCACCTACGACGTCGAGCGCAAACATCTTCCGATGGTCCTCAAACGAGCCGCCGAGCATCGCGGGAGTGCGTTCGTCGAGATCTACCAGAACTGCAACATCTTCAACGACGGGGCATTTATCGCCTTGACGTCCAAGGGCGGCGGAGGCAACCGCATCTACCTCCAAGACGGCGAGCCGATCCGATTCGGCGCCGACAAGGATAAGGGTGTCGTCATGCAGCCGGGCGGCAGCCTCAGGATCGTCAACGTGGCCGATGTCGGTGAGGACAAGCTTTTGGTTCACGACGAGCACCGGGAGGACCCGAGCCTCGCATACGCCCTCTCGCGGCTGGCCAGCGGGCCGACGATGCCGACGCCTTTGGGAGTTTTCCGGCAGATCACTCGTCCTGTGTATGGTGACGGGATGGAGGCCCAGTTGAGGGCGGCTGCCGAGCAGCAAGGGCCGGGCGATCTCTCACGTCTACTTGGATCGGGGGACACGTGGACGGTGGATAGATGACGGAAGTGGCCGAGGACCGGGTGGAGCGGCTTGCCCAGAAACTCCTGCGCGCCGGAGATCCCGCGGCGCCGGACATCGAGTCGGCGCGGCGCGCCGCGCGCCGGATGCTCGAGGACTCGGAGGAGCGGACGTTCGATCCGGCGGCGCACGATCACGAGGCCGACGGTGTGATCCGCCGCTCCTCGAGCGAAACCGCCGCAACAGGCGACGGCCAGCACCGCATCACCCGGGACGAATAACCCCTGTTCCTGAAGTGAGCCGATGTTCAGGCGATTTTCGAGCGAGGACGGCGGCGTCGCCGAAGGCGACTCAGAAACGGTTTCGAGCCTGAGGTGATGCCGCCGCCCGCAGCGAGAACCAGGCTGCAGTTCGGCGAATGAGGGCGACGTCCTCGCTCGCTGCCGGCGGCGTCGTCCTCTCTGGCTGCGGGGACGCGACACACTGGCTCGCCTCGGTGGGCAGTTAGGCTCGATCGGGTGACGCAGCTTCATGGTGGGTTTGGGATTTCGCGCGCGTTGCGCGCTCTTGGCGTTGAGCATTTGTTTACGTTGAGTGGCGGGCATATTTTTCCGGTGTTCGACGCGTGTCATCAGGACGGCATACGGATCGTCGACGTCCGTCACGAGCAAACTGCGGGGTACGCGGCGGAGGGTTGGGCGCGCCTCACGCGGACCCTCGGGGTCGCGGCGGTGACGGCCGGCCCCGGAGTGACAAACTCCGTCAGCCCCATCGCCCAGGCATCCTTCAACGGCGCGCCGGTTCTGGTGCTCGGCGGGAGGGCCCCGATGTTCCGATGGGGCCAGGGTTCGCTGCAGGAGATCGATCACGTGCCGTTTGTTGCTCCCCTTGCGGAATCCGCAACCGTCACCGATCCGTCGCGCATCGGCGCCGAGGTCCTTGCCGCGGCACGCGCGGCGCTCACGCCTCCGCGCGGACCGGCCTTTCTCGACTTTCCGCTGGATGTGCTGTTCAGCACGGCGGAGGTGGCCGCAGTTGAGCCGGAGGATCCCGGGCGCCACGATCCGGACGCGGCTGCAATCGAAGGTGTTGCGCATCTGATCGACGAATCGGCGCGTCCCGTCTTTATCGCTGGATCGAACGTGTGGATGGATCGCGCCGAAGGTCGCCTAAGAGACCTTGCAGAGGCGGCGCAACTGCCCGTCTTCATGAACGGTGGCGGGCGCGGGTGTTTGCCCGCCGACCATGAACTGGCGTTCGCGCGTAGCCGCTCGCAGGCTCTGCGCGATGCCGACCTCGTGATCGTCGCCGGCGCGCCGCTTGACTTCCGGCTTGGGTTCGGCAACTTCGGTCCCGACGCAAACGTCGTTCATCTCGATTCCTCGCCCGAGTTGATCGCCTCACACGTGGATCTCGCTGCGGCGGTCGGTGGACCTCTGGACATGGTCCTCGGCGCGCTGGCCGAAGTGGTGTTGCACACCGACGACAGAAAAGAGTGGCTCGACCATCTCCGTGCTACGGAAGCGGCGAAGTCAGACACCGCGCAGGCGGAGCTGAGGTCGGTGTCCCGACCGATCCATCCGCTACGCGTCTACGGCGAGCTGGTGCCGCTACTGGACAGGGATGCGGTTGTCATCGGCGACGGCGGTGACTTCGTCTCCTATGCGGGAAGGGAGGTACCGTCGTACGAGGGGGGACGGTGGCTCGATCCTGGACCGTTCGGATGCCTCGGCTGCGGTCCGGGATATGCGATGGCCGCCCGGCTCGCCCATCCCAACTCGCAGGTTGTCCTCCTGTACGGCGACGGAGCGATCGGCTTTGCAGGAATGGAGCTCGAAGCGCTCGTGCGGCACAAACTACCGGTCACGTGCATCGTCGGCAACAACGGCATCTGGGGCCTTGAAAAGCATCCGATGCACGCCCTTTACGGCTACGACGTGGCCGCCGAGCTCCAGCCGGGAATCCGCTACGACCTGATGATGGAGGCATTCGGCGGCACAGGGGAGCTAGTTGAGGATCCCGACGACCTTGGTCCGGCGCTGAAGCGCGCGTTCGAGGCCGGGGAGCCGTACCTGGTCAACGTGATCATCGATCCGGCCGTGGCGTACCCGCGTTCCGCAGTCCTGGCCTGAGGCCTGACTTAACGGACATAAGTCCTGGCATTTTTTCCCCTCGTCCGTATAGCCTGCCCCGGTGGACGAGATTCTGGCCGAGGCACTGGACGCCGCAGTTGCCTCCGGGGCGACCTACGCGGACGTACGAGGCGTGGCCACGCAGTCGGAGTCCCTCTCGCTGCGTGGCGAGACGGTCGAGTCGCTCGAACGTACCGACGGAACGGGGTTCGGCGTCCGGGTGCTCGTGGATGGCGCCTGGGGTTACGCATCGTCTGCCCGTCTCGATCGTTCCGAAGCCCAGCGGATCGCCTCGACCGCCGTTGAAGTAGCCCGCGCGAGTGGTCTAGTTCGCGGTCGATCCGTGGAACTGGTCGATGAGCCGGTTCATCGCGCGTCCTGGTCCTCTCCATACGAGAAGGACCCTTTTTCGGTTTCGCTCGAAGAGAAGATCGCGCTGCTGGCAGCGGCTACTGCGTCGATGAACCGAGTCTCGGGGGTTCGCATTGCGCGCGGGACGATGGACTTTCTGCGACAGCGCAGCCGTTTCCTTTCCTCGGAGGGCTCAGACATCGATCAGTCGGTGGTTCACAGCGGGGCCGGCATCGAGGCGACCGCCATATCGGACTCCGAGGTGCAGACTCGCTCGTATCCGGGATCCTTCCGCGGCGACATCATCTGCGGGGGCTACGAATTCATCGAAGCGATGGGTCTCCCCGCCAATGCAGAGAAGACCGCCGAAGAGGCGGTCGCCCTCCTGACCGCCCCTGAATGTCCGAGCACTACTACGACGCTGGTGTTGGACGGACACCAGATGATGCTGCAGGTACACGAATCGATCGGCCATGCGACGGAACTCGATCGAGTGCTGGGCATGGAAGCTTCGTTCGCGGGTACTTCGTTTCTGGACGTAGGTGGCTTGGGAACGTTTCGTTTCGGCTCCCCGCTCGTAAACGTTACCTCGGACGCAACGAGTCCCGGAGGAGTCGGGACGTTCGCCTACGACGACGAAGGGGTCGAAGCCCAGAAGTCGTACCTGATTCGAGACGGAATCCTGGTGGGCTTCCAGACGTCAAGGGAGACGGCCGTGGCGGTGGGCGGGGAGCGTTCAAATGGAACGATGCGCGCCGAGGGGTGGGAGAACTTCCCCCTCATCCGCATGACCAACATCAACCTTCTTCCCGGCGAGGGCGGCCTCGAAGATCTCCTGGCGGACGTTGACGACGGCATTTACATGGCCACCAACAAGTCGTGGTCGATCGACGACAAACGCAAGAACTTTCAGTTCGGCTGTGAGATCGCCTGGGAGATCAAAGGAGGTCGTCTCGGGCGGATGCTGAAGAACCCGAGATACACGGGGATCACGCCACAGTTCTGGGCGTCATGCGATGCGGTTGCGGGGCCGGGTGAGTGGAGGATGTGGGGCACCCCTAACTGTGGCAAGGGGCAACCGGGCCAGACGATGAGAGTCGGCCACGGGACCGCTCCTGCCCGATTCCGCAACGTTGCGGTAGGCGTAACTCATGGAGCTCCCGGTTGAGAACCCCGGCACAACCCGCGACCCGCGGGGCCGCTGCGTGACCGGGGTGCCATTCTCTGCGGACGAGGTGCGGCGCATCGGTGAGCAGGTCTTCGACCTTCCGGGCGCGGACGGCGTTGAGGTGGTCGCGATGGGATCGACGGTAGCGCTGACTCGGTTCGCCCGATCGCAGATCATTCAGAACACGATCCAGGACACCGTGCGCGTGTACATAAGAGTTGCGGTGGGCCGGCGTTTCGCGTCGGCCTCGACGAATCAGTTCGACTCAACGAGCCTGAAGGCGGCTGCCGTGCGCGCGCTGGAGTCGGCCCAGAAGACTCCTGAGGACCCCGAATTTCCCGGCTTCCCGTCGCCGAGTGAGGTCGGAGCCGCGGCATCCGTTATGCGTTTTGACGACGTGACCGCCTCAACCAGTCCCGAGATCCGAGCGCGGGCCATCGCGGACATCCTCGCGTTGACAAAGGACTCGGAGGCCGCGGGGATCTACGAGACCAGCGCTCATGCCTACTCGGTCGTCTCGTCGGCGGGTATGGATTGCCATGACGCCTACACGCGCTGCGTGGTCAGTTGTCTCGCTGATATCGATGGTGCCACCGGGTACAACGAGGCGTCGTCCCACAGTCGAGATGCGGTCGATCACGAAGCAGTTGCACGCATTGCAGCGGGAAAGGCCCGCTCGGGTGCCGGTGCCGGGGACCTGGCTCCCGGCGACTACGAGGTGGTTCTCGAGCCGGCCGCGGTCGCCATGCTGCTCGACTACCTCTCCTATGTGGGGTTTGGAGCGAAGCAGATGATCGACGGCGAGAGCTTCTTCTCGACCAGGATCGGACAGCAGGTTGCCGAGCCCCGCATAACGATCGCCGACGATGTCTTGCATCCTCTGTCGGTGGGCATCGGGTTTGATTTCGAGGGCGTGCCTCGAAAAAGGGTCACGGTTATCGAACACGGGACTGCGGTGGAGCCGGTCACGGACTATCGGACGGCGCGCCGGATCGGACGAGAGCCGAGCGGCCACTACTCCGGATCCAACGAGTGGGGCCCGTATGCCTCCAACATAGTGATGGAGGCAGGGGATTCGTCCCCCGACGAACTTTTTTCCGGAGTCGACGATGGACTGCTCGTCACGAGATTCCACTACGTCAACGTGCTCGACCGCCCTACAGCGCTGCTGACCGGCATGACGCGGGACGGGCTCTGGAGGATCCGCGGCGGGGAGGTCGCGGAGCCGGTCCACAACCTCAGGTTCACGCAGGGCGTGCTCGATGCGCTCGACTCGGCGCGCCGCATCGGGAGTGATCTCCGGGCGTTCGCGGCAGAGTTCGGCGGTTTCGGTTCCACAGTGGCTCCCTCAGTCCGAGTGGGGCGGTGGTCGTTCACCTCGGCGACCTCCCATTAGTGGACTCCCAGTAGTGGACTCCCATGAGCTCTGGCACGTCGTCGTGCTGGCCTCGACCTTGTTCGGGGGTGCGGGGGCGCTGATCCTCTTGGTCGCTCCGCTGGTTTTCGAGTCACTCCCCGAGGGCCTGGTGAGGGCCCGCCCCCTGGTCATGGGGCTGATCCTGCTGGCCGGGGTGGTTTTCTTGGCGGAATGGTTGGTTGTCCACTGACGTTAGCTAATATGGGCATTGAACCGAAGCTTGGTGGGAACCGATAGAAGGTAGGTAGGCACCGGGCCGGCGGGGGTCGACAAGGAGGATACGAGTGGCGGTTACAACGGAAACAACCGGAAACGTGCTGATCACAGAGGCGGCTGCGTCCAAGGTGCTTGGTCTGCTCGAGCAAGAGACCACCGGAAGCATCGAGCACGAGGATAAGGAATACGCGCTCCGGGTTGCGGTCCAGCCGGGCGGCTGCGCGGGGCTCCGCTATGCCTTGTACTTCGACGACCGCAAGATGGACGACGACGTGGTGACCGCGTTCGGGGACCTCGAGGTACGTGTCGACAAGATGAGCGCCCCCTATCTTTCGGGCGCCGAGATCGACTGGGTCGACGGACTCCAGCAGTCGGGCTTCACGATCAACAACCCGAACGCCAAGGGCACCTGCGCCTGCGGCGACTCCGCCCAGTTCTAGTCCGCCCACGCCAAGTAGATCCAAACCGGCCCGGCGCCCTGAGGCGCCGGGCTTTTCCGTGCCCCGGCCCGACGTCGGTCCCAGCAATGGTTCGTTGCCACAAGGAGGCCTGTCAGAGGCCTCTGTGTCGCAAAGAACCCGTTGGAGAACCCCGAGAACGAAAACCTGGCTCATGTTTCCTTCCGTCGGCGCGCCGCCCGGATAAGATGACCACGCTCATAGAGAGCGGGGGAGGGACCGGCCCTTAGATCCCGCCGCAACCACCGGCTCTGCCGGCAGGTGCGAAGCCCGGACGGATGAGCGGACGCCGGTCGCCCGGCGCGCCGTCTCTTCCCACGACGAACCGGCTTGGAGAAACGGCAGAAAGGGTGACCATGAGCGTGCAGACCACCGTCATCGGCTCGTACCCGAAGCCCCCACCCGAGGGCGGGACCTTCACACTGCGCAAGACGCTCCACGCGCTGGAGCGCGGCGAAGCAACTCCCGACGACCTGACCAAAGCTCACGAGGAGCTCACCCGCGAGGTGATCGCCGAGCAGGAGAGCGCCGGCATCGATCTCATCACCGACGGCGGCGTCCGGTGGGACGACATCGTCACGCCGTTCGCTCGCCGCATCGCAGGCTTCGAGGTCGGAGGGCTCCTCCGCTTCTTCGACAACAACGTCTACTACCGGCGCCCGGTGTGCACGGGACCCGTCGAGTGGCGCGGACCGGCGACTGTAGACGGATACAGATTCGCCCGGTCGGTGGCGAACGTTCCGGTGAAGGCGGTGATCCCGGGACCGGTGACGTTTGCCCATCTCTCGATCGACGAGTTCTACAACGACCACGTCAAGTTCGTCATGGCGGTCGCAAGTGTCCTCGCTCAGGAGGCCTTCGAACTTCAGGCGGCCGGCGCTACCGTCATCCAGATCGACGAACCCGCATTGCTCGGCGCGCCGGAGGATCTGGATCTCGCGCGCAGAGCCGTGAACCTCGTCGCCGGCGAGCTCACGACCGCGGAGACGGTTCTCGCCACGTACTTCGGAGACGCAAAGCGACTCGGCGGGGAGCTGTTCACTGTGCCCGTCCACGTGTTCGGACTCGACTTCATATCCGGCCCAGAGAACGAAGAGCTCCTCACGCTCGCCCCCGAGGGAACGCGCATCCAGGCCGGCATCGTCGACGCCCGCAACACGATGCTCGAGCCCACCGATGTGCTGACCGGAAACATCGAAAAACTCGCCCAAACGGTCGGCCTCGAGAACCTGTGGGTGGCGCCCTCCGCCGGCCTCGAGTTCCTTCCCCGAGAAAAGGCCAGGAACAAACTGGAGCGGCTGGCTCAGGCCGCCAAGAAAGTAGGTGCATGAGATGGGAAACGTCGATCTGAGCGGGCCGGGACTGTGGACGACATCCGTCGGCAGCCTTCCGAAGCCCGGCTACATCACACAGGCACGCGGCAAGCGCGCCCGCGGCGAGATCGAACGAAACGAACTCCGCGAGCTCGAGCGCCGGGCAACAAGGGAGTGGATCGAGTTTCAGGGTTCGATCGGCACCGATGTGGTCGTCGACGGCGAGATGTATCGGGGCGACATGGTCGCGTATTTCGCCGAGGAGCTCCCGGGACTGGAGATCGGGGGGCTGGTCCGTTCCTACGGGAACCGCTACTACCGAAAGCCAATCGCCACCGGTCCCGTGGGCCGCGAGCAACCCGTGACGGTCGAATGGTGGAAATACGCTCAGTCCCTCACCGACGCCCCCGTAAAGGGCATGCTCACCGGCCCGTACACGATCTGTGACTGGTCCTTCAACGAGCACTACGCGACTCGCCGCGACTTCGTCCTCGACCTTGCCCGCGTCATCCGCGACGAGGCCGTCGACCTCGAAAGGGCGGGAGCAAAGTTCATCCAGATCGACGAGCCGGCCGCGTCCACTCGGATGGACGAACTCGATCTGGTCATCGAGGCTATGGCGATCGTTACCGAGCCTCTGTCGGCCCACACGATTACGCACATCTGTTACGGGGACTTCCATCACGCATACCCGAAGATGCTCGACATACCGGTCGATCAGATCGATCTCGAATTTGCCAACTCCGAATACGGTCTCTTAGACGAGTTCGCCGAGAACCCATTCACGAAGTACATAGGTCTCGGCGTGGTCGATGTGCACTCGCACGAGATCGAGCCGGTCGAATCGATCGCCGAGGGCATCCGCCGGACTCTGAAGTTCATCCCGCCCGAGCGGATGTTCGTGGACCCCGACTGCGGCCTCAAGACACGCACCGAGGAGGAGGCCAAGACCAAACTCACCAACATCAAACAGGCCGTCGACATAGTTCGCTCCGAGCTGTGACGGTGCGCGGGCGGTAAACTCGCGGAGACAAGCACGGCAAGCGCGGGGGAGCTCCCCACCGCGGGGGGCTGAGAGGCCGACACGGCGACCCCGGAACCTGATCGGGTTAATACCCGCGGAGGGAGGCGCTGATGAAGATCTCGGAGCGCGTTGAGTCGCTGCCCGAATGGGGTGTGGATCCCATCCCCGTAGAGCACCGCCGTCTCACTGCCTTCGACTCTGCAATTCTGTGGGGCGACCTCGGCATCGGAATGCTGGTGCTGGTGACCGGCGCGTTGCTCGTCCCCGGACTCGGGTTCGCGACGGCCATGGTGGCGATCGTCGTCGGCTCGGTCGTTGGAGTAGCTCTGTTGGCTCTTGCAAGCACGGCGGGAGCGCAGCACGGTGTGCCGACCATGGTCCTGTTCCGACCGGTTTTGGGGATACGCGGTTCGTGGTTGCCGAGCGTCCTGAACGGTGCACAACTGATTGGCTGGACCGCCGTCGAGTTCTGGGCGATGTCGTTTGTCGCCGACCTCGTGTCGCAGCGCGTCTTTGGGTTCTCGGCTCGGTTGCTGTGGCTGGGGATCGCCGCTGTGGTCTGCACGGGCCTCGCTCTGTGGGGGCCCGTCGACGTTGCGAGAGTTTGGATGAAGCGGTTTGGGGCGTGGGTTGTAGTCGCGATTTGTGGACTCGTGACGATCCTGGTCGTTTTCTCAGATGCCTTGTCGCAGGCTCTTGCCGCACCGGGCGTCGGAGGGTTCCCGACTTTCGGTGCAGCCTTGGACCTCGTAATCGCCATGCCGATCTCCTGGCTCCCCCTTGTGGCCGACTACAGCCGCTTCTCCACGCGCCCGCGGTCTGCTTTTTACGGGACGTTCGGCGGATACCTGCTCGCCAACGTGTGGCTTTACACCCTGGGCGTACTTCTGGTGCTCGGCACAGACGCCTCCCCGGATCCGGCGGGGATCGCGGCGGGGATCCTTGCCCTCGCCGGTGGGTCCGTCGCGGGACTTCTGTTTCTCGTTGCTCTGTTGGTCGGGGAAACCGATGAGGCCTTTGCCGACATTTACTCGGGGGCCGTCAGTCTCCAGAACATTTGGCCGCGCGCCTCTCAGCGCAGCCTCGCCATCGCGATAGCTGCAGTTGCAGCAGCACTGGCGGCGTGGCTAACCATGGAGCGCTACGAAGCGTTTCTCCTGCTTCTTGGATCGGTGTTCGTACCCCTCTTCGGCATCCTGGCCGCCGATCACTTCTTCAATAGAAGGGGATACATCGACATGGTCGAGTTGTACCGGCCGCGGGGCTCCTACTGGTTCTCGAACGGCTTCCGCCTGCGTGCGTTCGTGCCGTGGATAGCCGGTTTCCTTGTGTACCACTGGGTGCTTCCCACCGGGCCGGCATGGTGGCTCGACGGCGTGTCGGGCGTTTTGGGGACGCCCCTGAACGAGCGATTGCCATGGCTTTCGGCGTCGTTGCTGTCATTTTCGGCCGCCTTCCTACTCGCCCTGAGGGGCAGGGCTTATCATCGGCCGGTCGAGAGTTCAAAGGAGAGACATGAAGATCGAGGCCACGTGTAATACCTGCGGAAGAACCTTCCTGCTGTCACAGATCGGAAGCGACTCTGATGCACCGGGTCGTTGCCCCTTCTGCGGAGCACATTTCGCCCGTCATTACACAACCGTGCTCGTGGATGCCGTGCAGGACGCCGAGACGGCGGCTCGCTACTTCGTCAACATCCTTGGGAGGCTCCAGGCGATGGAAACCGGCTTCGATATCAACATCGAGCGCCTCTTGACGTCCGTTGCCGAGCAGGTGCGAGCTCAAGAACGAGAGCAGGCAGCCAGATAGAGATATGAGCGAGCAGTCCGCGCCCGCCGTCCGAGTTCTCGTCGTAACCGATCAGGAATCGGTTCGCGGCGCCCTCCGCTACGGATTTCCCGACGACATCGAAGTTACCTTCGCCGTCGATTCGCGCGAGGCCGTGCGTTCACTGCCGCAGATCGCGCCGTCCGTTGTTGTCGTTGATCTGCAGACGGGGAGCGCGGGGGGATACGGATTGGCGCGCGACATGGCGGCCGATGTCCGCTGGGCGCGCGTTCCCATCATCATGCTGCTCGACAGAGAGCAGGACATATGGCTCGCGCGTCAGGCCGGCGCACGAATCACGGTGACGAAACCGGTTGCCGCCGGAGTGATCACCGAGGCCGTCCGCTCACTCACCGAGAGTGCTCCCTCGACCTCCTGAGACCTCCTTTCGGGCGTCCTTTCGACAAAGTCCCAGGTCAGCCCCCTTGCCCAACAATAATCTCAAGCCTAGAATTACAAGAATGTAATTTTGCGCCCGGACAACGGCTGTGTGGGCGCAGGAACGGCCGAGGCGACGGGCGGCATCCCGTCGGCGGGGAGCCGCAGGACAGGAAGGGCCGGGGGAGATGCAAAGGATCACCAACAAACTCCTGCAACCGCTTGACTGGCAAACGCAGGCGCGCTGTTCGGAAGTCGACCCAGAGATTTTCTTCCCCGAACGCGGTGGATCGTCCAAAGCAGCGCGTTCGGTCTGCGCGCAGTGTGAGGTGCGTATGCAATGCCTTGAGTACGCGCTCAACAACAAAGAGCAATTCGGTATTTGGGGTGGAACGTCCGAACGCGAGCGCAGGCGACTGCGAAAAGAGCGGTCGTTGCGCCGACTGCGCGCGGCGTCGTAAGCGTCTGCACAACGTTCGAACACCTTGTTTCGTAGCGATTTACCGTCGTATTTGGGCGCTCAAAGGTCCGTGATTCGTTTCAAGAAGTGGTTCGACAACGCCGTACGTCAACATGACGCGCTCTACAAAATCAACAAAATGCTTGCACCTTGATTGTTTTTCATGCTCAATAACATGTTGAATGCGCGTTTGTGCAACGCGAATTCAGGGCAGTTGTGGTAACTGAGGTTGTCTGCACGTCGAAAGACGTGCGGTAACGGCGGAAACGGCGAGTTCAAAGGAACTTCGTCGGGGAGCATGAATGGAGGTGCTGGGGTTGGCAGCAAAGAAGACGACGGGGCGGAGAAAGTCGACGGCGCGCAAGACAACGCGTAGACCGGCGGCCCGCAAGTCCTCCGCTCGCAAGGCAACTGCGCGTAAGTCGCCTGCGCGCAAGTCGGCAGCTCGCAAGAGCACCGGTCGCAAGAAGACGGCGCGCAAGAAGACCGCCCGCAAGGCGACTGGGCGGAAGAAATCGACTGCGCGCAGGAAGTCAACCGGCCGCAAGAAGTCCACGGCGCGCCGGAAGAGCACCGCCCGGAAGGCAACCGGCCGCAAGAAGTCGACTGCGCGCCGGAAGTCAACCGGACGGAAGAAGGCAACCGGACGGAAGAAGGCAACCGGCCGCAAGAAGTCCACGGCGCGCCGGAAGAGCACCGCCCGGAAGAGCAGCGCTCGAAAGGCAACCGGCCGCAAGAAGTCCACGGCGCGCCGGAAGAGCACTGCACGGAAGGGCACACGGCGCAGAAAGTCGACCGGTCGCAGAAAGACAACGGCGAGCTAGACCGCGTCAGCCGTTCAATACAGATTCAAGAGAGCGGCCCGGAGCAATCAACGCCCGGGCCGCTCGGCCGTTCGGATGGGGCATGAAACGCTCGGGAACCAGGCCCACTATTTCTGATCCGACCACCTCTGCACCTTCGCCGCGTGCACCCTCAGCAACAGCGTTGAAGGCCTCGTCGATGTTTGTCATCGCCGGATCGATCAGGTTCATGGACACCTGTGAGGTCGGAGTGTCGTCGATCTCGAGCCCCAAACTTCGGACTCCGGGGAGCCCTCCCGCGGAGGCCCGCACCGAACGCGCGATCTTCCGAGCAGTCGTCACATCGCAGCGCAGCCAGACGTTGAACGCGACGAGGACGTCGCGGGCGCCGACGCAGACGACACCTCGCGCGAGGTCTATTGGAGTGTCCCCGATATCGGGTGCCAGGCCGCTTTCGGCGCGCCGGATGAGTTCCGGCAACCCACCTCTTCGAAGCGCGGGAAGCTCTCGCGTTTCGGGTCTCGTCGCCGCGGCCCCGTAGAAATAGACCGGTATCCCGGTGGCCGAATTAATAGCCATGCCGGTTTGGTGCGCGACCGCGACGGCAGTCACCATGGGTTCGTCGTAGGGGACGATCGGGCACACATCCAGAGTGCCGAGTCGCGGGTGGACGCCGCGGTGGCGGCCGAGATCCAGGGTGGAGGCTGCGGTCGCCAGCGCGGCCAGCGCGCCGGGGAGGAGTGACCCATCGCCGGTAAGGGTGATGACACTCCGATTGTGAACGGCGTCCGAGTGACAATCGAGAACTCGTGCGCCCGCGGACACCAGCGTAGCGCAGAGGCTGCTTACCACCTCGGAACGCCTGCCTTCTGAAAGATTCGGGATCGCGAGCAACGTCATCGAGGGGTTACCGTAGGGGACATGACCGAGTATGGCTACAAGGTTGAGGTTGCGGAGGGATACGAAGAAGCCGTGACGCGCACCAGGTTGGCCCTAAAGGGCGAGGGGTTCTCGATCCTCACTGAGATGAACGTCGGAGGGATGCTCGGAGCCGATGCCAGTACGGAACGCCAGTATCTGATCATGGGCGCATGGAACCCAAGTATCACGAGAGAGTATTCGGAGGCGCAGTTGCGGGTTGCGATGCAGCTCCCGTGCAACTTCGTCGTCCAGGAAGCAGGGTCGGCGGCGATGGTGGCCGCGCTCGATCCTGCAGACACCATGGGGCAGGACGACCCAGAGACCGAAAAGGCCGTGGACGCAGCACGCGGGGCGCTGGCGCGTGTATTGACCAGGGTTGCAACACCGGCGTGATGAACTCCACCGCCGTAACCACGATCATCTCCGCGTTCTTGGAGCGCCTCGACGAGGTTGTGAATCGCTGTGTCAACGCCATCTCCGAGACGGTGCCGTCCTACGGTCGACGGGGCGACCTCCTCATGGAGGACGTTCGCGACGCGGTCCGGGGAAACGTAGCCACCCTCTCCCAGGTGCTCAGCCAGGGACGCGACGTCCGGAAAGAGGAACTGGAAGCGATCGAACGTGTCGGCGCGCGGAGGGCCGAGGCGGGAATCCCCCTCGACGACGTCTTGCACGCGTACCGGACTGTTTCGCGGGTGTGTTGGGACATCCTCGCCGAGGAATGCCGCGCCTACGAAGGCGATGCCCTCGACGCGGCGATTCAGCTCGCTCAGGCTGTACTGCGGTATACGGATGAGATCTCGACGAGCGTCGCCGAGGCCTATGCGCACGCGCAGCGGGCGATTGTTCGGGAACAGGAGGGGGCGCGGCGGGAGTTCCTCGCCGATCTTCTGTACGGGACGGAGGCCTCTCCGGAGGACATCCTTCGCCGGGCACTCACGTTTGGGTACGACCTCTCCCTCGGGTATGTCGCGCTGGTCGGTGTTGGACCGCACGCCGACGGACGAAACGAGTCGATCGTGTCGGCCGCCGTTTCTGCCGCGATATCGGAGACAAGTGCAGATCCGATCGTCTTGCAGAAGGGCGAGCAGACAATTGCACTTGTGCCGGACGATCCTTCCATCGACAGCGCTCTCGTGCCCGAGAAGCTCGTGGCCGAGCTAGGGAGCGGCTGGCATTTCGGCATGGGTGGACCGGAACCCGGGCTCGAGGGCATCCGGCGCGCGTACCTCGAGGCCAGGGAGGCCCTGGAGATCGGCTCGGCGCTCGGGATGGAGGACTCTGTCTACCGATTCGAGGATCTGCTTCTGTATCACTTCCTTCGCAGTGAGCCGGCGCTCGTCGACAGGTTCGTCGACCAGACGCTTGGACCGCTGCTCGCCTACGACGAACGCCGCAAGGGTGAACTCGTCAAGACGATCGAGGCGTACTTCAATTCCGACGGGAGCGTGAAGATGGCGGGCGAAGCACTGTTCGCGCACCCGCACACCGTCACGTACCGGCTCAAGCAGGTCGAGCGCCTGACGGGATGGTCCCTTCGGAGGCCCGAGGACAAACTGCGCCTCCAACTTGCTCTGCGCGCCTACCGGCTGGCTCAGTCGCGACGAGAGCCGGACGACAGCTGACTGTTCGCTCTGAGGTGCGCAGGTGCGCGACCAGTTCGGCGATGGCACTACCACGCGCCTCCGCCTCCGCCGCCACCGCCTCCGCCGCCACCGCCGCTGAATCCACCTCCACCGCCACTCGAACTCGGTGGCTGCGCTGAGCGGATTGCGCTCGAGATGTCGGCGATCGAGAAACCCGTCATGCCTGATCCGGGGCTGCCGCCGGCATCGATCCAGTAGATGTGGCTCATCTGGTTGAGATCGGGCGGAGCATGCAGCTGGGCGGCGGCCAGAACGCGCTCCGCCACGCCGAACGCGATGCCGTAGACGAGGTACTGCTCCCAGATGGCGATCGATCCCGGCACCGCTTCCCGCATCCCGGCGAAGTCCGTGAGGAATCGCCTGAACGAGGCCCACTGTGCAGCTTTGTCGGCGCCCTGCTGGGAGCGGCTTTCCCATCCCCGCCGGAAAGTCAGAAAGCCGAGGAGAAACATCAGGTTCCCGATCGCAACCGCGCCGAGGATGGCCCACACGATTGTCGACCAGGGGACTCCTCCGGGCTCATAGCTGAGCCACGCCTGGATGAAGAAGACAGCTGCAAGGGCGAACGCCGCAACGCAGGCGAAGATAACGGACTTGCGTCCAAGCTCGAGCCACCACCCGCGTTTCTTCACAACCGAGTTGACGCTTTGTTTGAAGGAGTTGAATACGCCGTGGTAGTGGACGGGTTCTCGTTTGATCTCGTCGCGGAACTGCGTGAGATGAAAATGCTCGTAGTCCTTCGACGCCCTGTTCACGGCGGATAGGACGTGTTTCTCGAAGCCGAGAAGATCGCTCGTGTCTTTCTCCTTAACGGTTAGAACGAGATCGCTGATGTCCTCGCTCCGCAGACCCGCCCACGTCTTCTTGATCGTTGTCGTGGGGATCGCATCGATATAGCCGCGCCGGATGAGATCGAAGAGTGTGGCGGCGAAGGCATCTCCGGTGACCCTTTCTGCGGACGGCTCCAGGAGGGCCGCGATGAGAGCGGGCTGCTCATCGCCGGGTGGCTCCATGACGTGTTCCGGGACAACCTCCGACGGCCGCGGCTCTCGGCCGAAGCGAGCCCATATCCCGAAGCCGACGAGACCGGCGGGGACCACCTCCGCAACCAGCATGCCGAGGCCGACGCTACCGAGGTTGTCCAATAGCCAGCTGACACGCTCGCGGTCGCGCTCGATCCGATCGAGCTCAGCTTCGTACTGCTCGACGTACTCGCGCTCCTCGTCCATGATTCCGGGGAGCCCGGCGTCGGCGACCTTCCTCGCCTTGCCTGCCTTACCGAGCAGACGGCGCGGGAAGACGACCCGGAGTTCCACCCAATTGCCACCCGATACGTCCTCGGCGGCGAGGGCCGCGCCGGTTTCGGACGGCGCTACACCTCCCTCTAGCGGGGGGCGAGCAACATGGCCCCACGTCCTCACGTCGCTTGACCCACCGGGGAGGCGGAGCTCTGCCTCCAGGTGATCGAGCGGCACCGTCCACTGGTCTCCCCAGACCTTCATGTTGAAGTCGACGACATCCGAATACGCCGTTACAAAGTTGCGGAGTGTGTAGTTCACCGTGAACGTGCGCTCCTCCCACCGGGCGGAGTAGTGCCATACGATTCGCACACCCTCAGGAATCCGTGTCAAACCGAATGTGTTCGGCGCGCCGGAACTCCCGATGTCCGTCGGGGCACCCGATGTGTAGGCCGTGCCTCCCTCGGATACAGACACATTCAAGATCGTTTCCCCTACCCGGAGAGGGATCTCTCGGTATCCGCCGCTGAAGTCTCCGGAGAACGCGTAGGTGATGTGTTCGGTGACTCTAACCTCGCCGTTGCGCCCCACATCGATCTCGACACGCGCACGCGGAAGTGTGTATGACTTCTGCGCCGCCGCCCACGGCGCAGCGAGTACAAGGATCAGGCACCCCAATATGAGAGCCGGAAAGGCCCGTCGTTTCACCCTGCTAACCTCCGAGCGTGTCGAAAAGAGTCCTAATAATCGGCTGGGACGGGGTCGACTGGAAGGTACTTCGTCCTATGTTTGACGCGGGAGAGCTTCCCACGCTGGGCGGGTTGGTTGAAAAGGGGGCCCACGGGGACTGCCTTTCGACCGTTCCGTCACATTCCTGGTGCGCATGGCCGTCCTTCATGACCGGCCTCAACCCCGCGGGACACGGTGTCTTTGACATCTTGGAACACAAGCCGGGGGTGTCGAAACGATTGCCGGTTACGTGGCATTCGATCAAGGCCCCCACCGTCTTCGAGGACCTGACCACGGCGAACAAGACGACCCTCGCCCTGAACATCCCGCTGACGTTCCCTGCGCCCGAGATCAAGGGCAAGGTGATAGCCGGTGGCGTGCTCCCCGCGAGCCGGACCTACACATATCCGCCGGAGTTGCAGTCCGAACTCGACTCGCACGCGCCGTTCCCGGTGAACGGGATGAGCTGGACGACCTATCGCAACCGCCCGGAAGCTTTCCTGAACGAATGCGCCGACGTCACCCGCAAGCGTCAGAAGTCGTTCGAATACCTGCTCGACACCACCGAGTGGGACCTCGGCGTGGTGGTCTACGTGTCCACCGATCGAATCCAGCACTGCCTAATCGAGTACCTGTCGCCCGACCATCCCGACTACGGGCGGCTGCAAGGCTCCCCCGTTGCCGAGCAGACGCGCGCTGTGTACCGTCAGCTCGACGATGGTCTTGCTCGGCTTCTGAAACGAACGACCGAAGACGATCTCGTCATCTTCATGTCGGATCACGGTCACCAGCCGTGCACTCGCACTTGCACCATGGACCGGATCCTCAAGCACCTCGGCTTGCTCGAATTCGGGCGCGGGTCTTTTGCCTTCAACCTAATCCGCTGGGGTCCTGGACGGCGCATAGCGCGCCGTATCTACGACGCCCTGAAGCTCCATGGAAAGGTCTCCATTCCGGCCTCACCGATCGACTGGTCGAAGACCCGCGCATACACAAGCGTGGTTTCCACAGGCGAGGGCGTTTCGGTCAACCTGAAGGGACGGGAGCCCAACGGCACGGTCGATCCGCGTGATTACGAGAAGGTGCGTGATGAGGTTGCAGAAGCCCTCGGCTCGTTTCGTGATCCGGACACCGGCGCCGCCCCCATAGGCAAGATCTACCGCAAGGAGGAGGTGCTCAAGGGGCCGTTTCTCGACACGGCGCCGGATCTATTGCTCGTGCCGGCACCGTTTTACTCGCTCACTCATGCTCGCACCATGATCGAGGACGCGGATTGGCTGTCGGGGGACCACCGCCTCGAGGGTGTGGTCGTTGCCGTTGGCCCCGAAGTTACCCCTGGTCCCCTCGCCGAGCCGGTTGAACTCATTGACCTCGCTCCGACCGCCCTCGCCGCCCTCGGGGCGCCGTCGGCGATCGAGCGTGACGGCAAGGTGATCTCGCAGTTCGTCGGGGCTAATGTGGCCCTCGAGGTCGATGCCTCCGGCGCCGCCTCCGGCGCGCCGGATTCGGGCGGGCTTACGTCAGACGAGGAATCCGAGATCGAGGAGCACCTTCGCGGTCTCGGTTACGTGGAATAGGGAATGTTCGGTTACGGCACATCAAGCAGGAGGCTTCTAAGTTGCGCGCTCGTAGGTCTTGTTTAGCAGTTCCCGGCTCGAGCCCCAAGATGCTCGCCAAAGCTCCGACCCTCCCGGCGGACATGATCTTTTTGGATCTAGAGGATTCGGTTGCTCCGCTCGC
>DASQUP010000296.1:0-2905 GCA_035641235.1 Actinomycetota bacterium
GCCGGTGTGGGCGGAAGTGCGCGATGCCGAAGCTGCACTCGGCGACGACGGTCGCGTGCTTCTGCGCGCGTCTGGAACCGAGCCACTCGTGAGAGTCATGGTGGAGGCCGTCGACGAGACGACGGCGCGCCGAACCGCCGAATCGCTGGCCCGGATTGTGGAGCGTGAACTCGGAACCTGACCCGAGTTCTACTGCGCGCGACCCACTTCGGCGACGAACCGTTCGACCGCATCGAGGATCGCATCCATCTCCGGCTTCGCCGGGTCGCTCAGTGGCCAGTGGTCGCTGCCGGGAAGTTCCACGTACCTCGCATCGGGGATGTTCTCGGCGAGATAGCGCCCCTGACCGACGTCGATGACGTGGTCGTCGCGCTGATGGATCACGAGAGTCGGGACTCTTAATTGCTTGAGGAAAGGGCGCACGTCGTCGCCGAGGCTGGTGCGCAGCAGGTTGAGGGCCGCGCCAGGACTTGCTCCGCGTCGCTCCACCCGTGCTGCCCATCTCACAAACGTTGGATCGTCGGCCGCGCTCGGGCTGACTCCGCGCACGCTGGCTCCGGCTCCCCACCCACTCTCGATGTAGTGCAACAAGCGCTCGCTTTGAGATTCCGGCCATCCCCAAGGGTGATTTTCGGCCCTGCCCATTCGCGCGTAAGTCCCGTAGAGGACCAGGCCTTGGACTCGGTGTGGATGCTCGACTGCAAACTGGACGGCCATTGGGCCACCCTCGGAGATCGCGAGGATGACGCACTGCTGGCTGCGCGCGGAGCGCAACACTGCACGGATGTCGTTCATGCGCTCGTCCAAGATCGGCAAATCTGCTGTGCGATCCGATAGGCCTGTTCCGCGCTTATCGAAGGCGATCACGCGTGCGACATCCGCCAGCCGTCGATACAGGAGACCGGCAGGTCCGAAGGCCCATATCTCCTCCATGGGATAAACCCATCCAAAAACCACAAGCACATCGATTTGGCCCCTGCCGAACACCTGATACGCAATGTGCACGTTCCCATTGCGCGTGTAGTGCGTAGGGGATGCATCCGGTGGCTCAGTGGCTCTCGAAACTGCGTCTGGGGGAGCTGACTGCTTATCGCGGAGCGCGCTGATGTAGAGATCATGGGTTTCAGGCGCTGGATCTACGCCGAGTTCCTCGGCCAGCACCCGCCGGCAGTGCTCGTAGGTTCGCACGGCTTCCGCGCGATCACCTGCTTCGAGGTGAAGCCGCATCAGTCTGCGATGAGCGGTTTCGCGGAACGGTTCGAGTCCGATCACTTCTTGTGCCAGCTCGACGGCACCGGCGGCGTTTCCGGAGCGCGCCCGAATGTCGGCGGCGGCCTCAAGCGCTCGCACGTACAGCGCGCGCATGTCGAGGCGAACGGCTTCTACCCACGCACCACTCTCGCCGGGCAGGAAGGGGCGCGCCAGAGTCTCCAATGCGAGTTGAATGGTGGTGGGGTCGACTTCGTGATCTTCTTGGAGGCCACGCTCCATCACCTGAACGGCTCCCTCGGCGCGATGGAGGTCGACCTCCGTCTCCTCCGGGAGCTCGAGTTCGTAGGCACCAGCGAGTGCTCTGATATGAGCGGACTTGCCGTCGTCGACGGATTCCAGGAGCCCGCGCAGTTTCGACATCACCGCAGAGAGGTGCCGTTCCCACGCGTGCGGTAGGTCATCTCCCCAGATCCGGTCGGCCAGGGCAGCGCGGTCCACGGCATGCGCGGCGACCAGTAGCGATGCGAATGCGATCCTCCCCTGCCGGCCGGGGAAGTCGGTAGCCTCCACGGTCCGATTGGAACCCTCCAGGCGCAGCCGCCCGGTTACCTGGACCTTCAACGGCACCAACCTTTCTCCAACCTGTCTCCAGCCTGCCGCCAAGCGCCGACGTTCAGTATCGGCTCCAGTCTCAACTAACGCGGGAAGGAACAAGATGCTGGGAGTTCGGACACGGCCCGACGCAGTGGCAGCGGGAGTATCGATCAGCCCGCTGGCGCCCAATGACGGGTCCGCAGTGGAGGAAGTCTTCGCGGGATTATCCGCGGACAGCCGCTTTGCCAGGTATCACACCGGCACCCCAACCCTTCCCTCCGGGGTGAAGGCGCTTCTGCGCCGTATCGACGGCGACGGCGTGGTCGCACAAGTGGCCAGGGGACCCACGGATGCCGCAATCGGTTTGGTGTGGCTGATTCGGACCGGCGACTCCGAGGCGGAGCTCGCCATCGAGGTCGTCGATGCCTGGCAAGGACGTGGGATCGGATCCCGGTTGCTCAGTGCAGCTGAGCTAACGGCGGCGAAAATCGGGATCGACTGCCTGAGAGCCGAGGTGCTCGGAACAAACCGCGCCGCGGTGCGCCTTCTCCGCAAGTCCGCTCCTCACGCGAGGGTGGAATCGGAGGGCCCGGAGTTGGTGTTCGAATGGGAGCCGGGCGTCCTCGCCGCGGCCGGGCGAGCGGCCTAGAAATAGGGCGAGGCTCTCGCCCCCTCCGCGCCCCTGTCGTCCTGCAACAGGCAGTGGACCGCGAGGTCGACGTCGGTCTCGCCGACGAACTAGCCCGGAAGGGTCCTATCGGGATCGACGGCGACGCCGAGGTCCGACACCGCAGTTTCGATATCGCCCTCGGGCGGTTCGACTTCGGGCACCGGAGGGATCTCCCGGCCCCGGGGGGTGAAGAACCTGAAGCGGTCACCGTCTTTAACGAGCTTGAACCCGCCCTCGTGTACCTGCCAATGGTGCAAGCGGCACAAAAGGACGAGGTTGGGCAGAACCGTCTCGCCGTGGTGGGTCCAGAACACGATGTGGTGGGCGTCGTAGCGGCCGCGCGCCGTGCACCCGGGCCACCGGCACGTCTTGTCGCGCGCCTGGAGCGCCCGGCGCATGCGGGTCGGCACGGTGCGTTTCTTGCGCGAC
>DASQUP010000297.1:0-2933 GCA_035641235.1 Actinomycetota bacterium
CGGCACCGATCAGCCCCCGGCCAGGGCGCGGACGTCGGTGAGCACCTCGTCGGGGTGCGCGTCGACGTTCGTGACCCGGTAGGCCTTCCGGATCACGCCCTCGGGATCGATCAGGTACGTCCGCCGCTTCGGCGAGCCCGCGCCGCGCTCCTCGGGGGCCCGCTTCGTCTCGTACGCCTCGCCGACGGTCCGATCCTCGTCGGAGAGGAGGCGGAACGGAAATCCGTACCGCTCGGCGAGCATGGGACGAGTCTACCGACGGTAGCCTGTAGCCGTGATCGAGGTCACCGAGTGGGCCGAGGACATCCTGGGCCGTGCCCAGGCCGCCGCCCGCCGGTTCAATCCCAACGCCCGGATTCGGCTGACGCGGGTGGACGACCGCGTGCAAACGGTCCTGGCCGAGGGGGCCCTGCCCGGCGACCGGGAGCTCGGTGTAGGCGACATGACGCTCCTGGTGGAGGAGGGGCTGGAGGGCCTGCTCGACGTGGAGGAGCCGCACGATCGCCTGGTGCTCCGCCCCGCGGGGTCGACCCCGAACCCTCACGGCGAGCACCCGTAGGGATCAGCCCGGACGGGGCATCCTCCAGCTGAAAGCCGTCAATCAGGCCTTCGGCTCCTCCCGCGGGATAGACTCGGTTCCCCTGTTAAACGAAGAAGGCAACAGGTGGGTGGGAGGACCTCTTCGCGTGAGTGCTCACGGGTCCGAGGGGGCTCTGTGAGATACGGCGAGCTATCCAGAAGAGCACGTCTGTATGGATGGGCCTCGAATGCTTTACCGGCTGCTGCCTGGTTCCACCTCTATCCCCTGTACGAGCGGGTGATTCGGCGCCGTCCTTTCCATCGCTTCAAGGCACGCCGGGTACAAGGTCACACATGGCGTCTGGAATTCGAGGACGGACAATCACTCCACATCGCCTCACCGCAACGTCTCGCCCGCTATCAGGAGGGGGTGACAAGCGTCCTCGCGGCGATGCGACACAAGTATGTCGATCCCACCTGGGACCTCTCGGGCGATAAGGTGGTGCTTGATGTCGGAGCGAATATTGGGGAATTCTCTCTTGCGCTGCTTTTCGACAACCCAGCGCTTCGCCTCTACTGTTTTGAACCCGATCCGGCGGTGATCCCCGCTCTTCAGTTGAACCTCGGCAACGAGTGGAATACGCACATTCTCCAGGTTGCTCTCGGAGAAGAGGAAGGCGAGACAACGTTCTTCGTCTCCTCTGCCGACGCTGATTCATCCTTGATCCGACCTGAACGGATGGAACGTGAAATCGAAGTCCGGCAACGCCGGCTGGATGCCTTCTGCGGCGAGACCCAACTACCCCACATAACCCTGCTCAAGATCGACGCTGAGGGTTGGGAACCGGAGGTGTTGCGAGGCGCACAGGCCGCTCTAGAAAGAGTCGAATACGTCGCTGTCGATGCCGGGCCCGAGAGACATGGGGAGTCGACAGTGCCGGAGGTCATGAGTATCCTGACGGCTGCGGGTTTTTCGTGTCGGGTAGGCCCTCTACAACTCCCGGTGGTGCTAGGCGAGCGATCCTCTTCAAGAGGGTAAGCCCGATCCCGGACAGCAACATGGCGCTGGCCACGCTCCGGGGGACCCCCGATACGAGCCGTCGCTCTCTTACCACGTTCCTCTCGCGTCCCGGCACAAGCGGGTCGCCGCTGCCCCCCGACCGCGCGACCGGGAGCTCGGGGTGGGCGACATGACGGTCCTGGTAGAGGAGGGTCAGGAAGGCTTACTCGACGTGGGGAGCAGCACGACCGCCTGTGCTGCGCCCCGCCGGCTCCACGCCGAACGTCCGCGGCAACCACGGCTGATACCCGCAGCCACCGGCTGCATCGGAACGTCGCGGAGCGACTTTCTCCTTCCAGTCTGCGCGCCTTCATCCTCCTTTCCGCGCATTTGACTGTCCAATTCCAGCTTGCAACGCTGGGCAGGGCGGGTAGCATGCTCGCCCGTGGTTGGGAGGGCCACACGTTCGCTGCTCCCCGCCGTCGCGCTTCTCGCTTTCACCGCGAGCTGCACCGAGGCAGGAGCACCCGACGCTCGCGGGGTTGATCATGCGGTCGTCGATGCTGCCGCGATCCCGGTCACGGTCGGCCCACCGTCCAGCGCGCACATCGAGCGCCCCACCCCCATGGTTTCGACGATCGACGCCGAAGCCTCGCCGGTGCTCTCCCCCGTGGAGAACGAAGCCGCCTCGGCGCCCGCCCCGAGCCTCGTGGCGCACGTCGCTGCGCCAGAGATCTCGGTGTTCCGTCACCCGGGCGGCCGGGATCTCATGACCTCCTTCACGATGCGAGGCATCTTCCGCGAACCACGCGTCTTCCTCATCCGAGAGAGACGAGGGCGATGGCTGCGCGTGCTGCTCCCGATCCGACCCAATGGCACGGAAGGATGGATCCGATCGCAGGACGTCGAGGTCACGCGGCACCGTTTCGCCGTACGCGTCGACCTCAGCGAGCGGCGGCTGACGCTCACCCGCGGCGCTCGGGTCGTCCTCCGTCGGAGCGTTGCGGTGGGAGGGTCCGGGTCACCCACCCCGCCCGGCCTCTTCTTCACCACGATCCTCGCCACCGCCACCGATCCGAGCGGCCCGTACGGTCCGGTCGCCTACGGGCTGAGCGGCTTCTCCGCGGTGTTCACCGAGTTTGCCGGCGGCAACGGGCAGATCGCCATCCACGGGACCAACGCCCCCCACCTGATCGGTCAAGCGGTCAGCGCGGGGTGCGTTCGGATGCGGAACGAGGATGTCGTGCGGCTTGCGCATGTGGCGCCCCTGGGTACGCCGGTCCGCATCGTTCGCTGAGGAGCGGGCCTACGGGAGAAGGAACCGGCGGATCCGGAGAACGGCCTCCGCCACCCGACCAACGTGCTCGTCGGCCATGCCCTCCCACAGCGGCAGGGTCACCACCCGCGATGCCGC
>DASQUP010000298.1:0-5373 GCA_035641235.1 Actinomycetota bacterium
CCGGATGTTCGCGCGGCCGCGTACCGTGCGCTCGCGGACATGCCCAACGTCACGAGCATCGGCCCGACGCACGACGAGCTCGGCCGTGCCGGGACCGGCATCCTGATCGACCCCGGCGCCAGCGCCCGCATTGTCGGGCGCGGCAGCCAAGTGTCCGAGACCGGGAAATTCAGCCGCATGCTGATCATCGACCCGGATACCTCGCTCGTGCTCGCCGACCAGATAAGTATCGACAAGAGCAACGATCCGGCCGGGAGCACTCTGATCCTTGAGGTCGGCTGGACCGATGAAGGGCCACACGAGCCGGCACTGCCCTGAGCCGACTTCAGGACCCCTTCGCGACTGGGTTCAGGACCGTCCTGAACCCAGTCCGAGAGTTGCCCGGGTCAGGATGTTTGCACCTTTGATTATTCCCGACGTCACAATATGGCTGCCCAGCGATGTCGCTCGGTGCGCGAATCGGCCGGAAAAAAGGACTCGAGCCTAATCTCTTGCAGGGTTATGTCTTGCGGAGTGCCGACCGTCGTGACCATAGAGAAGTAGCTCACCTCAAAACCATCCTTGGCGAAATGAATCGGCAGTACTGGGAGGTGCGTCGCACCAAAATCGGGCGACCGCCACCCTGGAGGGATTCCCGGCAATGCCAGCACCTCGTCCAGAAGCGCCGCCGTGGTGGGATCAGACACTCCCCCTATCGCCTCTCGGTGAACGCGCTGGACGAGTGCTTCGCCGAACTGCTCCCAATTGGATACGAACGAACGAATCTTCTTGAACATGAGTCTGATGACATTCGGCGGCTGCTCGCCTTCAGCCCCATCGAGCAGCCACGCAAACATGGAGTCGGCAGCTGCATTCGTCAGCATGACATCCCAATACCGGTTCATGACCACGGCAGGGTAAGGCTCATGGTGTCGCAGGACCCGATCAAGAGCATCCCGAACCTGTGACAGCGCTTCATCATCGAGGCCGGTTTCACGGTAGATGGGCGCATACCCCGCGGCAAGAAGCAGTTCATTTCGCTCGCGCAAAGGAACGTCCAAGGCCCGAGCAAGGGTAAGAACCATGTCTCGGCTCGGATGTGATCTGCCGCTCTCCACGAAACTGACGTGGCGCGGTGTCACCCCTGCTTCGCTTGACAACACCAGCTGGCTCATCCGGCGCTCCCGGCGCCAATGTTGGAGGAGGACACCAACAGGGCTCGGGGCTAACCGTCTCCCGCTGCTACTTGACCGCACCGACATTCACCGCAGTCTAGGACGCACACCTCGCCAACACACTTCCCTCCGAGGGAATTGAGTTGGACCCTCCCGGAGGCAGAGGCTGTGGCCTCAGGGCGAGCCCACAATGACGGCTCGCATGACCAGAAGGGGAGTGAGGTCTTGGACTTTACGATCCACAACGTCGATTCGGCGCCGGAGGGTTCTCGGGATCTGCTAAAAGGAATGGAGAACAACCTCGGGTTCATCCCGAACCTTGCAGCAACGATTTCCAATTCTCCGGTTGCGCTTCAGGGCTTCATCGCGCTGCTGTCGGGACTACGGAGCACCACCCTGACACCGGTAGAACGCGAGGTTGTTGGGCTTACGGTCAGTCGTGAAAACCGGTCTCCGTACTCGATGGCGGCGCACTCGACGTTCGCCACCGCGGCCGGCGCCGCTCCGGAGGTGGTAGCCGCGCTCAGGGCTGGAGAAATCCTTCTAGATGAGCGGCTCCAAATCCTTCACGCGTTCACCAAAGAAGTAATTCGGCGCCGCGGCTCGGTGACCGATGACGATCTTGCCGCTCTGGCGAAGGCCGGGTACTCGGAAGAGAACGTGCTCGAAGTCGTCACCCAGGTTGCCTACACCACGTTGTCCAATCTCGTGGCGAACGTTGCCGATGTTCCGATTGACGGAGCCTTTGAGCCGCAGGCCTGGACACCGACAGCCGCGTGAGAAGAGGTCTGCTCCGAACTAGCATCGCCACGGGATTTGCCTTCCGGCCTACCTAGAACGCCAGCCGGCTGCATTGAGTACGCAAGGCCAAGGCAACTCGCACCTGGTGCCGACGTTGCCTTGGTCTTACGTCACGGTGGGATCTAGCGAGCCCGCGCTTGCTATTCGGGAACGAAAACCAACTTGGGCATCACCGGCCGGCAATCCAACGTTGCCGAGTCCGCACGTTCGGGATCCGCGACCGCAACCGGCACTCTCACGTGAAAGCTCTTGTCGTTGCCGCCCTCCGCGGCCGGCGTGAAGATGGCCAAATCGACACGGCCTTCCTGAGTGCCGATCTCTCGGCCTTGCTCGTCGAGCACCCGCGCAGTGCAAATCGACTCACCGAAACTGTAGGGCCTGTGTCCCGACGCAGAGACTGCCCAGTAGTCACCTCGCTGATACTCCGCTCTCGCGGCCACGAACACGTGGCGGTCGGGGTCCAGATCGTCCTTTGTGCCTGCCAGATCGCGAGCGGTCACCGGCTCGAAATGAGGCTCGCCGACCAGAACGAACGCGGGCGAACGGGCAGACCGGCAAAGAATCGCCGGAGTGGGATCTCCGATCGAGTCAACATCCTCAATCAAAATGTCCGTGCCGTCGCGTTTCCCCTCGTCCTGGGGTGCGTGGAGACCGAAAAAGGTCCCGAGAGAGAACTTGTCCGCCTCCTCGTTGATGAAGTTCGGAGCGCACACTTCACGATTGGAGGATGGAATATCACCGGTCCAGAATGCCCGAGCAGACAGAGTTCCCCCATCAACTTTGACGTTGAAGAACTCGTAGCCGCGATCGCGGATTTCTCCCGCATTCTCGGTGAAGGCGAGCAGTTGATCGCGGTCGTCGGCATCAAGCCTTCCGGTGACCGACGTGACTGCCAGCGTTCCTTTCCTTCTCCCCACCACAATCGCGAACTCGTCCGGCGCCCCCGAGACCTCGGACTTGAACGTGACCGTCCATCGGTTTGAACTGGTTTTATTGACACCCTGGTAGTCGTGGTCGTATCCGACGGTGTTCAGCAGCGCATGAAAGGCGAACGTCGCGGCCTGGGCTTCACCACCGTTCGTGGCCCCCGGCTGAACAGCGTCCGTCCGGTCGCCCGGACTCAGGCTCAGGGACGTCGCGGCTGCGGCTCCGGCCGCGAGAAGGAGCACGGTCACGAAGACTGAACCTGCGATTCTGCGGCGCCTTCTCCCTCGCCCTCGATCCCAGAGCTCATGCACGTTCAAATCGCCGTCCGGCCGATCCGCGGCGCGTCTGAGTAGTTCGGCGAGGTCATGTGGCATTGGGAACCTCCCTAAGCTCGCTAGCCAGTGGTTCCTTGCGGAGACGCTTGAGCCCTCTCCGGGCCAGGGACCGAGCCGTTGGCTCAGGACACCCCAGGACGGATGCGATTTCGGAGAAGGGAAGGTCCGCGTAGTAGCGCAGGACAAGGACAGCGCGCTGCCTCTTGCTGAGCTTGGCCAGCATCGACTTGACCGCAAGCGACATGTCTGCGTCGGGTACCTCGACAGAGGCCTGGGGAAGCGAGTCGTGTCGCCGGCGCGCCCGCCTCTCGGCGGCCCGCCGTCGAAAGTACGAGTTGGTCAGGTTTATCGAGACCCGATGCATCCGCGCCCGTGGATTGTCTTTCGCTTTCACCCGGTTCCACTCGCGGCACACGCGCACGAAGGTCTCTTGGGCCAATTCCTGAGCGAGCAATCGGTCTCCGCAGTAGAGGCTGAGGATTCCCACAAGCCGCTCGTATTCGGCTGCGTAGAAAGCCGTTAGCCCCGGAGGAGCACCCAAATGCCTACCCTTCCGCTCGATTTACGTTGTGCCAGTTAAGACGCATGACGGCACGGATTTCGATGCACCGGCGCCCGGACCGGATCCATTGATTCGAGGCCGACTCATTCCACGCTCCGCATACCTCGCCGGCGCTGAGCGTTTTCGCCAACCGCCTGTGAACGCACGGGATGAAAACCTGGCTAGGCCAGTTGCCGATGAGCCAGCGCCGCCGCCAGGAGGGCGAGTGAGTTAAGGGCTGCGTGGAGCGCAAACGGTGCCACGATCCCGCGCCCTTTTATCCTCACCCAGCAGAAGGCCAATCCCGCAGCGGTGGTGATTAGGACGGCGGCTGAGACCCCCACGCTCGCGCCGACTGCACCGGCATCCGGCGCGTTGGCGTGGATGACGGCGAAAGCCGGCCTAATGTGCCACAGGCCAAATGGCACGCTTGAGGCAATCGCACCGAATAGGTGCCCGTGCCGTGACAGGAGTCCGAACAGTGCGCCCCTGAATACGAATTCCTCGAACAGGGCTGTTCCCAGAGGTATCCGTACAAGTACATGAAATGCCAGCTCGGATGCGTCGAGGTCCGCGGCCCTGTCGTCCGCGATCCATCGAGCCGTCGGATCGAATACCGCAAGTAAGAACAGGGGAGCAACGAGAATGGCCGCCGCCGCGCCGGCAGCGATGACGATCCTCGGCCGATTCCCGGTAAGCCCGAGTTCCGACGGATCGGATCCCAGGAACGTGATCGATGTCAGCGCAATGAAGGCCCCAACCATGAGGTTGATTCCCACATAACGAAGACCTCCGAGCTCGGGCCGCAAGTTGTTGTAGGAAACAAGAGCCGCGGCGAGGAGAAACGCCCCTAAGAGGGACGCCGCGTGTTTCTTCGAATCGGATCGCGAGGCAGATCGGCGCATTCGCGAGTATGAACCGTCTGCTCTGGTTCTCGGGTTGCGGGAATTACAGCAAACAGTTCGCCTTTAGCGAAGGAGTTCCAGCGCTGCCGACTGACCTTCATGTTCCGCCCACCCCGCCGGAGTGCTGTCGTAGAGCGCGTCGCGAACCCTCGGATCTGCCCCGGCGTCGAGCAGAGCCTTAATGACATCAACGCGGCCGTCCTGAGCGGCGAGATGCATGGCTGTGGCGTTCTCGCCGTGCCCAGGACCCCCGAAGGTCGTCCGGCAGTTGGGATCGGCGCCGAGCTCGAGCAGGCGTCCGACGGCGCGCAGACATCCGCAGGCAGCGGCCCAGGCCAGAGCGGTTCCGCGATAGACGTCGGAGTCGAGTCGAGCCCCGCGACCGACCAGGACGGTGATGGATTCGATGCGGTCATTGCGGCTCGCCCAACTGAGCGCTTCATCCAGTACTTCCTGGGGATCGTCCGACGGCCGCCACTGGGGGAAGCCGCTGTGGGGACGGTAGAAGTCGCGCTGCGCTCCGGCTGCAGTAGCAACGCGACCATCCGGCGCAACCAACTCCTCAATGAGATCGATTCTTTCGAGTCCGGCCGCGGCGCGCAGGTTGCGCGGGACCACTCCGTGCTGTGCCAAGACCTCGGCCATGTCCTTCTTGCCCCAGAACAGAGCGGCGATCAGTGGGGTTCCGCCATCGCCGCGTGCCAAGGCAT
>DASQUP010000299.1:0-3339 GCA_035641235.1 Actinomycetota bacterium
GCGGCCGCGCGTCTCCTCGCTGGGTGGGAAGCGGCGTTCGAGGAGATCGGCTTGGATCCGGGAGCCGAGAACTGGATCGGCGAGATGAACGAGCCGACACGAGCGGCGATCGCGGCGGCGCTACCGGAAGAGGCCGCGGCCGCCGAGGCCGCGGAGGGGCGTAGCCTCAGCGTCGACCAGGCTGTCGAGCTCGCCGTGCGGCTGCTGCGCTGAGGCGCTCGAGCGATCGTCGGCTGGTCGATCAGCGCGCCTGGAGAAGGCTCAGGAGCCGCTTCAGCCCTGACCCGCGCAGGGGCGCTTGGATGCCGCTTCGGTACCGACGAGCCGAAGCCGCTACCGACGGCTCATTCGTCCCGCATCCGTCCCGCGAACGACCGGGAGACGTCAAGAGGCGAACGGAACGGCTGGAGCATCGGGATCCGCAGGCCAGACCGGACTCGAGCATCGCCGCACGCAGGAAGATCGTCCCCGAGAACACTCTCAAGGTGGAGACACGGGTTCAAATCCCGTTGGGACTACAGGTTGGCACACTCGAATCCCAGGGAACGCGCGAGGAGGGCCCCCGGGTCATCCGGGGACCCTCCAGCGTCGGACCGCACGCTCGATCTCTGTCCCTGAAGCTCAGCCGGTGTACCTGAAGATGTAGAGGCCGAAGTCGCGGTCGCTGGCGAGGACGAATGGATTGTCTCCTGCGATGGGGTCGGAGTAGCCGTGCCCAACAGTTTCGTCCCCGATCGGGAAGACGCCCCAGAAGTCGTTGCCACCCTCGTCGATGAAGCGGCCGACTTCGAAGATCCCATTCTTGTTGAACCGGGCCACGCGGAATCCGGCGTTGTAGTAGGAGAAGTAGGCCAGGTTCTCGTCACGCGGGTCGGTCTTGACCTCGTGGACCGAGAGGATCCCGAACCCAGTCGCGAAGTCCTCATCGAGGGACTCGGGGATCGCATACGTGCCGATGATCGGGAGATCTGGCTTCGTTGCGTCGTGCAGGTTGACGTATCCCCAGCCATCGAAGACGCCGCTGGCTTCGTACCGCTCACCGATCGTCCCAACGGGGATGTCGGTCCCTTCCGGACCCGTGTACTCGGGCGGGTCGTTGAACAGCAAGTGCGTGGCGCGGTGTCCAGTGCAGATCGCCGGGGTCTGCTCGTCGTAGTTGTGGCCCTGCCCACCGCAGGTGAAGCCATCGATCAGGATGCCGTTCCTGGTCGCTCCGTGGCTCTGGCCGATGATCACCGCGTCATAGCCGAGGTCCTGGCCGGCGGCCACCTTCGTGGAGAAGAAGCAGGTCCCTCGGGTGAACACCACCGTCTTCTCCTCGCCGGGCTCCGCAGAGATCTCGCTGGCTGGCGGAGGAGACGGCTCTCCCGCGACGGTATCCGGACCGGCGTTCGGCCCTGCATTGATGCATCCGCGTCCTCCGAAGACCGTCGGGCCGTTGATCATTTCATCTGGCCGACCCGCGATCGGAGGTGTCCATCCGAACTCGCCAGCCCCATAGGCTCCGACGTTCGGCCCCGTCGTGAACTCGAAGAGCGTTCGGAAGGAGGCGAAGTCCTCGTCCGTTGACAGCAGGAACTTGCTACTACTGCTCCAGTAAGACTCGTGGCTGTTCCCCTCGGACGTCACGAACCCGGTCTCGGGGTCGGGGCTCAGATAGTCGGAGTCGCCCACGAACACGGGGTTGGACGGGTCGTCGACGTTCAGGATGACCTGCCCGGCATCCCAGTAGGAAACGGCGAGGAAGTCGTGGCCGCCGATCCGCTTGAACTGCACGTCGTGGAAGAACACAGTGTCGCCGTTGGCCAGCGGAGCCTGGGCGGTCGGCCAGTCCTCAAGCCCCACCTCGGCGATGATCAACGGCGCGGTGGGGTTGCTGATGTCGACGATGTCGACGTCCTTGAACGGGGAGCGAACACCCTCCTCGTTGTCGATCATCACCGCGAAGGCCTTCCCGGACTGTGTGAAGCCCTGGACGCTGTGAATGCTGTGGTATGTCCCCGTGCTGAACAGGGCGGGCACAGGATCGGGATCGCCGAACTGGCTCAGCTTGACCGGGTTCAGAGGGTCGGTGACGTCCCAGATCGACATCCCCAGTGTGCTTGGCGTCGCGGAGCTGCACGCTTCGTTGTTGTGGAGCAGGATGTCGCCCGTGAACGATGGCGTGTCCACGTGCATGATGTGGAGGCCCTCGCCCGGGTACTCGTTCGAGTTGGCCGGGAGGAACCCCACCACTTGCGGATCTGTCGGGTCTCTCACGTCCACCACGTGGACACCGCCCCCGTTCGGACAGTTCGGGGCCCACGCATTGAGATATGCGTATCCATCGAAGTACCCGACGTCGGCGATGCCGCTCTCCACGTTCGTGAGCTCGAGCTTGCCGACGAGCTCGACGTTGCTCTGCGTCGGTGGGAGGTGGCCGGTCAGCGGTCCGTGCTGATCGCTGTGGAGCAAGAAGTCATTGACGTCCTCTCCGCTGTCGATCTCGTCGGGATGGTGCGCTTGGGCGACCCCCATCCCGGCCATCGCCAGTAGGAAGGCAACCAGAGCCGTCAGATATCTCTTCACCGTATCTCCTTCTAGTCCCTGTCCCTCTCGCCGGATCACATAGAGGCCGGTGCGGGATGCGGGCCGGTTGGGCGAAGCGACTTGGTGACGCCGAATCTGTGGGTAGAGGTGCCTCAGGAGCTCGGAGGGTCACGTTGTCTCGGAGAGGCAAGCAGGCTCACGGGGAGGCGAGGAAGCGCGATCCGCCCGAGTCGAAAGCGCCGCGGGCACGCGCCATGGTCCGACATCTGGACCTCCGCTCGCTTAGCCTGGAACCAATGTAGGCAGCTCCATTCTTTCCACGCAAGTTTGTGGCGCAGCGTCGGCCGAGGGAAGGGACCGCAGCGCCCCCTTCCTGCAGCCAGCGGACGTCAGCATGGCTGACGAACCGCTCTGGGGTGCGCCCCCGTGAAGACGGCATGGACGCACGCGTCGCGGTCGACCGCTATCACGCGTACGGCAACTGCGTGCCAGCGGCGTTGCAGGGGTCTTACACCGTGGCCCGGGCCTGATGAGCACCACCGGCGTCCCGGATCGGGGTGGATCTGGGGTCCCTACTCGCCGGAACAACAGCGACGCCGAGTCGAAGCCGTCTATGCGGCCGAGCGCGCGGACCGATCCGGCGTCGGCTCTCGGGTGCACGAAGGATCGCGAATCGGCGCGGGCCCCGCGCGTATGCCTCAGCTTTGGTCGGACTGCTCCCGCAAGATCAGCTCTGGACCCTCAGGCGTGGCTTGCGCGTCCAGGATGCCGGAATCGAGCGGACCGGCCAGTTCGGGCGCGACGAACACG
>DASQUP010000300.1:0-7462 GCA_035641235.1 Actinomycetota bacterium
AATGCTCGCCGTGCACTAATCGGGTGGTTTGCGACGACGAAGCCACAGACCAACTCCGACGAGAGCAAGTCCTTGAACGACAACAGCCGAAGCCATGGCGTCTTCGCCTTGCGTGACCACAAGAAGCATGGGCAGCCCGACCACCGCCGCGGCTACGAGAGGCCCCGTAAGAAACCACAACAAGACCAGCTCGCCTCCGTAGAAGACCAGCCATTGGGGGACGCGCCCGCGGGCACCGGTCACCACCGCTACGAGCGCCAGTCCCAACGCGAGCACGGGTGACGCTGCGGCCGCGCTCGTCGCGTCGGCGGGAGAGAGCGTTCCGGAAAGACCCAGGGTCACGGCCGCGATCCATCCCGAGGTGGTGAGCACCAGCCAGGGAACGGCAGAATGCCGGAACAAGAGGCCAGGCCAAGACCACGGGAGGCGGCGCCCAGCTTCCGGATCGTCGGCCTCTATACGTACGGGCTCCACTACCCGAGCAGCCCCCAGATAAGCGACGATCACGCCTGCGATCAGCTGTGCTGCCCCGCCCTCCGAAGTCGCAACGAGGAATGAACCACCCACGATGGAGCCGGCAGCGGCCACCACACGACCGGGAGATCGTCTGAGAGCGAGCGCATCGCGCCACGGGATAACTAGGGTCGGGGATTTCGGTCGGCGAACGCGCAAGCGGGAGTAGCCAGTGATCTCTCGCTTCGCGCTCCACTGCAGCAGCGAGATACCGCGCACGTCCATGACATAGAGCGCGGCGGCTATGCCCGATTGAAGGTGGGCGCGCCGATCGAGTTCCTCGATCGGAATGTGGACCAGCAATATTGTCGTCACGACTGCCGCCGCAGCGAGCGCCACGAGTGCGATAGCAGGAGCCCACCCCACCGACGATGCGCCGGCCGCTTCTGCGAGCGGGGCGGCCGCCCAGCCCCATGGGCCCGACCAAAGAACTACCCGCGCGGCGCCCTCCGAAGCGGACGGCGCCCATACCATCAGCGCAATAGCTGCTGCGAACGCGACCGTAGATATAGTCAATGTTGACTCCGCGACCCGCAACGAGCGCTGCGTAGCCCAGGCCAGCGCTCCGGCCAGGAGCATCGCTGCGATCATCGATGCAAGGGACGCGATTGCCAGATCAGCGGAAGGCAGTGCGAGTTTCGCCTCTCCCACTGCGAAGAGCAGGATTCCAAGAAGTAGACCTCCACCGCCGAAAGCCGCTATCCCGAGCAGGAGCCGTGGTCGCACGAAGTCGGCGCGCGCGACCGGAGCGGTCAGCAGGAAGACGACATCTGGCTTGGAGAAGGCGACGGGACCCCGCCACGTCGCAAAGCGAACGGCGGCCGCGAAAAGCGCAAGGAACACCCCAGATGCCCCGAGTGGAAGCGCCTCGACAACCGCGCGCGTCGTCTCGGGTGAAAAGGGAGTGCGCTGGAACGAGTTGTAAATGGGCGCACCGAAGATGAGGAAGGGCAGAAGCGCGACGTAGTAAGGATAGTAAGTGTCGAGAATCGAACCTGAACGCTTTTCGCGATGAGCGCGCCGGACGAACCGGACGAGAGCGCGGGCGGTGATTGCGGTCACGAGAGGCGCAGCTCCGCGGCGACTGGTCCGGCAAGGACCGTGTCGTATTCGCCCTCTGCCACAACACGTCCGTTGGCCAGGATTAGTGCTCGATCGGCCAAGCCTCGAGGGAATTCGAGTTGATGCGTCGCTAGTAGGATCCCGCAGCCTCGCTCTTTGCACTCTGCGAGGATGACGGCAAGCTCCCGCTGGGAGGGAGGATCGAGGCCTGCGACGGGTTCGTCGAGTATCAGCAACCGAAACGGCCTCATCAGTGCGCAGGCGATCTGGGTTTTCTGTCGCATGCCTCGCGATAGCTCGGACGGCACGAATGTCTTGCGTTCGGCCAGACCGAGACGGTTCAGCAAAAGGTCCATCCGCATGTCGAGGGCGTTTCCATGCACTCCGAATGCAAGGGCCATCAGCTCGAGGTGTTCACCGACCGTGAGGTCGTCATAAAGCACAGGAGTGTCCCCAACAACAGCCAGGTCGCTTCGGACCGCTACCGCCTCGGCGGGAGTATCCAGGCGCTTGCCGTTGACTTCGACGGATCCAGAGGTCGATTCGAGGAATCCGGCGGCGACCCTGATCGTTGTTGTTTTGCCGGAGCCATTGTGGCCGATCAGCGCGACGCACTCACCCGGCCAAACTTCGAGATCGACTGCCTCAACCGCAACCACGTCCCCGTATCCCCGCGTGATCTGATGCATGCGAAGCAACGGAGTTTTTCTTCGGTCGACGCTGTTGTTCAAGACGGGGCGCACTCTAACCTCTGGTTCGGCTGTGCCTCCGATCTGGACTAGAAGCTTTAATGCGACGGGGACCTCTCAGAGGCCTCTGTGTCGCAACGAGCCCATGTAGCGCGCGGCGCGCCTAACCTCCGAGCGTTCCTCCGGGTTCGAGGTCGACCACCTCGAGATCGATCACGTCGGAAGCTTCCTTCCGAAGTTCCTCCGGCGTACCCACAAGAATGGGAAACGTACCGAAGTGCATCGGGATCACAGTCTTGACATCGAGCAGCCGGACGGCTTCCGCAGCAGACCGCGGCCCCATCGTGTAGTGATCGCCGATCGGAAGCAAAGCGATGTCGGGCTGGAGCAGCCTGCCGATGAGAGACATATCGGAGAACACCGCCGTGTCACCGGCGTGATAGATCTTGAACCCATCCTCGAACTCGATCACGTACCCGGCTGCCTCGCCGCCGTAGATGATCTGATCCCCATCCGTGATCCCGCAGGAATGCACCGCATGCGTCATGTGGACCTTGCAGCCGGCGATCTCGATCGTCCCGCCCTTGTTGAAGTCGATTACGTTCTCGAGGCCCTTGGATCCCAGCCACCGAGCCGTTTCGGCGATCGCCGCCATCGTCGCTCCCGTCGACCGGCCGATCTCGACCGCGTCGGCGATGTGGTCGAAGTGCGCGTGAGTGATCAGGATCCCATCGAGGGAGCCGACGTCCTTCATGTCATCGGGGCACGCCGGATTGTTCATAACCCACGGATCGATCAAAATGCGCTGACCGCCCGGAGTCGTGATGATGAATGTCGAGTGACCGAGCCAGGTGATCTGAAGACCCTGCGGAAGATTCGCCATCGTTAACCTCCTCGTGGGCGAAATGGGCACCTTCTTCTTAGCACCTACCCGAACTGTCGGCGCTGAGTCAGCGAACCCTTTACTTTTCGCCCGGTGCCTTCAAAGGGGAGCGAAAAGAAAGGCTTCGCGCATACCGTGACTGGTTGCAGACTGTTCGGTCTACGTTAGAGGCCGAGCGTCTTGGCGATTATGTGCTTCTGTATCTCAGAGGTCCCTTCGACGAGCGGAAAGATCCGCACCAAGCGGTAAATACGCTCGAGGGGAAGATCCCTCATCCACCCCATCCCTCCGTGTACCTGGATCATGCGGTCGACGACCCGGTTCACCATCTCGGAGGCGTAGAGCTTCACGATCGAGGACTCTTGGATGACGACCTCTCCGCCGTCGTACTTGGAAGCGCATTCGTACGACATCAGCTTCGATGCCTTGATTTCGATGAGGGATTCGACGATGTGGCCCTGCACGTACTGGTTCTTCCCTATGGGCCGCCCGAATGCCTCACGGCTCTGAGCGTGTTCGATTCCCAGCCTCAGACAGAACTCCGCTATTCCGTTGCAGATCGCAGCAATGGAGAGACGGCCCATCGCAAGGAACTGCATGGCCGCGTAGAACCCCATCCCGACGCTCTCCGGACCCCCGAGAATCTGATCCTCCGATACCCGGCAGCCGTCGAATATCAGCTCCCACTGTCCCTCGCCTTCGACCATCCCTCGCTGGGCCCGTCCCACGTGGAAGCCGGGACTCTCCCTATCGACGAGAAACGCGGTGATGCCACCCGAGGCCTTCTTCTCGTTGTCGGTTACTGCGAACACCAGAGCGAAGTCGGCATGGGCGCCGTTGGTGATGAAGTGCTTGGTCCCCGTGAGGATCCACTCGGTGCCGTCGCGGACCGCGGTCGTTCGGATGTTCTGGGCGTCGGAGCCGGCATCGGGTTCCGTGAGCGCGAAGCACATCGACTTCTCGGCCGTGATCAGCGGAGCGAGGTAGCGCTTCTTCTGCTCGTCCGTCGCCGACAGAAGTAGCCCCGTGGGCCCTTCGGGACCGTAAGTCGTGAAGGCCGCCAGGCGGCAGCCGGTCCGAGCCGCAGCCTCCCGCAACAGGACCATCCCGAGCTGCGGCAGTCCGCTCCCGCCGAGGTCCTCAGGGAAATCCGGTGCGTAGAAACCGAGCTCCGCAGAGCGGCGCCGGACCCTGTCTCGGAGCTCGATCGGCACCTCATCCCGTTCGGGCTCGAGCTCGGCCTCCTCCAGAGGGCGGAGCTCGCGCTCGACAAAGTCGACCAGATTGCGCTGCAGCTCCGCGTATTCAGATGGGATGGTGAAGTCCACGCCGCAACGATAGAGCACCGGTGCGCGTCTAAGACCTGAAAGGAGGCGTTTACCCGGCATCCCGGCCCGGCCCCCTTAGGCTGGCCGGGACAACCGAAAGCGCCTGTAGATCGTCTCTTCGCTGATGCGAGGAGACCACACGACGGCAACGGCGATCCTGGAAAGCGGGGTCAGTGTGGTCGGACGCGCCGAATCTGAGCGCGATCGCGCAATAGCAGCACTATTCGATCGGCATTATGCGCCGATGTGTCGGCTCGCGTACGTGATCCTCGGGGATGCGGCGCTCGCGGAGGAGATCGTCATGGAGGCCCTCATCAAGACGTTTTCTGGCTGGGGTCGCATACGGGACGTCTCCCGGGCGGACGCCTACCTCCGGCGCGCCGTCGTCAACCTGTGTCGCTCCAAGATTCGCCGCAAGTCCATCGAGGCCAGGGTCAACGCCGTGAGCTACCGGCGCGCCGAGTTGAACGCTCCCGACTGGGACCCGGAGACCCACGAGACGAGCCGGTTGGTCTGGGCTGCGGTGCGGGGGCTGCCCGAGCGCCAGAGGGCCTGCGTCGTCCTCCGCTACTTCGAGGACCTGCCGGAAGGGCAGATCGCCGATGTCCTGGGGTGCTCGGTCGGAACGGTGAAGTCGCAGCTCTCCAAAGCGCGCGCCAAGCTCGAGAAATCGCTGGGCGCCTCGGTGACGGGGGGCCTCGGATGAACGATTTCGAGCGCCTCCTCAAGGATTCCCTCCGCCGTGCCGGAGAGGTCTATTCGCCGACAGACCAGGCCGCAGCCAGGGAGCGATTCCTGGCTCGCCGGCGCCGGCGGCGTGTTCGCATCGTGCTGGCGGGGACCGGTTTTGCGACCGCCGCGGCCGCGGCTGCCTTCCTCTTCTTGGCCCCACGTACGACCGTCGAGGAGCCCCAGCGCGTGCCTCCAGCAGCGAGCTCGGAGAAGGCAACTGTCAAGGCGACGATCGAGACCGGGGACGAGCCGAGCGGAGTCGCCGTGGGCGCAGGATTTGTCTGGGTTACCAACGAGGGCAGCGAAACGGTGTCACAGATAGATCCAGACACTCAAGACGTTGTAGACACCTTCACGGTTAAAGGCGGTCCGGACGACGTTGCCGTGACGGAGCAGACCGTATGGGTCGCTACGAGCCGGGGCACTCTCTGGCGGCTTGCTCCCGGAGACAACGAGTTCCTTCAGCGGCCGGGGATAGGCGGCGGTTCAGGCCACCTGGACATCGCCGCCGAGGGATCCGACCTCTTCGTCCAGGTGCAGGATGGCCCGCTGGTCGTCCTGGACGACTCGGGCGGAGCGCCGAAGCAGGAGCGATACGAACTCGCGGGGGACGCGACGGATGTCGCGGTCCACGGGGATCTGGTGTGGGTGTACGAGCGCTCCGAGGAAAGGGTGGTCCGTTTCGACAGGGATTCTGGCCGCCGCCTCGGCGAGACCCCAGTCGGCGACGCCGCGAGCCAAGACCTCGGGGCCACCGACGGATACGGGTGGTTCTTCCGAGGATCGGATGCCACGCTGATTCAGATCCGTGCCGAGGACGGAGCCATAGACAATGCAGTGGCGATGGACGGAAGCTTTGGTGCGATAAGCCCTGCCCCCGACGGGGTCTGGGTAATGACGGCCTCGAGCGATACCGGTGAAGGAAACCTCTATCGCGTGAGATCCAATCGAGCAGAGAAAGTCGACGCCCCCGTCCTGCTCGGCGGCCTCCCGTACGACGTGGCTGCAGGGCCTGAGGGCATCTGGGTAACGAACTACGACTCCGGGACGGTCACGGGGATCGATCTCATTCCTGCCGACGAACCCGAGCCGGTGGACCCGGCGCCCGACGCGCAGGTGCTCTTCTATTACTCCGCAGATGGCGACATCTTCGCCCTCAGCGAGGACGGCTCCACCGAGCCGGTGGTGGCAACGCTGGCGCGTGAGACCAACCCGGCGATCTCTCCGACCGGCAAGACGCTCGTTTACCAGGAGGCGCCCAGCGGGGAGCCGGCTCGCATCAGGCTGGTTGCCCTCGAAGACGAGACGTATCCGGCAGGCACGAAAGAGATTCTTCTGGAAGGGGAGTGGCCCGCCTTGAGCCCCACTGGAGAGCTCGCATGGGTAGAGCCCGGCGATGGCGCCACCGCGACAAATATCGGGATCGGCCCCATCGCGTCCGAGCCGCGCGTCCAGGTCAACCTTCAACGGGAGTCACTCACTGTGCAGAGGCTCGCATGGGGTTCCGAAAACGAACTGCTTGTGGAATTCGTAGCCGATGACCAACTTCGATCCGTGTTCTCGATCGATGTCACTCTGTCGCGCACCGCAACTCCGGCGCCTACTTCTCCGTTGGACGGGCCCCAGGAGGCCTTGATCTCTCCGGCGGCGCATCCCGAGGTGGGAACCACGGCCATCCGGCTGTGCTGCGGTAGTGCTTCGGACCCGGAGTTCACCACTGCCGAACTCGGTGTGCTAACGGAGACCACCTTCGAGAAGATCATGGGCCTTGAAGATTTCGGCCTCGTGCCCGGACCCCCCATGTTCGCGGTTCCCGCAGGCACCCTCGAATACGAGGAGACTTCGGGATGGTCGAACGGATCGACGCCGACCTGGCTCGTTGGTGATGGTGACCGTGTGTTCCTGGTGAGCAGTGAGCGCGAGGCCGACCTCGTTCCGCTCGACGGTGTTAGCGGCGTCGCCGTTGTCCCCGGCGCGCTATCCGACGACTAGCCGCTCATACCGACGCGGGCGGGAGAACCATTGGGAATCCGAACCGGCCAACAAGATCGGGCTCGCCGAACACGACGATTCCCGCGATGCCTTTACCTGTCGTTGTGAGTACGGCGATTCCTAACGCCTCGTGCATTTCGCCGCCGGCGCGTAGATAGGCGGCAGCGGCGGGCTGCCCGTTGGCTGCGGTCGCAAGCATGCGCCAGTCACCGGGAGCTCCAACAGCGTCGCGGATGACGCGGAGGCAATCGTCGCGGCCGGCC
>DASQUP010000301.1:0-7074 GCA_035641235.1 Actinomycetota bacterium
CTTTACCGTCGACGGGCCCGTCCGCCCGTCACTCGACGGCTGCTATGCCTCCTGCTGGCGAGTGCCCTCCAGGAATCGCTTGACCTCATCGGCGCGGTAGCGCCGGTGACCGCCAAGCGTCCTGATCGAGGACAGCTTCCCCGCCTTGGCCCACCGGGTCACAGTCTTTGGATCGACCCGAAAGAGAGCCGCAACCTCTGCCGGCGTAAGGAGAGCGTCGTCCTTCTGACCCTTCATATTCCCTCCGTTCACGTTTGCCCGGGTCGTTGATTCGATCCGGACATCCGCCCAGGTGTGGACCAGAGCGGGAAAAATGCTCAGGCGAAAATATTCCCTGTTTGTCGCCTTTCGCGAAATGGCCCCACGGGGTCATTTTCTCCCCTTTTCGGAGACTATGCGGCCCTAGCCACCCATTACTAGACAGATACGGGGAAAGGACCATTCCGACCGCGATCGGGCTGGTGCAGACGAACGATTTGCGCCGCGGCCGTGACAGCGAGTGCCAGTTAGCGCCGCGCGTTTCAGTTGGACATTTCGTTGGCCCGGAGCCCCGCCCAGGACTCGTTCAGGGCGGCGAACACCTCGCCGGCGCGGACTATGTCTCCCCCCTCCAGGGCCTCCAAACAGCTCCATACCTCGGCTGCGGTGCGGTCCTCGAGGAGCTCGTCGTCTGAGAACATCCGGGCCACCGACCCGTAGTCGAGCTCGAGCAATCCCTGGTCCGAGAAGTCCTCGAGCCATTCGGCCACCTCACGGAGCGCCGCCGTGACGACGTCGTCGACCCATGAGTTCTCGAGGATCTCAAGGGCTCGCTCCAGGCGGGTCCGAGCCGAAACAAGCGGCGCCTCGTAGCGGATCCGAAGACCGCTCGAGTCCTCGGTCAGGATCCGCTCGGAGTCCTCGAAGGCGGCAAACCACCTCAGCGGAACGTGCCAGTTGGCGTGGGAGATGTACGAGCGGACGTCGGGGTACTGGTCCCCTATCTTCTCAAGTGCAACCGATGCCAAACGGGCATCGTCCTCGGTCACGAAGGCCTCGGCTACCTGCTCGGGAACGCTCCCCCTGAAGGCGATCAGGCCGGCCAGCATGCGTAGTCGTGTGCGCCACGGGCACACCATGACCGTGCCGCCGGACTTGCGGACGAATGCCCCCTCGGGAAGACCGAAGTCGGCGGCGCCGGGAAGGGAGCCGTCGATAAGCCACTTCCGTGAGACGACGGTATCGACGCGCACCCCGTCGGATGGATCGGCCACCCAGCGGGAACGCTCCTGTTCGGAGAACGATGAGAGCGGTTCGTAAACACGCAGGTACGACGTCATGACCATGGGCCGATAGTAGTGGCACGCAGGGGGCTAGATGGACATGAGGAAAGCGCTCCAGGGCGGGTACGATCATGACAGCGCAGCCTTGGGCCGGACCGACTTGACATGCGGCCCGACTATCAGGGGGACATAGTCAATGAGTGTGTTCGAGCACATCAATGGTGATGGCTACGAGCAAGTAGTCTTCTGCTCCGATGATCACTCCGGTCTTCGGGCGATCATCGCAATCCATTCCACCGCCCTCGGTCCCGCTCTCGGCGGGACTCGTTTCTATCCGTACTCAAACGAGGAAGAGGCGCTCGTGGACGTCCTTCGCCTGGCGAAGGGCATGACGTACAAGGCCGCAGCCGCAGGACTCGATCTCGGAGGCGGCAAGGCCGTCATCATCGGCGACCCAAGGCGCATCAAGAACGAGGAGCTACTGCGCGCCTACGGTCGCTTCGTCGAAACTCTCGGTGGACGGTACATCACGGCCGAGGACGTCGGCACTCAGCTCGAGGATATGGATGTCGTCAGACGCGAATCCAAGTGGGTAACCGGCTGCTCGCGCACATACGGAGGCTCGGGGGATCCGTCGCCGGTTACGGCGTGGGGTGTAATGAACGGTCTCAAAGCGAGCTGCCTGGACGTCTTCGGGAGTCCGAGTCTCGAGGGCCGCACCGTCGCGCTCCAGGGAGTGGGAAAGGTCGGCCATGCGCTCTGCGGCTATCTCGTCGAGGAGGGTGCGAAGGTCACGATCGCGGACGTCGACGTCGACAACCTCGCCTCCGCCGTTTCGGACTTCGGCGTGGAGACGACCTCACTCGACAACGTCCATCGAATGGAAGTCGACATATTTGCGCCGTGCGCGCTCGGAGGAATCATCAACGACGACACGATGTCCGAGCTTCGCTGCAAGATTATCGGTGGCAGCGCGAACAATCAGCTTCAGCGTGAGGAGCACGGCGAAAAACTGATGGACCTTGGGATACTCTACGCACCCGACTTCGTGATCAACGCGGGAGGGCTCATTAACGTCGAGGATGAACTTCGTGGTTACGACCGGCAGCGCGCCATGAAAAGGGTTGAGGGAACCTATAAGCAACTCCAACTCATCTTTACGATGGCCAAGGAACGTCGAATCTCGACCGCGCGCGCCGCGATGGAGCTCGCCGAGAGCCGCATTCGCAAGATCGGCCGCATCCGGCTTATTCGCACCGCAGGATTCGGACCGGCATCGGCAGGCACTCGGGCATGAGTGGACTTCTACGCGTCATCGGCGATGGGAAGGACGCGCCCGATGGCCAGGTTCCCGAAGGGCTAGCCGAGAAGGATCTGGTCGAACTCTTCCGTTCCCTCGTCCTGCTGCGGGCATTCGACGAGCGAGCCGTGGCTCTGCAGCGACAAGGCCGGATCGGCACGTATGCACTGTATTGGGGCGAGGAGGCCACACAGGCCGGACCCATGTACGCACTGGACGACGGCGACTGGGCGTTCCCTTCCTACAGGCAGAACTCAATCGGAATCCTGCGCGGCGTTGCGCCGTCGGTCATCCTGTCGTGGTGGCGGGGGTACGGAGGTGTGCACGGCTTTTACAACACGCGGGAACATCGCGTCGGACCGATCTGCGTTCCCATCGGCACTCACCTCCCGCACGCAGTCGGAGTCGCGTGGGCCGCAAAGATCAAGGGCGAACCCACCGCGTCGCTCGTGTGGTTCGGCGACGGCGCGACATCCGAGGGCGACTTCCACGAAGCGATGAACTTCAGCGGCGTCTTCAAGACCGCCACCGTCTTCTTCTGCGTTAACAACCAGTGGGCGATCTCGACTCCCTACAGCCGCCAGACCGCGACCCCGACGATCGTTGAAAAGGCGGCCGCATACGGCATGCCCGGGGTTCGCATCGACGGATTCGATCCGATCGCCTGCTGGCAGGCAACTCGGGATGCACTGGATCGCGCTCGATCGGGGGACGGGCCGACATTGATCGAGGCGTTCTGCTACCGCATCGGCGCGCACGGTACCGCGGACGATCCACGGCTTTATCGCGACGAGGCCGAGGTCGAGAAGTGGAAAGCACTCGAGCCGGTGGGCCGCATGGCCGCATTCCTGGGGCGTCTTGGTGTGCTCGACGACGCCGGGGTCGAGGAGATCCAGGTCGAGGCGCGCACCTCTATTGCCAAGGCCGTCACCGAGATGGAGGACATCGAGCAGCCCGGGCAGGAGATCCTGTTCGAACATGTCTACGCTGCGGGGCGGCCGTGGACCTTCGACGAAGGACTGGCGGAGCTGCGGTCCGTCGAACGTCAACCGGAGGTCAAGCCGCTCGGCCCGGCGTCCGGCGCGCAGACCGGTGATGTAGAAACGGAGACCGAATGAGCGGGCGGACGATGGTCGAGGCTCTCAACCTCGCCCTGTATCAGGCGCTGGACCAAGACGATCGTGTGATCGTGATGGGAGAGGACGTCGCGCAGACGGGTGGCGTTTTCCGCGTGACCGCGGGCCTGCTCGACAAGTTCGGCGAGCAGCGCGTCATCGACACGCCACTTGCGGAAGCCGGCATCGTGGGAGCCGCGATCGGAATGTCGTTGTACGGAATGCTTCCCGTTGTCGAGATCCAGTTCGACGCCTTTGTCTATCCGGGATTCGAACAGATCGTCGTGCACGCGGCGCGTTATGCGTGGCGCACGCGCGGCGAAGCTCCGGCATCGATCGTCGTGCGAATTCCGTTCGGGGGTGGGGTGCGCGCACCCGAGCTCCACTCGGACTCTCCTGAAGCGCTGTTCTGTCACACGCCGGGTTTGAAGGTTGTATGTCCTACGACTCCCGTTGACGCCCGCAACATGTTGCTCGCAGCGATCGAGGATCCGGATCCGGTGATCTTCATGGAGCCGAAACGGATCTATCGCGCCGGCCGTCAGGAGTTCGACGAGGAGCCACCGTTCCGGCTGGGCGATGGGGACGGTGTGTACAACGAGTTCCTGTCTCGGGCGCGTGTGGCGCGTGAAGGTGACGGCCTTGCGATCATCACGTACGGCGCGACGGTTCCGCTCTGTCTCGAGGCCGCGGACAGGCTGGCGGCGGAGCGCGGGGTCGAGGCGCGCGTGATCGATCTACGCTCGCTGTTCCCGCTCGATGTGGAGGCGTTCGTGACGGCGGCTCAGGCATGCGGGCGGGCACTCGTCGTGCACGAGGCACCTCGGACGGCAGGACTCGGTGCCGAGGTGTCGAGCCTCATCCACGAGAGGGCGATCCTGGATCTGGATGCGCCGGTGCTGCGTGTGACTGGGTACGACGTTCCGTTCCCGCAGTTCGCCAACGAAGACGACTATCTTCCGTCCGTGGACAGGATCCTGGCCGGCGCTAACAAGGTGCTCGATTTCTGATGCCCGACTTCAAACTTCCCGACCTCGGAGAGGGAGTGACCGAGGCCGAGATCGATCGCTGGCTCGTCAAGGAGGGCCAGGAGGTCAACGAAGACGATCCTCTGGTTGAGGTCATCACCGACAAGGCAACGGCCGAGATCCCGTCGCCATACTCAGGAAAGGTCGCGCGGCTCCACGTGAAGGAGGGCGACATAGTTCCGGTGGGAACCGTGCTGGTGACGATCGGGGATGGCGAGCCGGCGGGGGCGCTCGAGGGGACGGTGGAGGCGCTGTTCCAACCGCACGAGGAGGGTGTGCCGCCGCGCGAGGTGGAGGTGGCGCAGCCGGAGGCTGAGGCGTCGCAGGAGGTCGCTCGGGAAGTCGCGCAGCCGGAGGCGGAGGTGGCACAGGAGGTCGCTCGGCCGGAGGCGGAGGTGGCACAGGAGGTCGCGGAGGAAGTCGCGCAGCCGCCCGATGAAGTGGCCGCGGAGCCCGCAACGCCGGAGCCAGCTGCCGAGGCTCCGACTACGGTCAAAGCGACACCACCTGTGCGAAAGCTGGCGCGCGACCTCGGTGTCGACCTTGCGACGATTCAGGGATCCGGGCCGGGCGGAAGGATTCTGCGAGAGGACGTCGAGGCGTCGGTGGCGGCTCCCGAACCGGCAGCCGAACCAGCGGCGGCTCGAGTCCTATCGGGAACCCGCATGCCGTTTAGAGGAGTGCGCCGGATGATCGCCGAGCAGATGGTGCGGGCCCACGGCGCGATCCCTCCCGTCACGCACGTCGAGGAGTGCGACGTGACCGAGCTCGATGCGGCGCGCCGTCTCGCCAACGAACGGAGTACCGACGGGACCAAACTCACGTTCCTGCCGTTCATCGTGAAGGCCGTCGTTGCTGCCCTGAAGGACCACCCTGCTTTGAACTCCACCTTGGACGAAGACGCGGGGGAGATCGTCTACCAGGATCGATACGACATCGGCTTCGCGGTCGACACGCCGCAGGGACTGATGGTGCCGGTGATCCGGGAGGCGGATGCCAAAACGGTCAAGGAGCTTGCCGAGGAGATCGAAACCCTCGCATCGGGGGCCCGGGCCGGAACGCTAACGTCGGAGCAACTGCGAGGTTCGACCTTCACGATCACGAGCCCTGGTCCGTTCGGCGGCCTGATGGCGACGCCGATCATCAACTATCCGGAAGCGGCGATCCTCGGAGTGCACAAGGCCGTCGAGAGGCCGGTCGTCCGCAACGGGCAGATCGTGGTGCGCTTAATGATGAACCTGTCGATCACATTCGATCACCGCCTGCTGGACGGCCTTGCCGCGGCAAAGTTCTGCATCGACGTGGTGAAGCTGCTCGAACATCCGACGGTGCTGGCGCTCGAGTCCTAGTTTCTCGGCGCGCCGTCCGCGCCCGGCGCGCTGAAATGGCAGTTAGCTCCAATATTTCGTGGTTAATTGCCATTTGGCGAGCGCGCCCGGCGCGCCGCGCTTCATTCGTCCCTCCGCGCTTACCGCTTGGGCCGGTAGTACAGGAGGACGTTTCCCGACCCGAACGTCATCGATCGCAGCAGTTCCAGCTGGACCCGGTCCTTCGCCCCACTAAAGAGCGATTTCCCGTCCCCGAGAAGCACTGGGTGAACCATGATCCGAAGTTCATCCAGCAGACCCAACTCGAGGAGGCTTCTCGTGAAAGTTGGACTGCCGAAGATCGCAAGATCCTTGCCGGGCATCTCCTTGAGCCTGGAGACTTCGGCCGCGACGTTGTCCTTGACCAGAGTCGAGTTTTCCCAATCTGCCGTGGTCAAAGTGTTGGAGAACACGACCTTCTGAACGCTGTTCATCATCTCGGCGATGATCGGGTCCCAAGTGCGTGCCGCTTCGCTGGGCCAGTAACCTGCCATGAACTCGTACGTAATCCGCCCGAACAGAAGTGTCCCAACGTCATTTAGCTGACTGACCGAGAAGTCGTTGAATTCCTCGTCCACGTTCGGCCAATCAAACTCATCTTGGGGACCGGCGTAGTAGCCATCGGCACTCGTAACCAAGAACGAGAACAGTTTCCGCACCTTAATCCTCCCTCTCTCAACAAATGACGTCAGGACCGTGCTTACAAGTGTTCCGACCCGGTTTCGAGGAAAAAATGAGCGCTCGGCTCAGAGATTCAGGTCGGATCGGGGATCCCAGAGTGGCGGCAGGCCGAACCCACGGTGGGATTCTAGGTCCGGCGCGCCGTCCGCGCCTGGCGCGCTGAAATGGCAGTTAGCTCCAATATTTCGTGGTTAATTGCCATTTGGCGAGCGCGCTCGGCGCGCCGCGCCGGGCGGTCTTTGGCATAGGAGTTGCGCCAGACGCTACTTTTGTGCCAAAGATGCTTGGGCGGGCGCAACCAGGCGACGACTTCCCGTGTCT
>DASQUP010000302.1:0-6549 GCA_035641235.1 Actinomycetota bacterium
CCGAGAACTTCGAGACCGTCCGCATCGATGCTCGCGCGGATCGCTGGCTCGCCACGAGTGAGGTGCTCACCGACGAGGAACTGGAGACCGTTCGCAACAGCGATGCGCTGCTGCTCGGAGCCGTCGGGGACCCGCGCGTCCCAGACGGGATCCTCGAGCGGGGCATCATTCTGCGGCTCCGCAAAGAGCTCGACCTCTATATCAACCTGCGTCCTCTTCCAGAACTGGATCTAGTCATCGTCCGAGAGAACACAGAAGGCCTCTACACCGGCGTGGGTGAACGCGATGGAAATGTCGCTACCGAAACCAGTGTGAACACTGCGCCGGCGATCGAGCGATGTGCCCGCTACTCGTTTGAGCTGGCGGAACGGCGCTCCGGTCGCCTCACACTGGTTCATAAGACCAACGTGCTCACCCACGCCGGCCCCCTATGGCGAGAGACGGTAGACAAAGTGTCTGCCGATCATCCCGACGTGTCCGTCTCGTACGAGCACGTGGACGCCGCCGCCTACCACCTCGTCACCGACCACAAACGGTTCGATGTGATCGTCACCGACAACATGTTCGGCGACATCCTGTCGGACCTGGCGGCCGGTCTGGCCGGAGGGCTCGGGCGCGCCGCCAGCGCAAACCTTCATCCGGATCCGGACACGAGACCATCTCGGTGCCTGGGTTTGTTCGAGCCCGTGCACGGTTCCGCTCCGGACATTGCCGGACGTGGCCTCGCGGATTCGACCGCCGCGATCAGGGCCACACAAATGATGATCGAGACCATTGAAACGGTGCACAGACAGGAGACGGCACGCACATGAAACAGAACAACCCCTTCTTCGAGGTCTGCGGCTACAAGGTGATCAGCGAGCGGATGCACGAGACCACCTCTCGGTCGCAAGCCATTGTCGAGGTGCAGTTCGGACACGATTGCGTGCGGCGTGCCGAAACCGGAGTAGGCCCCGTACACGCGCTCGACCGCGCCCTACGAGCATGCCTGCAAGGCCAGTTCCCGGAGCTGGAGCATGTCCGCTTGGCCGACTACCGCGTCGGCGTGGTGGACGCGAGCGACGGGACCGGCGCGCAGGTGCGAGTGCTGATCGAGGCGACCGACGGGACCGCGTCGTGGGACGCCGGCTGTGTATCGGACAACATTATCGACGCATCATTCGAGGCTCTGTGCTCGACTGCGGTAATGGGCATCATGAGAGCAAGGGCGACAACCCTCCGCTCCGCCTAGCAGTTCGTCGTAAGCCCATAGGATGATGCCGTGACTGATGTGATTGTTGCCTATCAGGGGGAGGCGGGCGCCTACTCGGAAGAAGGGGCGCTTGCCCTATTCCCCGACGCTTCGCTGCGCCCGCTGTCTTCGATCCGGCGAGTGTTCGAGTCCGTCGAGGTTGGAATGGTCGATTACGGACTCGTGCCCATCGACAACTCGCAAGCCGGCAGCATCAACGAGACCTACGACCTCTTCTTGAAGCACGGCCTCCACCTCGTCGGAGAGACCGTCGTGCGCGTGAATCATTGCCTTCTGGCTCTGCCGGGCACGCACATCGACGACATCGAGGAAGTCATTTCGCATCCCCAGGCCGTCGCCCAGTGCGAGGAATTCCTCAACGTTCTCGACGTCGCGATCCGCGCCGAGTACGACACCGCCGGAGCCGCCAAGCGGATCGTTGAAGAGAAGATGGAGCGCACCGGCGCAATAGCGTCCAAGCGCGCGGCAGCGCTCTACGGCCTCGACGTGCTTGCCGAGCGGATCCAGACCTACCCCGACAACTACACGCGCTTTGGTGCACTATCGAGGGCTCCGGATGCTCTGCACGATCCGGACAAGACGTCTCTGGTGTTCGGAGTCGGTCACGCGCCCGGCTCCCTGTACAGGTGCCTGGGAGCATTTGCTCAACGTCACCTGAACCTGGCAAAGCTCGAGTCGAGGCCTCGTGCGGGCAGGCTCTGGGAGTACGTCATCTACGTCGACGTCGAAGCTCCGTCTGCAGCATCGCAAATGATCGAAGCTTTAGCGGAGCTCAGTCAGCACGCCACATTCACGCGCGTCCTGGGCAGCTATGCCTCGGGGCTAGACGGCCGTAGCTGAGTCGAGCGCCGCCCTCATTTTTCCGAGCAGCTCTTCGTTCGTGAACGGCTTCTGGACGTACATCTCCACTCCATCGAGTATGCCTAGGTGAGCGACAGTTTCATCCGGATAGCCGGACATAAAAAGGACAGTGGAGTTCGGATGGAGGCTCTTGACGGTTTCCGCAACGGTGACCCCGGACATCTGGGGCATGACCACGTCCGAGACCAGCAGGTCGATGCGCTCCGATCTCCGGGCTATGTCGATCGCCTCGCTGCCGGTCGCAGCGACCAGCACGCTATATCCGTGATCGCGAAGGACGCGCTCGACCAAGCGACGGACCGCACTCTCGTCTTCAACGACCAGGACTTTTTCGTTTCTTCCCGGAGCGACGGCCTCGAGATCTCCTTCGAGGCCTGCGGGGGCGAGCTCGTCGCAGGCAGGGAGAAGGATTCTGAACGTGGTCCCCTTACCGGGCTGAGATCGGACGGATATATCGCCGCCGGCCTGCTGGACGATTCCGTAGACGGTCGAGAGCCCGAGGCCGGTCCCCCGGCCGCGCGACTTGGTCGTGAAGAACGGCTCGTAGATGCGTTCGAGTACCTCGGAAGTCATCCCTTGTCCGGTGTCGGAGATCGTTATCTGGGTGTAGGGACCCGGATCCAGGGTCGGCGAGATCGAGTCCTCTCCGCCCGCTTCAATGCGGTCGGTATGGATCGAGAGCAGTCCTCCATTTGGCATCGCATCCCGGGAATTGAGTGCGAGGTTCATGATGACTTGCTCGAAGTTCGCAGTATCGATGGTGGTCTGTGGCGCGTCCTCGGACAGTCTCGTCGTGAGCTGGATGTCTTCCCCGATGGTTCTCCGTAGAAGCTTCTCGATGCCAGATATGGCGTCGTTGACGTCCAGCATCACGGGATTCGAGATCTCCCGCCGGGAAAAGGCCAGAAGCTGGCGCACCAAGGCAGTTGCCCGGTCGCCTGCCTTGACGATCTCCTCGGCGTCCGTGTGCGCTGGATCGTCTGGGTCGATCGCTTCGAGGACGAAACGCCCGTAGCTCTGTATGACGGAGAGGATGTTGTTGAAATCGTGCGCCACCCCTCCGGCAAGTTGCCCGACAGCCTCCATTTTCTGTGCTTGGCGGAGTTGATCCTCGAGCTTCCTGCGTTCCGTGATGTCCTCGATCTGCGCGATGTAGTGCATGGGCTCATCCTGGGAGTTGCGAACGAGGGACACGCTTACGTGGAATTGAACGATGCGTCCGCTCTTGTGAAGAAAGCGCCTCTCCATCTGGTGGACCCTGTCGCTACCTTCGGCGAGTTGTCTCATGCAGTCCAGGCAGTCCTCAACTTCTTCGGGGTGGACGAGATCCAGGAATGTACGGTCCAGCAGCTCGGGCTCGGAGTACCCGAGAATGTCCATCAGAGCCTCGTTCACTTGGAGAATCCGGCCTTCGGCTCCGGCCAGTGCCATTCCGATCGGCGCGTTGTCGAAGGCGCTTCGGAAGCGTTGCTTCGCTTCGCGCCCGACGTTCTCGGCGCGCTTGTGCTCGGTGACGTCGTTTGCATTGATCACAATTCCGCCGACGCTGGGATGGTCGATCAGATTGGTGAGAACAGTTTGAAGGTCTCGCCATCTCCCATCCTTGTGCCGTATTCGGACGTCGGCCTCGACGCTCTTGCCGGGCTCCGACGAGACATCTTCAAGAGCGCCACGTGCAATGTCGTGGTCGTCGGGATGAATGAGGTCAAGCCTCGCCAGTCCCTCCACCTCATCAGGTCGGTGTCCGAGGGTGGTCTCCATTGATGGGCTCGACCACAGGATTGTGCCCTCCGGCGCGACTACCCAGATCAAGTCCGCGGCGTTTCGAACCAATGCTCTGATCCGTTCGTCTTCCACCTTGCGCTCGGTGGTGTCGCGCTGAACCGATGCCAGGTGCGTGATCCTACCGAGTTCGTCGGTGATGGGATTTACGCTGATCTCAATCCAGTGCTCCGACCCATCTTTTCTGTAATTGAGAACTTCGAGTTGGCCCGACTCTCCGCGCTTCAGTTTTTCCGTCAGCTCCTGAAGACCCTTGGGGCAAGTCTTCGGGCCCCTCATGATGCCGATCCGCCGGCCGACGATGTCCTCGGGCGTGTAACCCGTGGCGGCGACGAAGGCCTGGTTCACATAGACGGCCTTTGGTCCCTGGGGATGATCGATCTCCTTGGCATCGGTGATCATGATCGCGTCCCGGGCGTTGACAACGGCCGACTCGAGCAGCCGGAGGCGCTGCTCCATCTCCTTTAGATCCGTTACGTCGAAGATGACACCCTGACTGAACATTGGGCGCCCGCGCTCGTCCCGAACGATAGTTGCGCGCCGCGACACCCATACCGTGTCGCCGGATCTGGTTGCCATCCTGTACGTGCTGAGGAGCGGCTCGCCCGACTTCATGTGATCGGCGCTCTCGGCTACGACCCGCGCCCGGTCGTCGGGATGGATTTGCTGGAGCCACTTCGATCCCTCACCCATCATCTCGTCGGGTGTGAAGCCCAGTAGATTTTCGATCTGTGGGCTCATATATGTAGTCGTCCACGGCCGCCCCGGATGATCGATGTAGATGACGGCGGGAATACTTTCGACCAGTCCACGATGCCGGGCCTCGGCGTCCCTAAGCCGCTCCCGGATGGTCTTGAGATCGTGCGGCTGACCGGACTGGCCCCCGTGGCGCCTCCTCATGAAGAAGAGATAGTTGGCGACCGAGGCGGTGAGGAGGAGGGTCACAATCTCGTCCTGGCTCAGAGAGAAGAGCTTGTCTCCTGGAGTCAGCCGGCCCGTGAAGGGTTCGGTCAGTAGAAGGAATAGGAGTGTTGCCAGGCTTAATGCGCCCAGGACGATGCCATCGCGAGGCGCCCCGAGAACAAGGCGAGTATTCGGCTGACCCACGGCACCCTCCGCATAGCGCTGTTCTTCAAGCAAACTTCGTCATCCCGGTGGAGAGACTGAAGACCTGTGTGCGCCTGGGATGTACGAAGAGGTACGTACTTCACAGATCGGACTGGTCCGGCCGCGCCGCGACCGAGCCTCCGGCTTTAGTCTCTTTTGCACCCCAATGGAGGAGGTTGAAGAACATGGCGCTTGTTGAGCTGCTGCCCGAGGTGACCAAGTTCATCGAGGCCGGCCCCAAGATGACCATCGGCGGAAAGCAGCTGGACGCCGCCTCGGGCCGGGTTTTCGAAGCAATTGACCCGTCGACGGGCCAGGCCGTTGCCGAGGTGCCCCGCGGGGAATCGCCCGACGTAGATGCCGCAGTGAATGCCGCCCGCGAGGCATTCGAGGATCGCCGGTGGTCGGGGCTGCGGCCGGGCAAGAGAGCCGAGATCCTCTTCAAACTCGGCGAGCTGATCAAGCGCCACGTCCCGGAGCTCTCGCAGCTCGAGGCGCTCGACTCCGGAAAGCCGATTGCGCTCGCATCGGGGGAGATTTGGGCTGCCGGAGAGGCGTTTCGCTACTTCTCCGGCTGGCCGACGAAAGTCTTCGGGGAGACCAACCCAACCGACGACAAGATGTTCGTCTACAGCCTCAGGGAGCCCGTCGGAGTCTGTGCGGGGATCATCCCGTGGAACTTCCCGTTGATCATGGCGGCGTGGAAGGTGGCCCCGGCACTGGCGTTTGGGAACACAGTCGTGCTGAAGCCGGCGGAGCAGACTCCGCTTACGGCGCTGCGGCTCGGGCAGCTCGCGCTCGAGGCCGGTGTGCCGGAGGGCGTGGTCAACGTTGTGTCCGGGTTCGGAGAGGAGGCGGGCGCCGCGCTCGCCGTTCACAACAACGTGGACAAGATCGCCTTCACGGGATCTACGGAGGTCGGTAAGAAGATCCTTGCGGCGTCGACCGGGAACCTCAAGAGGGTCACACTCGAGCTTGGAGGCAAGTCGCCGAACATCGTTTTCTCCGATGCGGACATGAGGCGCGCCGCCAAGGGCTCGATGATGGGTGTGTTCTCGAATTCGGGGCAGATCTGTACCGCGGGCTCGCGCATCCTCGTAGAGAAGAACATCCACGATGAGTTCGTGGACTCGCTAGTTTCCGCCACAGAGTCGATGAAGCTGGGACCGGGACTCGACGAAGAGACGGGTTTGGGTCCGGTCGTATCGGCCGAGCAGCTCGAGCGAGTGACGAGATACATTGACATCGGCAGGTCCGAGGGGGCGGAGTTGGTCACCGGCGGCGAGCGCGCCACCGAGCTGGGCGATGGTTATTTCGTCCGTCCGACTGTGTTCACCGGAGTTCGCAACGACATGCAGATTGCGCAGGAGGAGATCTTCGGTCCCGTGGCGGCGGTCATCGAGGTGGATGACGTCGAACATGCGATCGCGGTGGCGAACGACACGATTTACGGACTGGCGGCGGCGATCTGGACCACCGACCTGGCGAAGGCGCACCGTGTGGCGCGCGGAATCCGAGCGGGAACAGTGTGGGTGAACACGGCCGGC
>DASQUP010000303.1:0-9325 GCA_035641235.1 Actinomycetota bacterium
TGCGAAAAGGAACGCGTGCTACGCAGGAGATTTTCGGTCGGTCGCTTACGACTCGGAACTCGAGACGGTGTTTTGGGTCTGGCCCAACGATCGCAGGATCACGAACCTGTCCGCGGTTGCAGGCGCGCACGACGACGTGACGCAGCTCATAAATAGACGGTGGGTCACGAGCCGACTGGTCGACTACTATCCGGAAGCCTCGGCCGTCGTGGAGTGCCTCGACGACTCCGGCCAGATCGTCGCCTACGCGAAGGTACACGCCGGGGATGAGGGGGAACGCACCTACCGCATACAAGGGGATCTGGCGCGCCGCGCGCAGAGCGCCTGGCTGCGAATAGCGCAGCCGCTCGCGTATTCGAAGCAACTCCGGACCCTCTTGGTCGAGCCGATCGTGGGTGAGTCGATCCGTAGTTTGACGGGAGTGCGACTCCTTGCCGGTCTGCGCGCATACGGTGCCGCGCTGGCAACGCTTCACTCCGTTCCGGTGAACGACGGCATCGGGGATGTTCGCGATGCGCTTGTGCGCCTGCAGCGCAGAGCCGGCGGCATCCGCATGGTTAGACCCGATGTGGAGGAGGCGCTCGTCGCCCTGCTCGAGGACCTCCGTGTGCGATGGGACGAGGCGTCTGACGAGCGGGTGTTCGTCCACGGTGATACCAACGAGAACAATGCGATCCTGCAGGGAGATCGGGTTGCGCTCATCGATTTCGATCGCACATCCATCGGCTCCGCCGGCGCCGACCTCGGCAATTTCCTCGGCCTGCTTCGTTACTATCGGATCCTCGATCTCGTCACCCCTCAATCCGAAAGAGCGCGAGCCGCGGCATTCCTCGGCGGATATTCGTCTGTTCGTCCTGTGCCCGACCGAGATTCCATGCGCGTGCACGAGTCGGCTGCCCTTGCCGAGCGAGCGGTTAGGGCTGTAACGCGTTTGCGCGCCCGCGCATCACAGCAGATTCCGTCTCTGTTACACGAGGCCCGGGAGTTGCTTCGATGAGCACGTCGCGGCCCCCATTGCTTTTCTACTGTCAGCACTCTCTCGGGCTCGGCCACCTGACGCGATCGTTTGCTTTGTGCGAGGAGTTGGCGCGGCGCTTCCGGGTCGTACTTCTTTGCGGCGGGAAGCTCCCCCCAGCGAAAAGGCCTCCCGCGGGCGTCGAAGTACTCGCGCTGCCGGCCCTTGGAGCAGCGATCGACGGCCGGCTGATTAGTCACGACCGGCGCCGGAGTCTCGAGCGTGTGTGCCGGCTCCGACGGGAGAAGATCGTGGAGATCTTTCGCTCCCTGCGGCCGGAGGCTGTCTTGATCGAGTTTTTCCCCTTCGGCAAGAGGAGGTTCGCGCAGGAACTCATCCCTCTGCTCGATGAGGCCGCGAGCCTCGGGCCGTCTGCCCCGATCGTCGTTTCTAGCGTTCGCGACATCTTGGTCGGCCGTGGTGCCGATCAGGAAGAGTTCGACGACCGTGCCAGCGAGCTCGCCAATCGTTATTTCGACGCGGTCCTGGTGCACTCCGACCCGGACTTTGTTCGCTTGGACGAATCCTTCCGACCGCGCACACCCATGCACACGCCCGCCTACTACACAGGCTTTGTCGCATCGAGGGCTGCGCCTCCCAACGGCCACGGAGTCCGCCGCGACCTCGTCGTATCGGCCGGCGGTGGCATCGCGGGCGGGTTCTTGATGCGATCGGCTGTGGCCGCGCAGGAGGGACTCGGTGATCTTCCCGTGCGGATCATCACCGGTCCGTTTTTCCCAACGGATGATTGGCGGTCCATGCAAAGGCAAGCGGCAGGGCGACGGAATCTCGTCTTGAAACGATCGGTGCCGAACCTGGGTACTGAATTGGCCACGGCGCGTGCCTCCGTCAGCCAGTGCGGATACAACACGGCTCTCGACCTCATGCAGGCCGGAATCCCTGCCCTTGTCGTGCCGTTCGCGGAGAACGGCGAGGACGAACAGACGAAGCGGGCGCGCCTCCTCGAACGATTCGATGCGGTGCGAGTCCTAGACCCGGCTCGATTGAATGCAGTCAGCCTGGCGAAAGAGATTCGTTCGCTGCTCCGCTTCCGGCCGCGCCGTCTTTCCTTTGACCTTTACGGCGCGCCGAACACGCTGCGGATCATGACCGAACTCCATGCCGACCGTTTTGGCAAAAAGGCGAGCTGACGATGGACGGTTGGCTCGATCCGATACGGGCGGCGCTCGACCGCACGGAGCGTCCGGTACGGATCTTCTTCCGAGCCGACGACGTGGGTTGGGATGACGACGGTCTGTGGGCACTCCTGAAGCTTTTCGCCAAGCACGCGCTGCCCGTCGACCTTGCAGTCATACCAAGTGATGTGACCGAGGGCTTGGCGCGATCGCTCCTTGCCCACGCAGAGCGGTCCTCGGGCGGGATCGGGTTCCATCAGCATGGGTTCGCTCACCTGAATCACGAGTCGACCGGTCGCAAGAACGAGTTCGGTCCATCGCGACCGAGGAGACAGCAGCGCCGAGACGTCGCCGCGGGGCGGAAGCGACTCGCGGACCTTCTCGGATCCTCGATCGACCCGATCTTCACGCCTCCCTGGAATAGATGTACGCGCGCGACGGGATTGTGCCTTGCTGAGCTCGGCTTCCGGGTGCTATCGCGCGAAGCACGGGCCGTCTCGTTGGCCATCCCGGACCTGCTCGAGTTGCCGGTAGGCGTCGATTGGTTCGCCCACCGAAAGGGGGTCCGCCTAAACAAGCCGGATTTCGGGCAGCTGGTGGCGGCGGCGATCCGAAGAGACGGCCCGGTAGGGATCATGTTTCACCACGCTGCGATGGACGAAGCCGAGCGGGACGCCACCGGCGCGCTTCTCGCCCTCATCTCGCTGCATCCGATGGCGGTGCCGGCGTTGATGCGCTCTCTTGCCGGAGTCTCTCCCGTCGTCGATCCCGCCCACTGATGGCTATCTTCCCGACGGACCGGCGCATGCCCGGCATGGACGTCGCGCTGCATGCCGACGCCATCGCCGGACTCTTCGACGAGAGCTTTGGCGATATAACCGTCCGCGAGTGTCACCCCTACTACGTCAGATACAAGCCGGAGAGATATGCACAAGTGCAGTACCGGCTTGAATGTGAGGGAGCCGACGGACGAACCGTGCCGGTGACAGCGCATCTAGCTCTGTACCCGCCGGCTCGCGCTGCGAAGCTCGCAGCACGTTATGGGGCGGCGCGCGGTCGCGCCGATTCGAACGAGCAGGCGGTATACGTCGATCGAATAGATGGGCTGGCACAACTCTTTCCCACCGACGTTGGCCTCCCAGGGTTGCGCACGGCAGCGTCGCCGGAGGCCATGGGGCGTCGTTTCCAGCGACACCTGGCCCACGCGTTCGGCGGAGACGTACGCGGGTGCCGCGTCGAGCTCGTTCGCTACAAAGCGCAGAAAAGAGCGGTGCTGAAATTCGACGTGGCTGGATTGGCGCCCGAGACCGTCTACGGAAAGCTCAGAAACGACGGGGCGGGCAGGTTGCATCGGATCGGGGCCGCGATGAGGCGATCCGGCGTGCCGACCCCGCGGACGCTCGCGTGGTGGGCAGATCTCGGAATGGTTATACAGGCGAGCGGCGAAGGTGCCCGCCTCGCCGACCTTCGTGACACCGACGACTATTTACGATGGATGCCGGAGGTCGCCGACGCTCTTGCGTCGCTGCATCTGAGCCGCGTCGAGGGTTTACCTCGCTATTCACCGGACGACGAGGTCCGGGATCTGCAGGACACCGCCGCAATAATCGGATCGGTGCTGCCAAGCATGGAAGCGTTCGCAACGGAGCTGTGCCGGCGCCTTGCGGCCCTGCTTTGCGCACGCGACGGCAACGTCACAACGACGCACGGAAGTTTTCACGACGACCAGGTTCTGGTGGGGGATGCCGGCGTGGAGTTCATCGACACAGATGGAGCGATCGTGGGGCCGCCTCACTCGGACGTCGGGCTCTTCCTGTCGTATCTCTCCGCCGAAGGCTGTGAGGCTGGTTACCGGCTGTTTCTCGATCGTTATCTTTCGGTCGGCGTCTCCAGCGGGACCGAATACCTCCTATTCGAGGCCGCGTCGCTGTTGAGGTGGGCGACCCTACCGTTCCGAGAGCTTCGACGGGATTGGCCGGAGCAGGTGGAAGGACGAGTGCTCGGCGCGGCGGCTCGGCTCCGTGACTACGAACGGAATCGAACGACGTGATGCCGGCCCGTCGGCGTTTTACTTATCTTGAGAAGACGAGCGCTATCAAGGTTACCGAGCCGTGGTCGAGGCTGCCGCTCTCGGCGTGGGGTCGAGGGCCGCAGCAGCGCTCCCCCCGAGGTCCTCCCGAGTGCGCTTAAGCCGAGCTGGTCGCGTCAGCCTGCCGGCATCGAGTCGAAAGCGTGACGGGCTACTTCGAGGGCGTGCTCGCTATCGACTCCTAGCTGCCGAGCCCGAACCGCGAACGTACGTGCCGCATCGGCGATACCGTCTTCTCCCACGGGTGTCCCGGCGTCCGGTGCGATGTCGTTGACGAACGTGCCGTGGCGCCCACGCGTCGCGATCACGCCCGCGAGCTCGAGCTCTCGGTAGGCGCGGGCGACCGTGCCCACCGCAACCCGGAGATCTTTTGCCAGCTGGCGGATGCTAGGGAGACGCATACCAGCGGGAATCACGCCGGCCGCGGCCATGGTGGCGACCTGCGCCCTGATTTGCTCATAGGGCGGCACCGGGGAGTCCGGCTCGAGTTCCAGGATCACGCCGACGCTCCCCCAGAGCCCACGCGACCGACCTTGTGGCCGCGCGGCTTGCCGAGTTCGAGCCAAAAGAATAGCGCCGAGAAATTCAGGAAGAGGGACAGTAACGCCAAGCTCCAGCCGGCGGCCCCGCCGAGTGGCGTGAAGGCGGCGACCTCAGAGGCCACGACGATCAGCAGCAAGCCGATCCCACCCCCGGCGAGCGCGTGCACCGACGCCGACCTGATCGCGTCGTCCGCCTCAACGACATCGGCGCCCGTCGCCGGTTGGCGGCGCGCCACGACGACTCGCTGAAGCAGCTCGATCACGACCGCTATCCCGATGCCGGCGATTCCGTACAGCGCGAAAGTGGACAGCTTCGGCTCCGGGACGTCCTGGTTGGGGTAGGGGGTTAGGGCCCACAAGCCCACCATTCCGACCGACACTGCAGCGAGGCCGCGCTGCACGGCGGAGACATAGCTCGGAAGGTAGTCGGGCAGGCGCCGAGGAATCAGCAGCGCGGGCCCGAGCCGGCGGCCGACCCATTGAATGGGCTCGGCAACGAGAGCGCCCACCAGGTAGCCCGCGAGGATTAGGACCAATCCATTGCCGATGGGGAAAGCGTTGTCCGTGGCCATGGAGTAAGCGATCGGTCCCACGAAGCCAGCGAGTCCTCCGACTACCCGGCAGCGACGCGTCCACTTTAGGTAGCGAGCAACCATGGCATGGGTAGTCGGAGTGAGGCGCAGCCCACTTCCGGCCGCCCACTGTCCAATCAGACGGGCATCCACCCTGAACCCCCGGGCGACCACGTAAGCAACGACCAGAATGGGGATCGCCCACTGCACCACGTCGGTCACGCCCATCGCCTCGGCTCCTTTCGTTGTACCTATGTATCAATACATTAGTACAATGCAGCGGCGACGACAAGCCCTCCTTACCCGCCTCGTTCGGCCGCGGTCACGTGAGCGGCGGCGATGGCGAGTCCTGTTATGGCTTATGGGTCGGCCACCCCCAAATGCAGGTGGGAAGGGTCGCTACGACTTCTTGATTGGCAGGGATCTGGCGTACGACATGCCGAGCTGGACCCACTTCGTCAACTGCCGCTTGGTTCGCAGTTCGTCCTCGCCAATGGGCAGCCAGCCCTGCATCGGACGTCCTCGCATCACCAAGGGGTGCTGCGGCCGTCGTCGCGGGGATCTTCTCCGACTCGGCAGGGTCGATAACGTGGCCGTTTGCGCATCTGATCGACTGTTGCTCACTGCATGTCGAGCAGGCCCGGCGACAATCCAGGACTTTATAAAGACAGCGCCCGTGCTTAGAAAGTGGCGGCGATCCGCGTGCCTGAGCGCAGATAGGGCTCGAAGACAGCGCGCGCTAGTCCCGAGCGGCGGAAGCCCGATTCGAAGTTGAAAAGCCCCCCATCAGGGGATCAACGCCAACTGGGTGGCCAACTCCGGCGTGGCAAACGGAACATCTGTCCCGAATGATGCCGCTCGGTCACGGATACTAGACCGCGGCCAGGCCTTCTTGCTTCAACACGATCTCGAAGTCATGCGGGTTGGTGGCTGCGGAGCGGGCATCTTCGAGCGTCACTAGGCCGGCCCGATAGAGGTTCACGAGGGCCTGGTCGAAGGTCTGCATCCCGTAGAACGAGCCGTCCGCAACGATGTCGAAGATCTCGTGCGTCTTGTCGGGATTGAGGATGCAGTCGCGGATGCGGCCGTTTGACACCATCACCTCGATGGCCGCAACACGTCCTCCACCCGCTCTCGGCAGCAGCCGCTGCGACACGATCCCCACAAGCGATCCGGCGAGTGCGGCCCGCACTTGCTTGGCCTGATGAGGAGGATAGAAGTCGATCACGCGCGAGATCGTTTCGGTAACGTTGGTCGTGTGCAACGTCGCGACAACGAAGTGGCCTGTCTCCGCCGCCTGCAGAGCTGCATTAACCGTTTCGTAATCACGGATCTCACCGACGAAGATGACGTCGGGATCTTGTCGCATGGCAGCCCGCAGAGCCGTGGCGAAGTTCGTAGTGTCCTGGCCGATCTCGCGCTGTGTCACATCTGCCAGCTGATCGTGGTGAAGGATCTCGATCGGATCCTCGATAGTGAGAATGTGACATGGACGAGTCGAGTTGATGTGGTTAATCACCGCGCCGGTCGTAGTTGTTTTCCCTGATGACGTTGGACCGGTAACGAGCAACAGTCCGCGGTGCTCGTTGGCGAGATTTTCGACTGCCGCCGGCAGACCGAGCGAACGAAACGATGGAGCTCCTGGTAGCACGAGGCGGGCCGCAATCGCGACTGAGCCTCGCTGGCTGTGGATATTTACTCGGAAACGCCCGCTCCCCGGCTCCGAATAGGCGAAGTCGACCTCACCCATGTTCTTTAGGACGGTCTGCTGCTCCGCATTCATCAATTCGCCTGCAGCGTTGCTCAGGTCCTCGACGGTCATAGTGCGCCAGTTGATCTTTCCGAGCTTGCCGCCGACTCGGATACTTGGAGGCGTTCCGGCCTTCAAGTGCAGGTCAGAGGCATTGTGCTCGACCACGTACTTGAGCAAATCGTGGATGTCATTCATGGGACGCGCGTCACTCCCCAGTTGGCTTGCGATTGATCTTGCTTTGCTTGTGCGGTACCCCACGCATGAATCGGCAAGAAGGCCCGCGATGTTGAGGCAACTGTGGAAAGGGCCTCGTTGATCAGCAATACAACCGAATTTCAACTTCGCGGATGCGTAGGTGAGAGGCGAGGTCGGACAATTCTTGAATCAACAGAATGGCCTTCAGGGGATTGACTCCCACATTACGAACGCCTCCGAGCCCGGGCCGCAAATTGTTGAACGCAACAAGAGCCGCGGCGAGGAGAAACGCCCCTAAGAGGGGCGCCGCGTGCTTCGAATCGGATCGCGAGGCAGAATGGCGCATTCGGGACTGACTCAAGTCGGTTTCTGCGTAGTCGAGTCAGCTTGGCACAACCCCGGCTACGAACATCGCTCCCGCGTCGAATCTCACTTCCCATCAACCACCGAGGCAAGGTAAGCCACCTCTGCTAACTCCCGTTGGAGCTAGGGTCCTATTTCGAGAAGAGTGACCGCGCGGCGGGCGTGACCCGCTCTGGCTCACCATCCGTCACGATCACCGTGTCTTCGATTCGGATACCGAACCTTCCCGGCATGTACACGCCCGGCTCGACCGTGATGACAGTTCCCGGCACGAGTTCGGTTCTGTCGCCCCCGATCACCGAGGGAGGCTCGTGCACATCCAACCCGATCCCGTGTCCGGTCCGGGGTCCGGTCCACTCTCCAAAGGCTGCGTCCTCGATCACCGCGACGGCCGCGCGATCGACATCGGCGGCGCTCGCTCCCGCACGCGCCGCGTTGACTCCTTCCTCCTGCGAGGCAGCGACAACTTCGAACGCTTCCAGATAATCGTCAGGTGGCTGCCCCAAAAAGACCTGGCGAGTGATATCGGCAAAATAGCCGTCGAACCGAGCGGCGATGTCGACGAGCACCGGCTCGCCGGCCCGTAGCTCTCTCTTTCCCGCACGGTGGTGCCCCACTGCAGAGTTGGCGCCCGCCTGAACGAGGACGAAGTCGACCGATTCCGCGCCGTGATTCCATAGCGCGTCCTCGACCCCCCGCTTCACCTGAATCTCCGTCACTCCGGGCCGCGCGTGATCGAACGCGGCATCTATCCCGCGGGACACGAGATCGCCTGCTCGCCGGATCAGCTCCTGCTCGTCGGCAGTCTTGGACATGCGGAGGGGCCCGAGGAGCTCGCTGGCTCGTCGCGGCTGATCAGCGAAGTACTCGCGCAGCTGTGTAAAGAAATCGAAACGTAGCTCGTCATCGATGGCTGTTACGACCTTCTTCCCGTAGCAACCAAGCGCGCGGAATGCTTGCTCGACAGCGCCGCTCGGTCCCTTCGCATCCGCCCATTCAAAGACTGAATCGAGACCCGTTGTCTCTTTGAACTCGTCTGCGTCGAAGTACGGCAGGACCATCGCGACGCGGTCGCGCGTGACGAGTAGCACGGTAATGCGCTCCACCGCCATCGCGTTGTACCCCGTGAGATACCGCATATTCGTGGTTGGACCCACCACGACGAGCTCTGTTCCATGCTCGTCCATCGCCGACTGCAAGGCTTCGATACGTTCCATGAAGATGATTCTAGAGCGCGCGCGATCGGGCGACGCTAACAGCCTTTGATCGGCTGTGGCTCTCTACTTGTCGAGGAGGCTCATACGACAATCTAGGATTCCATATAGACAGCGCCCGTGCTTAGGGAGTGGCGGCGATCCGCGGAAGAAGACCGCGCCGGCGTTCTGCCGCGGCTACTCGCTTCACAGCAATCTCGTACGCGGCCTGACGGAAGTCCTTCTTCGTTTTCCTCGCTCGCTCGAGCACGGCGCCCGTAGCCTCCCGCATCCGGGAATCCAGCAAGCCATCGAAGTCCGCGTTAATCCACTCGGCGGCGGAACGATTCTGGGCCCACTCGAAGTAGGACACGACGACGCCGCCGGCGTTGGCGAGGATATCCGGCAGCACGTCGACACCTCGCTGAGCTAGGGCGTCCGCAACTTCAGCCGAGATCGGATGGTTA
>DASQUP010000304.1:0-10308 GCA_035641235.1 Actinomycetota bacterium
CAGCGCGCCTACCGGCGCTCGTCGGCCGCTGCGTTCTTGTGGCCCGAGGAGGCCGCCGAAGTGCTCGCCCAGGGGCGGAAGCTCACCGAACTCAGATACGTGGGCGACCGTCTCGCTGCGAGGATCGAGGGCTGGATCACCGACCCGCCCGAGGTGCCGGAGCCGCCGCCAAGCCGGCGCGGCTTCCTCACTCTGAGCCAGGTCGCCCCCGCCCTACAGGGCGCGCCGGAGTGGGGCGGGTTGCGGGGTGATCTCCAGATGCACACCGTCTACAGCGACGGAGCGGAGACGGTTGCCACGATGGCCGACGAGTGCTCCCACCGCGGCTACGAGTACATCGCCATCACCGACCACTCCGGCGGCCAGCGCATCCCGGTTGGCATGACCGACGAGGAGATCGAACGGCAGTCACAGGAAATCGATGCAGTCAACCGGGAGTCCGGCGGGATCCGGCTCCTCAAATCGATCGAGATGAACCTCCGCCCGGACGGAAGCGGCGCACTGGATGCATCCGAACTCAAACGCTTCGAGATCGTCGTCGGATCCTTTCATGCGCAGCTGCGCTCGACGGAGGACGAGACCCATCGCTACATCGCCGCGCTCCGCAACCCGTGCGTCGACATCATCGGCCACCCGCGCGCCCGCATGCTCAACCGCCGCGGCGGACTCAACGCTGAGTGGGATCGAGTCTTCGACGAAGCACTAGCCAACGACAAGGCCCTCGAGATCAATTCGAATCCGGCGCGCCAGGACCTTCAGCTCGAACTGCTACAACTCGCCGCCGAGAAAGGGATCCGGATATCCATAGGAACGGATTCGCACAGCATCCCCGAACTCGACTGGGTTGTTTTCTCGCTCGGCTCGGCGATCATGGCGGGCGTCAAACGCGAACAGATCATCAACTATCTGTCTCTCGAAGAGCTTTTGGAGTGGCGCCGCCTGCACGGTTGCTGACCGAGAGCCCAGCCGAGTCAGGTTCAGCGGAAGCGGTCGAGGACTTTGAGCGCCTCGACGCCGTATCGGTCCAGTTTCGTAGGACCGATACCGGGAATTGCGGACAGAGCGACGAGGGACTTGGGCATCTCCTCCGCAATGGCCTGAAGCGTCGTGTCGTGCATCACCACGTACGCCGGGACGCCGTCGGTCTGGGCGCGCTCGAACCTCCACTTCTTGAGCGCTGCCACCACAGGATCGGGGGCTTTACGTTTTGATGTCGCGTTCGCTCTCGGCGTACGTCGTTCGAGTACTCCAATCTCGGCGAGGAACCTGCTCGGTGCACCGCGCCCTCCGTACACGTGACTCAGATAGAGGTGTTTGCGCGCCCGGGTGATGCCGACGTAGAGCAGTCGACGCTCCTCGGCAAGCGCATCGTCGGTCTGCGCGCGCTTGAAGGGAAGCTCCCCTTCGTTCAGGCGGGGGAGGAACACAGCGTCGAACTCCAGTCCCTTGGCCCGGTGATAGGTGAGGAGGTTGACGCCGCGAGCGCCGCCCTCCTCGCCGAAACGCGTGCTGAGGTCTGCCGCGAAATCCCGAACGGTGGCAGTTCCATCGTCGAACTCGACGGCCATGTCGATCAAACGTGCCAGATCCTTCTGGCGAGTTTGCTCTTGTTCGCCCAGCCCATCCGTCGGCTCGTCTGCGTATCCACTGCGCTCGGCCATACGCCGGACCTCGGCCGCGATCCCTGACTTTCGCGAGGTGCGCATCATCTGGAGCATCCGGCGCGCCGCAGGCCGCGCGAGGAACCCACCGCCCCGCACCTGATATGGGATGCGGGCATTGGACAATTCCTCTTCGAATTCTTCCGAGCGATAGTTCGTTCGGTAGAGAACGGCAATCTCTTCCCACGGCACACCGTCTTGGTGCAGCGACCGCGCCGTCTCCACCACGAAGCGGATCTCGTGTTCGGGGCTCGCAAAGTGCTTGAGTTCGGGCCGGGATCCTGACTCGAGTGTGGGTTTCAGGACTTTGTCTGCACCACCGAGCTTCGGGGCAAGCCTGTTGGCAACGTCGAGTACTTCGGGTGTCGACCGATAGTTGGTTTCGAGCCGCACGACGAGCGTCCCACGAAAACGACGGGGCATCTCGAGGAGATAGCGCGCGGTCGCCCCCGTGAATGAATAGATCGACTGGTAGTCGTCGCCGACGACGCAGACGTTGTCGCGTTCGCCGAGCCACTGATCAAGCAGCCGTTGCTGCAAGAGGTTTACGTCCTGGTATTCGTCGACGGTGAACGCTTTGTAGCGCCCCCGGAACCTGTCCGCCGCCCACGAATCCCTCTCGTACATCTCGGTGGCGAGCGCGAGCAGGTCCTCGAAGTCCACGAGTCCTCGGGCACGCTTCCGGCGCTCGTATTCCCTGTACACGCGCTCCATGTGTTTCTCGTCGATGGGCGGCTCGTGTGATCCGAGGCGGTCGATGTATTCGTCTGGCGGGATGCAGCGGTTCTTCGCCCATTCGACCTCTGCGGCGAGGTCTGCTGCGGGTCGAAACTTGTACGGCTTCGGCAGGGTATTGGCGATCTGCCTGAGCGCGAGCGCCTTGGTAGGCAGGATCTCGCCGGGGGGCTCCGGAGCAAGGTGACGCAGTTGTGCCAGGGCAGCAGAATGGAACGTTCGGGCCCGAATACCGGTCACCCCGAGCGAGTGAAGGCGCGATCGCATCTCCGTGGCGGCCTTGTCCGTGAACGTGACGGCGAGGATCTCGGACGGGGCGAAGGTCTGAGTCGCCACCTGGTTCGCGATCCGGCGCATGATCGTCGTCGTCTTGCCGGACCCAGCGCCGGCAAGTATGCATACGGGTCCTCGAACGGCGGCAACGGCGCGCCGCTGCTCTTCGTTTAGGTCCGCAAAGATGTCGGCATGACTCACCAGCCCACCCTAGTAGGCGTGTGGGACGACTAGGCGGCGCGCTGCCTCAGTCGTCGCTGATCTGAACCGACTCGAGGACGACCTCATCGGCGGGGCGATCTCCAGGTCCGGTCGGCACCTGCGAGATCGCATTTACGACCTCCATGCCGTCGACGACCTCTCCGAAGATCGTGTGCTTGTCGTTTAGCCAGGGGGTCTCCGCGACCGTGATAAAAAACTGTGATCCATTCGTGTTGGGACCCGCGTTTGCCATCGCGAGGAGGCCGGCTTTGTCAAACTTCGGCCCACCCGGAGGGCACTCGTCCTCGAACTTGTAGCCCGGCCCGCCCCTGCCTGTCCCCTCGGGGTCGCCTCCCTGGATCATGAAGTCGGGAATCACTCGGTGGAGGACCGTTCCGTCGTAAAGGGGTTCGGACTTGCGCTCTCCATCGCGCGGATCCCGCCACTCTCGCTTCCCCTGCGCGAGCTCCACGAAGTTGGCAACTGTGTTGGGTGCGTGATCGGGCATCAGGCGCGCCGAGAACGATCCAAGTGTCGTCACAAACGTTGCCTTGGCCATAGTTGACCTCCCCCTCGAGCGGCGGAAACGCCTACTCTACCGATTTGCCGATTCTTTACCGTTCCCTAACCGGGTGGGGATTTTGGTGCTTTTGGTTGTGGGCAAGGATGAAGGTCATGCTTCTAAAGATCGTCAAGTGGTCCGCAATCGTCTTTGGAGTTGTGTTTGTGGCGATCCAGTTTGTGCCGTACGGGCGCGATCACGCGAACCCGCCGGTGCAGACCGAGCCGCAGTGGGACAGCGCCCGTACTCGAGACCTTGCAGTCGAGAGTTGCTACTCGTGTCACAGCAACGAGACGGAGTGGCCGTGGTACTCGAACATCGCTCCCATGTCGTGGCTGGTGCAGAGGGACGTCGACGAGGGCCGGGAGGAGTTCAACTTCAATGAACTCGACGGCGAGAGCGATTCGGATGATGCGGCCGAAACGGTGGCCGACGGGGAGATGCCGCCGCTCCGGTACATACTCGCTAATCCGTCGGCGCGCTTGTCCGCCGAGGAGAAGCGGACCCTGATCGATGGCCTCAACCGGACCTTCGGCGGCGGCGACAGCAGCGGGCCCGGCGGCGGCGACGAGGACGACGACGACGAGGACAACAGCGGGCCCGGCAGCTGACGCATGCATCCTGAAATGGCAGTTAGCCGCGTCCTAGTGGTGCTAACTGCCATCTGAGGAGCCGGCGCGCCGGTTGCGTCTCGGCGCCGGCGGCTGAACGGCACCCTCAATCTGGACCAATCGACCCTTTTGCCCCGCCCGAGCCGGACCCTAGGGTCGTCGGCATGGACACAACTTTGGTCTCGTCGCGCTTCTTCGCGCTCCTGACCGTTGCCGCCAACCTCATGGTTCTGGGTGCTGTCGTCTTGCTGTTGGCGGCGCGCCGCTCGCCCGCCGCCGCCGGCATCAAAGCTGAGGTGCGCGAGCTGCTGCGCACGTACGCGCTGCCGCTTGCCTGGCTGGTCGCGCTAACCGCCACGCTCGGGAGCCTGTATTACTCGGAGGTTGCGAACTTCGTTCCCTGCAAGCTCTGCTGGTACCAGCGGATCGCCATGTACCCGCTCGTTGTGATCCTCGGGATCGCCGCGATCCGCAGGGACATCGATGTGCGCCGGTACGCAGTTCCCATGGCCGGCGTGGGGGCGGCGATATCGATCTTCCACTACTTCCTTCAGCGCTTCCCGGCGCTCACATCGGCTTCGTGCGATCCGACCACTCCGTGCACGTCCACATGGGTCTGGCAGTTTCACTTCATATCGATTCCATTCATGGCCCTAAGCGGCTTTGCACTGATCGCAACCTTGCTCCTGATGGCGCCCGGCCAACCGAAGGCGTCGGAGCCCGAAATCCACGACCCACCACGCTCTGCCACGGAAAGGAAGGACGATGGCCTCAGCCTCAGCAGCACGCACAGGTAGGAAGGCGCAAAGAAAGAAAGCGGCTGCGCAGCGGCGCCGGCTGCCGATCTTCTGGATCGCATTTGGAGTTGTGGTGGTGCTCTTCGGGGCCGCCATCGTGATGACGAGGTCTGATTCGAAAACCCAGACCCCGGCGGCCGGCGTCGAGCAAACGCGCGCCGTCAGCGTGACCGGGGATGCACTTGCCGAGTTCCCGGAGGGGGGCAAGGACGCCGCCGTCGGCCGGCAGATACCCACCATCGAGGGCAAATCCTTCGATGGCAAGAACGTAGCCATAGGCAACGACGGTAGGCCAAAGGTCATCCTGTTGCTCGCGCACTGGTGCTCCGTCTGCCAGGCCGAGGTGCCCGTCGTTCAGGAATGGATCGACACAAGCGGCGTGCCGGAGGGAGTCGATTTCTACTCCATAGCGACCTCGACGTCGGAGGGGCAGGCCAACTATCCACCGTCCGAGTGGCTCGAGCGCGAGGGATGGACTCTCCCGGTCGTCGCCGACAGCACCGCGTACGAGGCTGCTGATGCTTTTGGGTTGACGGCGTTTCCGTTCTTCGTGTTCGTGAACTCCGACGGAACCGTTTCGCAACGCCTCGTTGGAGCCAAGTCGGCCGCCGAGATCGCGCAAGCGATCTCCAAACTCAACTAGGAACGGCGCGCCAATGGCACTCAGGCGCGAGCAGCCAGCCGCGTCTTGAAGCCTTCGATCAAGGAGTCCATTCCGAATTCGAAAACTGCATCCATGTCGCAGTCCTCCATGAACGGAAGCGCGCCGTGGATGCAGGGAAACTCCGAGATCGGAAGCATCCGCTTGCCGGCGAGAGCCTGTTCCGCGGCTTCGTCGCCGTCGAAGAGCGGGGTCATGATCTGCCACATCACGTGACCGATCGTCATACCGGTCATGGCCCAGTGTGCCTGGAGCGCCTCTTCGTCTGAAAACCCCATCGCTCGCAACAGCGATAGCGCAAGCTCCACAGGTCGCATCGAATCGGGCGTGAAGTCACCCTTGCGGCACATGATGGGCAGTAGGTTCGGATGGCGAAGCATTGCCTTTCTGAATTCGCCGAAACCCACCTTGAGGGCGGTGGGCGGGAGGCTCGGATCGAGCTGAGACAGATCGAGCTCGTCCAGCAGCAAGCCGACAATCCCCGCCAGGAGAGCGTCCTTGTTCGGGACGTGGTTATAGAGCGCCATCGGGGTTGCGTTGAGTTCACCGGCTATCCGGCGCATCGAGAGGTGCTCGAGGCCCTCCTCGTCAACGATCCGGAGGGCCGTTTTGAGGATCCTCTCACGTGAGAGTGGTTCTCGCTGTGTGTCCTTTTTTTCCTGAGTGATGGTCATGTCCCCGATCCTGTCCCCCGACAATTCATGTCTTTTGTCGACCTGCTGGTTGACAAGTGTACACCGTACATGTATGCATGTACAGCGTACATATACGTTGTACGCATACAGCGTACATACACAACGGAGGATGGACAATGGGGTTTTCTACTCAGGGGCTAGCCAGGGCAAGCGCCCGGCGTCCGTGGGTCACTTTGGGGCTGTGGCTGGTCGTAATTGCGATCGCGGGGTGGCTGTCGTCCACCTATCTTTCTGATGCGCTTACGACCGACGCCAACTTCACGAACGATCCCGAGGCCAAACGGGCGACCGAGCTGATCGAGGAGCGCTTCGGAGAAGAGGGGCTCAGCGAGGTCTTCATCCTCACCTCTGACAACGCGACGGTCGACGATCCTGCGTTTGAAGAGGCCGTAAGGGGTCTTCAGTCGGCCGCCGGTGCCGACGGCGCCCAGGGGGCGATCACCTTCTACGACACTCAGGATCCGTCGATGGTGTCGGAGGATCGCCGGACGACTCTCATGCCGGTTCAGTTCGAAGACATCCGCGACACCAGCGAGCACATCCCGGCGATCGACTCCCTCCTCGAGCGTGCCAACGAGTCGGGTGTTCTCACCGCGCAATCCTTCGGTCAGATCAGTCTGAACGAAGACTTCTCGACGATCGCGGAAGAGGACCTCGTTCGGGGCGAGTCGATTGGGATCGGGGTCGCGCTTGTCGTTCTGGTGCTGGTCTTCGGTGCCGTGGTTGCAGGAGTCGTACCCATCGCGATGGCAATCGGCTCAATTGCGGTGTCCATGGGACTGGTTGCCCTCGTTGGTCGTACGGTGGACTTTTCGTTCTTCGTCACGAACATGATCACGATGATGGGACTTGCCGTCGGGATCGACTACTCGCTCTTCATCGTCTCGCGCTACAGGGAGGAGCGCGCCAAGGGCCTCGAAAAGATCGATGCGATCACGGCGGCCGGCGGCACGGCCAGCCGTGCGGTGTTCTTCAGCGGCATGACGGTTGTTCTAGCTCTCGTCGGCATGCTCATAATCCCGACGACGATCTTCCGGAGCCTCGGCGCCGGTGCGATATTTGTCGTGGTCGCCTCTGTTGTGGCTTCTCTGACCCTGTTGCCGGCGCTGCTCTCGCTGCTCGGTGACCGAGTGAACTCACTGCGCGTGTTCCGTCGCAAGACGGAACTCGGCTCGGAGCAATCGCACCGCTTCTGGAACGCCATAACTCGTCGTGTAATGGGACGTCCGGTGGTGAGTCTTGTGATCGGCGCCGGACTTCTGGTGGCTGCATCGCTCTCGTTCTTCGACATCAACCTGGGCTTCTCCGGAGTGAGCACGCTTCCCGAAGACACCCGATCGAGGCAGGGCTTCGAGGTCCTCTCCGCAGAGTTCTCGGGAGGCCTCAACTCTCCCGTAGAGATCGTTGTCGATGGAGACGTGGCGGCGCCGGAGTTCCAGAGCGCCATCGAAGACCTGCAGGCGTCCCTGTCCTCGGATGGCTTTTTCGGGCCGTCGCAGGTGCAGATCAACGACTCAGGTGATACGGCAATCGTGTCCGCCCCGGTCAGTGGCGACCCGTCGAGCGAGGCGGCGGTGGCGTCGATCGACCGGCTGCGCGACAACTACGTGCCTCAGGCATTTGGCGGCTTAGAGGCAGAGGTTCTCGTCGGTGGCGACACCGCCTTCAACAAGGACTTCTTCGATCTAACCGATCAGTACACGCCGATCATCTTTGCGTTCGTTCTGGGACTGTCGTTCATTCTCCTGACGGTCGTATTCCGCTCGATCGTGGTGCCTCTCAAGGCGATAGTTATGAACCTGCTCTCGGTGGGCGCGGCCTACGGACTCATCGTCCTTGTGTTCCAGGAGGGATTCGGAGCGGGCGTCCTCGGGTTCCAGCAGGTCGAAGCGATCGAGGCATGGTTGCCGTTGTTCCTGTTCTCGGTGCTGTTCGGCCTGTCGATGGACTACCACGTGTTCCTTCTTTCGAGGATCCGGGAGCGCTTCGATCAGACGGGCATCAACACCGAATCCGTAGCCTACGGTCTGCGAACAACTGGCGGACTGATCACGGGAGCCGCCGCGATCATGGTTGCGGTGTTCGGAGGGTTCGCTGCCGGCGAACTCGCCGCCCTCCAGCAAATGGGCTTCGGACTCGGCGCCGCCGTGCTGATCGACGCCACCCTGGTCCGCTCGGTTCTCGTCCCTGCTTCGATGAAGTTGCTCGGGAACCGGAACTGGTACCTGCCCAAGTGGTTGCAGTGGCTGCCGAACGTGACGGTCGACGGCACCCACACTGCTCCGGCCGAGGCGCCGGTCGTGCTGCCCGAGATGGTCACAGAGAACGCCTAGAGACATCCCGTTTCCCCCGGCCTGAGGGGTCGGAGCTCACGCTCCGGCCCCCTCGCCGCGCCGAACTGGTCAACTGTCTGCTGTCATTCCCGGATACCGGGAATCAGGGCAGACAGTTCGCGTCATCCCCAGGAGACTAGTGGGGTGCTTTCCGACGTGATCGAGTATCTGATCTGCCCCAAGTGCGGATCCGGCCTCACCATGGGCGACGGCGTAGTGAGTTGCGGGGATGGTCACTCCTACGATGTGGCGCGCCAGGGCTACGTCAACCTAATGCCGGGAACACCGAAGGGATCAGCGCTCGGCGATACGGCGGCGATGGTGGACGCTCGGGCCGAATTCCTCCGCAGAGGTCATTTCTCATCGCTCGCGCGGTCCGTCTCGGATGAGGCGGCCCGGACTGCGCATGATATGCCAGACGGCTGCGTCGTTGACGTTGGGGCAGGAACCGGCTATTACCTGACGGAGATCCTCGACTCTCTGCCGGAACGGTTCGGGCTCGCACTCGACGCATCGAAGTACTCAGCGAGGCGCGCCGCCCGGTGCCACGAGCGCGCAGGCGCGGTCGTTTGCGATGCGTGGCAGATGCTGCCGATACGCAGCGGCGCCGCAACATTGGTCGTAAATGTCTTTGCACCTCGAAATGCCGTGGAGGTCCATCGGATTCTGGGGCCCGAAGGCCACTTGGTCGTCGTTACCCCCACAACGGATCACCTTGGATCCCTGGTAAATGCGCTCGATCTCGTGACCGTAGACGAACTCAAGGAGGAGCGCCTTGAAGAGAAGTTGGGTGGACGTTTCCGTCTCGTTCGAAGGACCCCGATCGAATTCTTGATGAGCCTGGGCCACCCCGACGTCGAGGCGCTGGTTGCTATGGGGCCGAGTGCGTGGCACACAGATCGGGGGGAGATCCGCTCCCGAATCGCAGCCCTTCCAGACCCTGTTGAGGGTACGGCCTCCGTGGCGCTCTCCGTGTACGAACCTCACTGAACCGGGCCGCCCGCTAGCCCACACCTAACTGTTCGCGCGCATTCATTGGAAACCACGAATCTGCGCGAACAGTTCGGGGCCCGCGCATTTAGGATGCGCCGGTGACGATTGTCGTTGATCAACGTTTTGAGGGGCCACCGGCCATCGCCAACGGCGGGTACGTTGCGGGCGTGCTTGCCGAAGTGATTCCGGGACCGCTGCAGGTGCGTCTCCACGCGCCGGCTCCGGTGGGTCGTCCGCTGCAACTTGATGGCCACGATCACACGGTGACGCTTAGCGACGGTGGGACGCTACTTGCGAGTGGGCGCGCCGGAGACGTCCTCGACGAGCCTCCGCAGTTCGTCGAATTCGACGAGGCGATGGAGGCCGTCGCCGCGCGAGGCTCAGTCGAAGGCCACCCCTTCCCGAACTGTTTTGTATGTGGACCCGACCGCGCGCCAGGTGACGGGCTTCGCCTCTTGCCAGCGCGGGTCCGGGGAAAGGATGTGATGGCCGCGCCGTGGGTCCCACACGATTCGTTCACGATCTCGGACCGAGAGATCTCCGGACGATTCGTATGGGGTGCTCTCGATTGTCCGACTTATTGGGCGATTGCCGAACCCGGTGAGGTGGCGCTGTTGGGCACGCTGGCGGGCCGGGTTTTTGGGTCGGCTCGTGCCGGAGACCAGTGTGTCGTGGTTGCTAAAACGCTCGGTCGTGACAACCAAAAACTGTTCAGCGCATCGACCGTATACGACGAAAACGGCGACCTAATCGGTGCCACCCATGCCACTTGGATAAAACTTCGCT
>DASQUP010000305.1:0-5870 GCA_035641235.1 Actinomycetota bacterium
GTTACGGGCGCGTCAGTGCCGGATGCAAAGCAAAGCGTGTGCAGCGAGTGCTTTACCGGCCGACGTCTGTTTGCCATGCTTGGCTTCCTTATGGGAGTTCACCGATACCACTTCGTCCATCGCTGGCGCGTCGAGAGCACGCTCGAAGAGATCTCCGAGATCATGACCGACCCCCAAGATCTGCCGCGCTGGTGGCCGGCCGTCTATCTCGAGACGAAAGTCATTAACGAGGGCGACGCGGAGGGTCTGGGCCGCGTGGTGGCGTTCCACACCCGAGGCCGCCTTCCGTACACCCTGCGCTGGACGGGGACGACTGTCGAGACTCGTCATCCGCACGGCTACCGGCTGGAGGCGGCCGGCAATTTCATCGGGGCCGCCGACCTGACGTTCGAACAGGACGGCCCCGTAGTCGAAATAACGTTCGATTGGACCATCGAGGTGGGCAAGAGGCTTCTTCGCTATGGCTCCTATGTGGTGAGGCCACTCCTGGCCAACAACCACCAGTGGGCGATGCGTATGGGGGAACGGAGCCTGCAGCTCGAGCTCGCCCGGCGGCGCGCACGAACGGACGAGGAGCGAGCCAGTATTCCCCCGCCACCGCCGCCGGTCACGCTTCGCCGCGCGGTTCCCGCCGTCTCGGTGTGCGTCGCTGCGGTCGGCCTGGGGATCGTGGTCCTGCGCGGCGCGCGCGGGTAGGCACACATGAGCGAGCCGGGCATCTCGAAGCCGCTCGCCGCCGCGCTGATCGGCGCCGGAGTCGCGGTCGCCTACTCGGCCGTTGTGCTCCTGATCGCGCCGGGCGAAACCGATCGGTTCTTCGCGTGGGACATCCAGCCTCCGGCGACGGCCGCGTTCATGGGCTCGTTCTACACAACCGCGATCCCACTCCTGTTCATCCTCGGGAGACCGGGGAGCCCATGGCAGCGCGTCCGTCCCGTGCTCCCGACCCTGATCGTTCTCTCGACCACCATGTCTTTGGCCACCCTGTTGCACACCGACCGCTTCATATGGTCGAGCCCGGTCGCGTGGGTGTGGTCCGGCCTCTACCTCCTGTACCCGCCGCTGACGGTGATCCTGTACGTGCGGCATGCCCGCCGGGCGGGCCCGCCCGAGTCGGTCCGCGCCCCTGTGGCGCGAGCCCTGCGCCCTGCGGCTCTTGTGGCGGCCGCTCCCATCGCCGCTCTGGGCGGGGCGCTATTCGTCGCGCCGGAGCGGACTGCAGGCCTGTGGCCGTGGGAGCTGACCCCCCTGACCGCCAGGGTCGTTGGGGGCTGGCTGCTGTTTCTTGCTGGCGCCTTGGTCGCGATGGCGAGGCAGCGAGAGTGGTCCGCGATCCGGCTCCTGTTTCCCCAGGCGGCGCTCGTCTTGCTGCTGCTCCTCTGGGGAGCGGCGCGCTTCTCCGGCGCGCTTGACTGGACACGTCCTGCTGCCCGTCTGTACGTGGGCACGATCGCTTTCTCCCTCGCGGTCACGGCCTGGGTGTTCGTAATCCATGAGCGCCGGGGCAGGCTCGTCCCAGTAGCCGGCGATCGCTAGCGGCCGGTGATTGATGGCGCCAAACCGTCTGCTGTGGTGCCCGGATACCGGGAATGACGGCAGACCGTTCGCTACGGCGGCGTCAGTACATTGAACCCCGTGTAGGGCCGCAACGCCTCGGGGATCGACACACTTCCATCCGCACGCTGGTGGTTCTCGAGCAGAGCAACGATCGTCCGGCCCACTGCGCACGCCGTCCCATTCAACGTGTGAACGAGTTGCGCGCTGCCACCTGATCGGAACCGCACGCCCAACCGGCGCGCCTGATAGTCGGTTGCGTTTGTCGCGGAGGTCAGCTCGAGGTACCGGCTCGCGCTGGGCAGCCACGCCTCGTTGTCAACCTTCTTCGCGGCCGAAGAGCCCAGATCCCCGGCGCACATCACAAGCACCCTGTAGGGAATCTCGAGAGCCTGCAGGATCTTCTCCTGGTTGGTTCGTATCGCCGCAAGCTCGTCCCACGAGTCGTCTGGGTGAGTGAACGAGAACTGCTCCACCTTGTCGAACTGGTGAACCCGGATGAGTCCCTTCGTCTCCTTACCGTAGGTACCGGCCTCGCGGCGAAAGCAGGACGAGAAGCCCGCATACCGAACCGGTAGATCCGACTCGGGCAGGATCTCGTCGGCATGCATCGAGGCGAGCGCGACCTCCGACGTTCCAATCAGGAACAAGTCGTCGCGCTCCACTTTGTAGAACTCATGCTCCTCCGCCGGAAGGAACCCGGTTCCGTACATAGCTTGCTCACGGACGAGCACCGGCGACACAACCGGCTTGAAGCCGCGGCCGGAAAGGAAGTCGACGGTGAAGCGCACCAGTGCTAGTTCCAGAAGTACTCCCTGTCCCATCAGGTAGACGAAGCGGCTCCCCGACGTCTTCGCCGCGCGTTCGGAGTCGAAGATCCGCAGACGCTCACCCAGAGCGACATGGTCGAGCGGCTCGAAGTCGAATTGAGCGCGCTCGCCGTGCTCGCGCTCCACGACGTTCTCGGCCTCGGTCAGCCCATCCGGTACCGACTCATGTGGCAGGTTCGGGAGGTACGAGGCCGCCTTGTCGATTTCCGCCGACGCTGCCTCCAGCTCCGGCTCCAACGACTTGATGCGCTCGGCGAGCTCCTTCGCACCCGCGATCGCCGCGGGACGATCCTCGGGTGCGGCGAGCCCGATCGCCTTCGATGCCTTGTTGTGTTCGGCGCGCAGCCCCTCAACCTCGCTGAGGATGTCCCTGTATCTCTTGTCGAGCTCAACCACTTGGTCGAGCCCTTCAACTCCTCCGCGGCGGTCGTACGCGGACTTCACCGCGTCGAGGTTCTCGCGCAGAAGCCTGAGGTCTATCAACGCGGCCCCCTATCGTGAAATGACCTGGTCGGTGCCGCGCCCGCTTTTGGCCACTGCGCCGGCAATGGCCTCGCCTTCTTCGTCCGAGAGGTTGTGGTCTGAGTTGAGATTGCGTATTGGCTTTGCGTACGTGCGCGTTTCGGTTCGCCCGTTGATCGACGTGATAACGAGTCCATTGCCGTGATCGTCGAGCAGCGCCGCGGAAAACGAAAGCCGGCCGCCCATGTCCTCGAACGCGTCGTAGCGGACGAGATGGAAATTCTGGAGTGCGTACCGATCCTGCTCTGCGAGGCGCTCCGCTTCGGCCACGATCCCGTCGGATCGTTTGTGGAGTTCGTCCATCTTGCGCGCCCACGAGCCGAGCAGTGCCGCGAGATCGCGCTGGCCACTCTCACCACGAATCGTCAGCAGGTCGCGCCGGATGCGCCGCAATCGCAACCCAAGGAAAACGACCACCAAAAGGGCTAATACGGTGACCCCCGCCACCACGGCGAGGGCCAGGGTCAGCTGTTCGACTGTCAGATCAGGCACGGTGGGTCATCCTACACTGACGCCATGCGCCCCGAAGAGGTAAAGGCCCTGCTCACCGACATGACCGCGGGCAACGCGAGTGTCGACGATGTCCTCCAAGCGCTGCGCCGAGTCCCCATCGAGAACCTCGGTTTTGCGCAACTCGACACACATCGGGAACTCCGCCAAGGGATGCCCGAAGCCGTCTACGCAGAAGGTAAAAAGCCGGAGCAGGTTCTGGCGATTGCAGCCCGGCTGCTGGAGACCACGACGGGGCCGGTGCTCATTACTCGGGTCACACCCGAGACCACAACCGCACTCCTCGATGAGTTCCCGGGCGCGGTTAGCCACCGAGAGGCGCGGTTGGTCGTCCTTCGCAGCGAGGCGCCGGCCACGCTGGGATCGGTCGCCGTGGTGAGTGCCGGAACCTCCGACCTACCGGTTGCTCAGGAGGCTGCATACACTGCGCAGGCTTTGGGCGCCTCCGTCGAGGCGGTAACCGACGTCGGAGTAGCCGGAGTCCACCGCATCCTTTCGGTCCAGGATCGCCTACACGATGCAGATGTTGTGATCGTTGTGGCCGGTATGGAGGGAGCACTGGCGAGCCTCGTGGGAGGGATCTCGTCCGCCCCCGTTATCGCAGTTCCGACGAGCGTCGGCTACGGCGCCAGCTTCGAGGGCCTCGCTGCTCTATTGGCCATGCTCAACTCCTGCGCGGCAGGCGTAACCGTTGTGAACATCGACAACGGATTCGGGGCAGCGGCCGCTGCAATCCGTTTGCTCCGGAAGATCCATAGGTGACGGTCCTCTACTTCGACTGCTTTTCAGGCGCCGCCGGCGACATGATCCTCGGCGCATTGATCGATGCCGGCGCTCCGCAGAACGATGTGAGAAAGGCGCTCGAATCACTGGGAATCGAGGGGTGGACGCTCACCGTTAACGAGGTACGCCGGGCAGGCCTGAGAGCCAAACACGCCGACGTTGCGATCGAGCTGCCGGAGCCCCCGCGCACCTATCCCGACATCGTTTCGATCATCGAGCACGCCCCCCTGTCCGAACCCGTGATGAGCCGTTCCCTCGAAACGTTCAGGGTGATGGCCGAGGCGGAGGCAGCGGTTCATGGAGTTCCACCCGACCGGGTGCACCTCCACGAAGTCGGAATGACCGATGCGCTTGTAGACGTAGTGGGCTCGAGCGCCGCGATCGAGTACTTCCGGCCCTCGTTGATCGCGTGTTCCCCCATCGCCACGGGAACCGGTTGGGTCCGCACGGACGACGGCGAACTCCCTCTGCCCGCGCCGGCAGTCGCGGAGCTGCTGCGCGGCGCGCCGCTCTACGGCACGAGCAGCAGCGAACTCGTCACGCCGACCGGCGCGGCCATTCTGCGATCGGCCTGTGACATCTTCGGAGCGCTTCCTCCGATGACGGTGGAACACATCGGCTACGGAGCCGGCACACGCGACTCCGAGCGCCCCAACGTGCTGCGGGTCCTGATCGGAGATGATGTGGCAGATCCACAAACGGCGCTGCTCATTGAAACGAACATCGATGACTCCACCCCTGAGGCACTTGCATTCGTGGTCGAGCGGCTACTCGAATCCGGCGCGCACGACGCATGGGCGACACCGATTGTTATGAAGAAGGGGCGGTCTGCGGTGACGCTGTCGGTGCTTTGCGACCCGGCGGCGCGCTCCCGATTGGAAGAGATCCTGTTTGCCGAGACCACCACCATAGGGACGCGCGCCGCATTCGCCACCCGAAGAGTCCTTCCACGCGAGACGGTGACGGTGATGGTCCTCGGGCACGATGTTCGAGTGAAAGTTGCGCGCAGCGGCGGACGTGTCGTAACCGTCGCACCGGAATTCGAGGATGCGCGCGGCGCGGCACGCGCTACCGGCAGGCCGCTGAAGGAGATCTACGCGCTCGCGATCCGCGCCGCCGAAAACCGAGTGGAATGACTTGAGATGTTAATGGAGCACCAACTGTCGGCGTTCATCTAGCATCTCGGCGCGCCGCCGCGCCCCTTCGGGCCGCTGGTGCTCAAGGCGTCCGACGTCCCGCAGGATCGCCCGCGTCGGGGTGTCGCCGCGCCCCGGGACGCTACTTGAGGTTCGCCGTCACCGTTATCTCGACGTTATTCACCAGCGCGTTCGAAACGGGGCAGCCGACCTTCGCGTCGTTGGCCTTGGCCTCGAACGTCTCCGGGTCGATCCCCGGAACGCTACCCACGACGTCGAGATGCATCTTGGTCAAACGGAACCCCGCCTCTTTCTTCTCGAACGAGGACGTAGCCGATACCTCGAGCCTCTCGGGCGGCGTGTCGTTCTGAGCAAGGATGTTCGAGAAGGCCATCGAGAAACACGCTGCGTGGGCGCCGGCGATGAGTTCCTCGGGGCTCGTCATCCCGGCAGGCGCTTCAGTACGAGCTGCCCACGTCACATCGAACTCGCCGATGCCGCTCGAGTCCATTGCAACCCGACCGCTTCCCTCGAA
>DASQUP010000306.1:0-6669 GCA_035641235.1 Actinomycetota bacterium
GTGCATCGACTCGTCGAACACCTTGTACTGACCCTTGCCGCTGTTCTTCGCGCCGTACATGGCGGAGTCTGCGTTGCGCAACAACTCAGCAGAGCCCTGGCCCTCCTGGTGGAGTGCGATGCCGATGCTCGCGCGCACCGATATCATCTTGCCCTCGACCTCGATGGGCATCGCCATCGCTTCGAGTATCCGCTGCGCGGGAATTGCCACGTCGTCGAGATCGGCAACGTCCTCAAGGAGCACAGCGAACTCGTCGCCGCCCAGTCGAGCAGCGGTGTCGTCCGTCCTCAAGCAATCGTTGAGGCGCTGCGCAACCGTAACGAGCAACGCGTCTCCCGCCGCGTGGCCGAGGCTGTCGTTGACCGTCTTGAAGTCGTCGAGGTCGATGAACACGACCGAAATGGTCTTCTCGTACGGCTTGTGCCGCATGAGGGCGCGCTCGACTCGGTCCTTGAAGAGAGCCCGGTTGGACAGCCCGGTTAGCGGATCGTGGAGAGCTTGATGACGAAGCTCCTCCTCGAGTTCCTTCCGGTGCGCATCGGATTCCCGCAGGGTGCGAGCCAGAACGCCGAACTCGTCGTTGCGGCGCAGATCGGCCCCGTCGTCGGCCTCCGGGGTTCCCTCGATTGCCGCCATCAAGCGGGCGGTCGGCTGCGTGATGCGCCTCCGGACCCAATACAGTGCTCCGAACGCGAGGAGGAGGCCGACGGCAAGACTCCCAACGACGACGGACTTCGAATTGTCGACCGCCTGCTCCACCTTCGTGCTGCGGATTTGGAGTGCGCGCTGAACCTGTTGCGAGATCCCACGGTTGAGCGCGCTGTCGAGACGTTCGCGCGTTCGCAGGAAGTGGTCCATCTGGATCTCCGACCGCTCGGTTAACAGGATGATCTCCGCCTGGAGCCAGTGGATCTTGGTCGCATCTTCTACCCAGGTTCCGATCTCTGCTCGTCGCTCCTTAGCATTCGCATCGCGGCGCGCCGCTTTGAGCGAGGTGATGAGTTCACCCATCTCCTCATTGGACCTCACCTTGAACTCCGACGATGGCGCCGCGACATAGTTGGAGACCCACCAACCGGCCTGGATCACGTCATGTTCGAGCGGGTACAGATATTTGTCTGTCTCGATGACATTGTCCAAGCGTCTGAGCCGCTCCTGTATCTCGACGAAGTGCTCCTGACGCTCCTGGTCGTAAGCGATGACATTTTCGCCCAACTCCGTAGTGAGCCCGAATATTTCTTGTGCGAGAGCGGTGTAGTCCTCGACTCCTCGCTCCCCCACGAGCGCGTGGTACTCGACGAGAGCATCCATGAACGCGCTCTCGGCCTTGATCGCCGCCGTGGGCTCGCTAGAGACCAGCGCATCCAGGTAGGTCACGATCGCCTGGTCCGCGGAAGTGCGCATCTTTAGGGCCGCGTCCCTGCTCGGCTGATCGATCGAAATGACCTTGTCGAACGAGCGGTCGACCGACTGGATGCTCAGATAGAGCGCGCCGGTGGCGGCGGTGAAGAAAGCGAGCGCCGCAAGCGAGGCAAGCTTGAGCGTGCGAGCGACTGAGAGGCGCCCCTGGCGCCGGGTCGGCCCGGGCGCGGCGCCCCGGCTCTCCGCCTCCGGATCAAATCCGCGCGGGGGTGACTTGCCCGCCTTGTCCATACCGCTTGGCACCGTGGTTTCTCCCGGTTCGGTAGCCCGGCTGACCCCCGGAGGGCCCCGTGGCTTTGCGTCCCCGCCTTGCGGCGGGTTTGCCTTTGTCGCCAATTCCTGTCTATTAGCCTTCGGCCCGTTATGGGGATGGGTTTAACCAATGCTCGCTAGGGACTAAGTACTAGGAACCAAGACGAGCCCTTTATCGAGGGCTCAAATCAGGCGGCGCGCCGGCCGAGACGGCGCGTGAGGGCCAATATTTCACGCTCTAGCGCCACCCCAGCGAGCAAGGAGCCGAAGCTCAGGCGGACTCGATCAGAAACGAGCCGGCCCCAGCGCGCCGGTCGATCGTCGACACGACCTGCTTGATCTTTGCTCCGTTGCCCTCGCGCTCGATGCGCGACACCGGCTCGACTTCGATCTGCATGGGAGCGACGCCGGCATCGGCGAGCTCCCCCTCGAGAGCTCCCTGAACACGCTCCAGAATCGAGCGGGGCGCGGAGTCACGGAGAACCACTCGGGCCCGGAGTCCGCCAGCGTGGTGCACGATCTGGTACTGCACGACGTCGGGGATGTGCCCGAACGGAGCGCGCATCCGGTAGGGATGAACGGCGACCTCCCCACCCGATGGTCCAAGAAGGTGGAGGATGTCGTCGCTGCGACCATCGACACGCCCGATGCGCGTGTAGGGCCGGCCTCCGTCGTGATCCCCGTCCGCGAGCGTTACCGAGTCCGAGATCTCGTACCTGATGAGCGGCTGAGCGCGGTTGGTCAGGCTCGTGACGAGCACCTTGTAGCCAGGTTCGCCCGGAGGCACCGGCCGATTCGCCTCGTCGACCACCTCGAGCAGCAGCATGTCGTCGTTCACAAGGAGGGCGTCTTCGTCGGAGGAGCTCGACGCGATCATGCAGTTTTCGGTTGTCGCGTAGACGTTGCACAGCCGGATGCCCCACGCCTCCGCCGCGCGCCGCACGACGTCCTCGCCCACGACCTCGCTCCCCGCCGCAACGAAACGCGGAGCGATATTCAGGTTCCCGGCAAGTTGCTGCTCCGCCAGCAAAGCCTGATGAGTTGGATACCCGAGCAGTACTTCGGGCTGAAAGTCGTTCAGAGCAGCGACGATGTCGGGCACCGGAGTGACAACGGACAGCTCCGGCACATCGCTGCCGCCGTTCTGCAGATCCCCAAAGAGCTGCTTGGTGAGATGCAGCGGGTTCGGCGCGCCGACCCCGACCACGCGGCTCCCAGGAGTTAGTCCCCACCTGGCGAACATTCGCAATACCGGAGCGATGATCTGCAGGAACTCGTCCATCTCGTACACGAATATGCCGCGCACCCCCGTAGTCCCAGCAGTAGAGAACACTCGGTAGCGGCCCGCAAAGGGTTGCGCTGCATCCGGGCCGGCAATGTGAGCCTCGACATCGGCGAGCCGCAACACCGAAGCGGTGACGATTCGATCCCACTCCGCCATCAGTGTTGGCTTCGAGAGCGTGGGGAGTTCGTCGAGCGGCACCCGGGCGGCGTCGGGACCGAGCGTCTCTTTGTAGAAAGGGGAGTTTGCAACCGCGAACTCGATAACGGAGCGCAGCCGTTGTTGCTGGTGCTCCAAGAGCTGGTCGCGCGACCACTTGTCGTGCGACAACAACTCCGCGGTGAGTGCGCCGACGCGCTCCTTGATTGCTGCAACTTGTGCGTCCGCCATGGTCAACCGACCAGTCCTTGCCCCGAACCATCGCCCGGATGGGTGAACCCGAGCACAAACGAAACGAACATCTCCTCGAAGTCGAGCCCCGCCTGCGAATCGAGCAGCCGCTCGAGTGCCATGCCGCGTGCCAGAGCCGCGGCCCCCCGCCCGACCTCGCGGGTTGGAATCCGGAACTCGACGCCGTAGCGCGCGCCGACTTCGGAGACGATTTCGGCCACCGAGTCGAGAAGGCGCTCGTGGCGCTCGGCGACTTTGGCGCGCAGCTCAGTGTTGGTCGACGCGTGCGTCCAGAACTCCATCAGGACCGGCATCCACCGCGGTGTCTCCCGGGTCGCCTCTATCAGGTTGCGCGCGACCGCTCGGAAGCTTGCTTCCAGGCTCTCGGCGGACAGGGCCGCCCGCATGTCCGCCTGCCAGCGTCGCTCGATCTGGGCGTCGAGGACCTCCAGGAACAGCCCGTCCTTGCCGTTGAAGTTCGAGTAGATCGCGCCCTTGGTGAAGCCGGCTTCCTCGGCGATCTCGTCGAGCGTCGCGTCGTGGAACCCCCGCCGCATGAACACGTCGCGGGCGGTCGCGATCAGGTGAGCTCGGGTCTGCAGCTTGCGCTCGCCCCTGGTCATCCTGGTTGTGGTCACTCGGCCTCCGTAGATACCGCTGGTATTTCAATACCGGGAGTATTTACATACCGCCGGTATGGAAGTCAAGCAGAATGTTCAGGAACACCGGCGGCGCACGACCCAATTGCGGCCGCTCGGGGTCTGTGACTTGGACCTGTGTCATGTCGGGCTCGAACTCCCCGGCTTGACCGGTCGTGCCGTTAGTCTCACCGGAAGGGAACATAGGCGGGAGGGACTTCGTGACAAAACTTGCGGTAATCGGGGACTACAACCCAGCTAAAGCAACACATCAGGCGACCAACGCGGCGCTCGCTCACGGTGCCGATCCCCTTCCGGTTGAGTGGATTGCGACCGACGAGATCAAAGCCGATGTGGAGGCCCAGCTGGGCGACTTCTCGGGCCTCTTCATTAGCCCGTCGAGTCCGTACCGGGACATGGACGGCGCTCTCCGGGTGATCCGCTTCGCGCGCGATCGCGGCGTCCCGCTGTTTGGCACCTGAGGAGGTTTCCAGCACGTAGTCGTTGAGTACGTGCGCAACGTTCTCGGGTTCCGAGACGCCGATCATCAGGAATCGAATCCAGATGCGAGTCGTTTCGCCGTCATCGCACTGTCCTGCTCGCTCGATGGGCAGCAGCAGGAGGTCGATGTGGTGCCCGGCACGGCGGCTGCCGATCTCTACGGGCGCGCCCAGGTCGTCGAGCCGTTCGTCTGCAACTACGGGATCAACCCCGAGTTCGCGCAGATGTTCGAGGAGCATGGCTTGGTCATCAGCGGGCGAAGCCCCGACTCGGAGGTTCGGATTGTCGAGCTGCCGTCGCATCCGTTTTTCATGGCAGCGCTGTTCGTGCCGCAGATGAACTCGACTGCCGAGAAACCCCATCCGCTGATCGAGGCGTTTGTGACGGCGGCGCGCCGGCGCGCCGAGTTGGGAGCCGCCCGCTAAGCCATTCTTTTCGTAAAAGCCCCCCGAACACCGCCGGATTTCGCGAAATGAACCCCGAAGGCTCAGTTGACTGACCATATGAAGCGTCATATGGTCGGATCGTGGCTCGAAAACAGGTGATCGTTCAGCTCGATGACCGACTTGTGGCGGACTTGGACAAGGCGGCCGAGGAAGACGGGCTTAGTCGCAGCGAAGTCATCAGGAGGGCCTCCCTCGCATTGCTCGAGGCGCGCCGCATCCGGAAGTTGGAGCATGAGCTCCGCTGGGCTTACGAGCGCTTACCTCAGGATCCTGTATTAGTGGAAACCGCTCGCCGCCTGGCCGCCGAAACCGCGCCGGACTGGTGAGACGAGGCGAAATCTATTGGGCTGATCTAGGCCCTCCTTCCGGTCGGCGACCCGTTTTGGTTCTGTCCCGCAGCGCCGCTGTGCCGGTCCTGACCTCCGTGGTTGTTGCTCCTGCATCAAGGACCGTAAGAGGTATCGCGTCAGAGGTTCCTCTGGGACGCGATGAGGGTTTGCCCGAGGACGGCGTCGCGTCGTGCGACAACTTACTCACAGTCCCAAAGGACAGATTCGAAGACTCACCTGTGGGCGAGTTGGATTTCGAGAAGACAGTCGTACTGGACGGCGCGTTGCGTTTTGCTCTCGAGATCAATTACTGACGTTCTTCGAAATTAACCCCGAGAACCGGCGGTTTTCTCTAAAAAGAATGGCGCACTGCGTGCCCGAGCCCTTACTGCGGGATGTTCGGGTCCGGTGTGATCACCGCAAACGCCGCTCCCTGAGGATCGGCAACCGAGGCGAACGTTCCCACCGTCTCAGCGAAGTCTGGTCCGAAGTCAACTCGACCGTCGGCGCCCTTGATCTTCTCGACGGTGCCGTTGCAGTCCTCGGTGTTGAAATACACGGTCCACACCGCGAGGTCGCCGAGGTTCTCCGGAGTGGGCATTGCTCCGCCGCGGCCGGTCTCTCCGGAGTTGAACACCGTGTACGTGCCGCGCTCCATCGGATACTCCTGAATGGTCCACCCGAAGAGTTCGGTGTAGAAGGCACGCGCCTTCTCGATATCGGGCGTCATGAGTTCGTGCCAGCCAGTGGTTCCCGCTTCGTTGATCACGCCGTATCCCGCCATCGCCTTCGGCTGCCACAACCCCAGCATGGCGCCGGTTGGGTCGGCGATCACAGCCATGCGCCCGAACTCCATCACGTCGAACGCCGGAACGATTACGGTTCCACCGGCACTTGCTGCCTTGGCGGCGAACGAATCGGCATCGTCGACGCTCACATACAGGTTCCAGTGTGGAGGAATGCCCTGCGCAGCCTCGTCCTCCCGCTGCTGCCCTGCGGCTGCGACGGCGCGCCCGTCCTTCATGAACGTCGAATATGTCCCTCCGGGAATCTCGCTAACGTCGACGTCCCATTCGAAGACGCCCGAGTAGAAGTCGCGCGCCGCGGGCTCATCGCTTGTGGAGAGCTCCGCCCAACAGAACGTCCCCACCTCGAAACTGTCGACTTTAGACATCCCTCGACCTCCCTGCTCGAACCTGACCCGCGCGCAAGCTACCGCAAATCCACCTGATGAGAAGGTCTAGCGGAGCAGCCTTTCGGCCCGCTCAACCAATTCGCGGTCGGCGCCGGCGTTCAGCAGGTACTGCCGCGTTCCTCCATGGCGCGCCTCGACCTCGTGGAGGACGGTGGCCATCGCAGAGGCCGGGGTCACGGAGAGCCGTTCGCGGCGCCGGCGTTCGTCCTCGTCT
>DASQUP010000307.1:0-3153 GCA_035641235.1 Actinomycetota bacterium
GGCGAAACTGTTCGTGTTCCTGGCGGCCATCGAGGCGGAGGTCTATTGGATCGCAGTGGTGATGGGCGTGAACGCGGTAATCGCCGCGTGGTACTACCTCGCAGTCGTCAAGAGAATGTTCTTCGACTCGCCCGAGGTGCCGGAGCCGGTCGAGGTGCCCTACCTACTGCAGGGAGCGATGGGGGTAGCAGCCGCCGGGCTCGTGGCCGCTTTCGTCTATCCGCCGCTGATCACGGAGCTGGCCGATCGGTCCACATTCTTCTGACCTGGGTGGCTGAAGGGAGCAATGCGAGCAACATCTGGCGGAATTTGACGTTGAAATCAACGGGCCAGGTGCGGATGCGCTCCTCGAGAAGCGCCTCGAATCGGACAAAATGGAGCGGCCACCTGCACCAACGGGCGAGGCCCGATGGGGGCTACTGCACATTTAAGAGATGACGGTAGAGTTCCCTGCGTGCGGACGAAGGGAACGGCTTGGGACAATCCGGCGAAGCGCCGGTTCCCAACATCTACAGCAATAGGAGCAGGGGCTGGATGAACAACGGACTTAGGGCGAGGGTCGCGATCCTGCTGGCCGCGGCCTTGTTGCTGCCCGGGACTGCCGTTGCGCAGCAACGACAGGATCCGTGTCCGACACCTACGCCGTCGCCCTCACCTGATCCCACCGAAACACCGACACCGACTCCCCCGAGTCCATTCCCGACGGAGAGCCCTTCCCCTGAGCCGACCCCGAGCCCGACCGAGCCGGACTGTCCCGACGAGGAACCTTCACCTAGCCCGAAGCCAAAACCAACGCCGGATGACGACAAGGACAAGTCCAAAGATGGCAAATCGCGGACGGGCGACGGCCAGAACGGCGAAGAGACCGAGTTGGAGGAGCCCGGTTACCTTCGGCTCCAGAGCGCATACAACACAGACGTTCTGATGATGGTGGCCGCTCAGCTCCGAGGGCTCGGGTGGTCTGCGGACGAGATCGTGCCGAATGTCTACGCTCCCTTCATCGTCGGAGGCGAGGCCAGTTGGATCGACACCTGGGGAGCACCCCGCTTCGGTCCGGGGCCGATCGTCCGGACTCACGAAGGTCAGGACGTTTTCTGTGACTATGGAGACCCGGTGCTTGCGTCCGAGGAGGGTGTCGTCGACTACGGCGACGCTGGTCTCGGGGGTATTGTCGCCCGCCTGCACCGGCCGAGCGGAGGCTACTGGTACTACGCCCACCTGTCGGCGACCAACGAAGAAGAGTTCCCGGCCGGTTCCACCGTCCAGCCGGGTGACGTGATCGGGTTCTGCGGAAACAGCGGAAACGCCATCACCACTCCTCCCCACGTGCACTTCGGCTTGTACAAGGCCAACGGTGAAGCCAAGAATCCGATGCGGGCACTCATCCGGTGGCTCAAGGAAGCGCGCGCCAACTCGCTCGACGTCCTCGCCCAGGCCGAGGGCACTCGAGTCGCCGACATCGATTCCCTGACGGCGGCAAGAATGTTCGGAGACGCCGTCGCCCCGGGCCTTTCGGAGGTCGGCGTAAACGTCCACTCCGTGGCCCTTGCGGAGGAGCGGGCGGCCCTGCACCTCGTTGAAGAGCTCCTTACCGAGGGAGATATTGCCGGCGACTCTGCGCAATCCAATGGCACTCGGCGCGCCGGCAAAGAATCCAACGGTAAGGAATCCGCCGACTAGCTCTCCCGGCGCCTCACTGCAGGCTCCATAAGCGCGGCCCCCCGGACGGGGATCCTGCCGCCTGCGCCGGGCAGGAATGTGCCTCCGGCGCGCCGAACTCCTCCCTAGCGAAGCGCATTGGTCGGACTGGGGAGGCACGTGTACGGGACGCGTCGGCTGTTGCTTGCAGCAGTTCTTTCGCTTGCGGTTTTCGTTGCTCCGCTCGGCGGGGCTCACGAGGCCCGCGCCCAGCTCCCCCCGATCGATCTGCCCGATCTCCCAGACCTCCCGATCCCCCTGCCCGACCCCCTGCCTGAGCCCGAGGAGAGTCCATCTCCCACGCCTACCCCCGAGGAAGATGGAGCCCCGGACGAAGAGGGCGGATCCGCCGGTTCCCCGGCCGAGTCGCCGTCGGACTCTTCGAGCTCAAACCCCCATGCTGGCTCTCTCGGCAAGGGCCGGGGGCCGGGCCGGGCATCACCCGAGGATTTCGTGCCGGAGATTCCGAGCTTCGACTACGTACAGATTCCGGGGGCCTATTCGACCGATGGCTTGATGATGGCCGCCAACCGGCTCTTGTCGCTTGGGTGGACCCGGAGCGAGATCGTCTCCGAGGTATTCCAGCCCTTCATCGTCGGGGGACGAGCGAACTGGGTGGACTCGTGGGGCGCCCCTCGTTCCGGCCCGGGGCCGATCCGGCGATCCCATGAAGGACAGGATGTGTTCTGCCGCTACGGTGACCCCGTCCTAGCCGTCGAGCCTGGGACGGTCGCCTACGGAAACGGGGGTCTCGGGGGCATCGTGGCGCGCCTTTATCGGCCGGGAGGCGGCTACTGGTACTACGCCCATTTGGCTGAGACGAACCACGAGGACTTCCCCTCCGGGTCGAGCGTCGAAGCCGGCGACGTGATCGGGTACTGCGGAAACAGCGGCAACGCCATAAGCACACCTCCTCACGTTCACTTCGGCTGGTACGAGATGAATGGCCAGGCTCGCAACCCAATGCGAAGGCTGGTTTCGTGGCTCGAGAAAGCGGAGGAGCGAGCGGGGCTTACGGTGGCACAGGCGGAGGGAGACCGGATCGTCGCAACGACCGCTCTTACCGCGGCGCGCCGGTTCGGCGACAGCTTCGTCCCCGGTTTTGAGGTTCCCTCGGGCGGACCGCCGGTCCGGGAGCAGACTCTTGTTGATATGGGTTCATCCATTTTGCTGGGGACCATGGCCGGGAAAGGTGCCACTCAATCTTCGCCCCTCGCGGGCGGGGACTAGCTTTCGTTTTTGTCTACTCAGTGTCCCGGAAACCGAGTCACTGAGCAGACAGAAAGGCATGATCGGGCGGTCGAGCAGGTGGCCGGAGGACTGTATTCTGATCACTCGCGCCGGGCGCTTGCGTCCGGCGCGATTTTCGGCGGGATGCCCGAGCGGCCAAAGGGAGCGGTCTGTAAAATCGCCGGCTTACGCCTTCAGAGGTTCGAATCCTCTTCCCGCCACCAA
>DASQUP010000308.1:0-18597 GCA_035641235.1 Actinomycetota bacterium
GCCGCCGGTCGATTGAACGACGGGTCGCCCGTACCGCGGGCATCCCCCTAGACGCCAGAATCCCTCCCTATAGGCTGCGGAACCAATGCGAGTCCGCCCCGGCCTGGTCCTTGCTGCTGTTTTCGCCTCTTTGCTCGTTCCATCGGGCGCGCCCGGCGCGCCGAACGCGCCGAACGAATCGGCAAATCGTCACTGGATCGGAGTCCGGGAGCGCGGCGACGTTCGTGAGCTTTTCGACCGGCGCTCGGGAAACCGGTTCGTCCCCCGGGGTTCGAACCTGCTGATGAAGGTCCGCGAGGGCGATCACTGGGCCAGCAGTCTTTTCCGCCCGCGCAACTGGAACCAGAAGCGAGTCCGCAAAGAGCTCACCGGGATGAAGCGCCTCGGGTACAACACCGTGCGTGTGTTCATCGATCTGTGTCAGGTGGACTGCATCTCGACGAGCGGCGGCAGCATCCGGCGCCCCTATGCGAAGAACATCGCGGCATTCCTTCGGATTGCCCGCAAGAAGGGTCTCGTCGTGATGCTTGCGTCCAACGACGTCCCCGATCGCGGCTACTCGAATCGCCTGCCGTGCTGCAGTCCGTTCGGCGGATATCGCAACTCTCTCTGGCTCACTCGCAAGGGACACAACATTCTGATGGAGTACTGGGCGGAGGTGGTCCGGGCACTGCGACGGGAGCGGGCACCTCTGCAGGTCGTGATCTATCAGCTCCAGCAGGAGCACTTCCTTCTCGAAGACGTCGAACCTCTCTCACTGGCAGGCGGCTCCGTGACGACGGCGGACGGCGAAACGTACGACATGGCGGATCCTCAGCAGAAGACCGAAATGGTGGAGTCCAATGTGCGCCTGGCGGCGCGCCGAGCCCGAGCGGCGATCAGACGGCTCGATCCCGGCGCGCTCGTCACGATGGGATTCTTCGCTCGGTTCGACGGCGATCCCAGAGTCGTGCCGTCGCAGGCAATGCTCGAGTCCTCGGCACTAGATCTAGTCGATCTGCACCTTTACCCGGGTGTCGGGCATGATCTTCAGAACCAGGTCGATGCGATCGGGTTGTCGGACGCCGTAGAGAAGCCCGTCGTGATGGGGGAGTTCGGCGCGTTTCGGTTCGCATACGCAAACCCCAGGGTGGGCGCGTATTCGCTTGCGCACTGGCAGGCAGACTCGTGTGCCTTCGGCTTTGATGGATGGTTGACGTGGCTCTGGGCGAAAGACGACGACGAAGTCTTCGGGACCCGCGAAGGCGGGGGAGTGATCGGCCGGCAGCTATCACCGGTTCTGCAGCCCGATCCCTGCAGCGCGGAGGGCGTGCCGGCCAACCTCGCTCTGGGCGCTTCTGCGACGGCCTCGGCCTCGCTTCCAGAAGGCCCGCCCGGTCACGCGATCGACGGCCTTTTCGAAACCGGCTGGGGAGCGGGTGGCTTCCCACCGCAGTGGATTCAGATAGACCTCGGCGCCGTTAGGTCTGTGCACGAGATCTACCTCGCGGTCGATCAGTTTCCGGCGGGCGATACGCGCCATCGATTGCTGCTCGCCGGCGCGGACGGAGTTTTCACGCTCGCCGATGAGTTCGAAGGCCGCACCGAGCCGGGGGACGTGCTGAGCTTCCGCCCGCCGGTTCCGGTAACGGCGCGGTTCGTCCGAGTGGAGACCCTTTCGAGTCCGTCATGGGTGGGCTGGCACGAGATCCAGGTGTACGGGGAATGATCAGACTGCTGCCCGGCGCGCCGAAATGTACGTTAGCCCACGTCCTGCGTAGGTAAACGGACGACTCACGATGTCCGGTTCGACTCAGCGGCGCGCGGCTGCGCGCAGCTCGCCGAAGACCACAGCAAGGTCGGGAAGCTGGTAGTGCGCGTTGAGACCGCTCGGATTCGGTAGGAGCCATACCTGTGACTCCGCGATCGTCGCGTGCTGGCGCCCGACGGTCGCGGTCTTCCGGCCGAACGCCACCCGATAGGCAGTGAGGCCAAGGAAGGCAACCCAGCTTGGCTGGTATCGAGCAACCTTGCGCCGCAATGTCCGTGCGCCGGCGCGCAGTTCGTCGTCGTGAAGGTGATCCGCCGTTGCAGTTGCTCTGCGGACGAGGTTTGTGATGCCGAGGCCGTACTCGAGTAACTCGTGCTCTTCAAACGGGCCCAACACGCGCGGTGTGAATCCGGAGGCATGAAGAGCCTTCCAGAAGCGATTGCCGGGGCGCGCGAAGTGATGTCTAACCGCGCCCGAGTAGAGCCCAGGGTTGATGCCGCAGAACAGCACGTCGAGCTCGGTCCCGATGACGTCCCGCACCTTTGCGCCCTCGGCCGCTGCGAGCTGCTCCTTAGTCGGCCGCCACGGTTCCTCCATGGCGCCGCACGTTAGCGGACTGCCGGGCCACCCGGCGCCGGCCCCGTGAGCCGAACCCATCGATCAATCGGCGGGTTCAGAATCCAATCCCAATGTTTTCTGCGTCCAGCCCGAACTGTGGCGCGCGCCACAGCGCGCCGGCCCGTCAGGTGCCAACCTCGTCGCATGCGCAGGCTCCTAATCCCAGCGGTCGCTCTCGTCGCGTTGCTTCCGGTTCCCGCTGCCGGGCAAGTCGCCCAGCAGCCCGTCGCGCCCGCCGAGCCGCGGGCGCCCGATCCGGCGCGGCCCTGGTTGATCCCTCCCGTCGACGGCGTGATTGGGCGGCGGTGGCAGGCACCCAGGACCGACTGGGGACCGGGCCATCGCGGGATCGACTACCTCCTCCCCTCAGCGGAGGGAGTTTCGGTCCGCGCGGCGGCCTCGGGTCGTGTGAAGTTCGCAGGACAGGTCGGTGGTTTCCTCGCCATGACGATTCAGCACACCGGGGGAATGGAGAGCACCTACTCGCAGCTCGCCGAGATCCTGGTGGAAGCCGGCGACTATGTCCAGCAGGGCGCCTGGATCGGACGTGCGAGCTTCGCCCATGCAATCAAGGACCCCACCACGGGCATCGCTCACGACGAGAACGGTTCCGGACTTCACTTCGGAGTGAAGGTGGACGGCGAGTACGTCGATCCCGAGGACTACCTCGGTCCACTCGACGTATCCGATGCGATCCATCTGGCTCCGCTTATCGGCGAGTGGGCCGAGGACATACCCAACTACCAGGCGGGTTCGTACCTCGACGAGGAGTGCCGCGATCCGAAACTCCCTTCGGATCGCGAGCCACCCAACGACAACATCGTTGTGCTGATACCTGGAATCTCGTCGCAGACTCCGGGCGACGGGAATAGCCATGTTGCGTTCGGCCTTCCGACTGCTCTCGGCTATCCGCGTGAGCGCACTTACTTCTTCTCCTACGAAGGGTCGGACGACTCCGACTTGCACGAGCGATACGGACGGGTGGCCACCAATCAGTCGATCCGCTCGGCCGCGGGGAAACTCGCAACGATGTTGATAAGGGTGGCGCGGCGCCATCCGGGTAGCGACGTCGATCTCATCGGGCATTCCCAGGGAGGGCTGATCGCCCGCGCTCTGATGGACCAGACGGCCGACGCTTGGCAGCGGGGGCTGCCGCGCATCGATCACCTCCTTACAATCTCGACCCCACACGACGGAACCCACCTGGCCTCACTGGGAAAAGATCTCAAGGAAGGGACGATTACAGGAGGAGCGCTTGCCCGTGCCGCTCAGGAGTGGTCCGAACGCGGGGGACCGATACCGAATCCCTTTGGTGCGGCGCTCCGGGACATGAGCCCCCGTTCGCAGCTACTCGAGAGCCTTGCCTCGGCGGACGTCCTTCTGGGGACAAAGGCGCTGTCCCTCGCGGCGGCCACCGATGTCCTGGTGCCGGCCAATCGAGCACGCTGGGAGGGCAAGGCAAATCAGATCGTGGGGCCGAGCGGTCCCTCCGCTCACTCCGGAGTCCTTGGTGCCCCCGCTGCCCTTAGGGTCGCTGGCGCCTTCCTTCGAGACGCCCCCGTCTCCTGTATTGCAGTCAGCGACTACCTCGGCTCTGCGACGGGAGCCGCGGTGGACATGGTGCACAAGCTGCTGCCCGACTTGTATTCAGGGGCCGAAGATGCGGCGTTTCGCCGCTTTTTCGGAGGCCCTTGGGGCCGCTCGACCCGGGGCCGAAGATGACGGCCCCGGGTTCGATAACGACCGAGCCCCCTCCGTCGGGGGGATGGGCGGTGAGCGGAGGGGGCCCGTGAGTCCCGGGTGGGGGACATCTATGAAGTCCCGGGGGGTGGGACTTTGTTTATGATATCGATTGTGAAGGCTTTCACAAGCTTTCTCAAGCGGTCTCGGCGCCAAGTTGTGACCAACTATTTGGTTTCGAGGTACAAACCGTGGTCTCCGCGGCGCCTGGCAATAGGATTCGCCCATGGCTAACCGTTTGCCCCTGGACGTCCCGGGTATGGAGAGCGAGTTTCGCCGGGTGGAGGTTCGGCGCAGCTCTCGCCGCAAGAAGACCATCTCCGCGGAGATTGTCGGCGATGCCCTGCTTGTATCCATTCCAGCTAGATTATCGCGCGCCGAGGAACAAGAGTGGGTGACCGTCATGGCGTCCCGGATGGCCGAACGGCGCCGGCGTGACCGCTTGAACACGGACGGAGACCTCGCCCGGCGCGCTGCCGACCTGGCCGACCGCTATCTGGGCGGGATCCGGCCCGCCGACATCGGATGGGTCACCAATCAGAAGTCTCGCTGGGGTTCGTGTTCACCGGACGAAGGCGTTATCCGGATATCACTGGCGCTCGTCGACTATCCCGCGTGGGTGCGCGATTACGTCATCGTGCACGAACTCGCCCACCTGCTCGTGGCGGATCACTCCCCGGAGTTCTGGGATCTGGTTAACCGTTATCCACTGACCGAACGCGCGCGGGGATTTCTCATTGCCAAGGGGATAGAAGAGGGCTGACTCCCGGCCGGTTCCGGCTAGGGACCCCTCCAGATCAGGACCTCCTCGACTCCGGCGCGTTCCAGGATTCCCACTGCCAGCGCGGCGCGCACTCCATATCCGGCCGTGACTGCAACACGAGGGGAGTCGGCAACCTCGCCGACTCGCTTCCACAGCTGGTCGATCGGGAGGTGCACGGATTCGTCCACCTTCGGCGCTCCGGCGTCCCCGACGTCGAGGACAACACCGGAGCCCTCGATCGTTTCCTCCGCTACATCGGTCGATGCCGGGGTGCCGCGAACCGCGGCCCAGCGGTTGATCGCGTCCTCAGCGGCTCCGAGGACCGTGAAACCCTTGCCTCGCAGCGACGCGGCGGCGTGAACGTAGTCCACCCCGCCCAGGTCGACGAGGACCAGCGGCAAATCGAGCGGAAGGCAGTCCCGGGCGCGCGAGGCCATTCCCGGACCGCGCTCGTAGAGGAGTTCGATCGAGCCGGGGATGTGCACCTCCAGGTAGGCGTCGACCGGTCGGAGGTCCACAAACGCCGCTCCACCGTCGACGGACGCAAGCGCGTCGTCGAATGGAAGCTGCCTGAGCGTACGGGTCGCAAGCACCCTAGGATTCTCTCAGATGTCTGCGCCGCGCCGGGATGGACATTGCGCGAGTAACCTGCGCGGCACCTCATACTGGCCGTATGGGAATTCTCTTTTTGCTGTTGCTGGCGGTCCCTATTGCGGAGCTTTATGTCATCGTGCAAGTGGCCGGTGCGCTGGGTTTCTTCGAGACACTTGTTCTGCTGATCGGGATATCGATTGCCGGCGCGTTCCTACTCAAGCAGCAGGGTCTGGCTACCTGGGTCAGATTCCAAGACTCTCTCGCGCGTGGACAGATTCCAGCGCGCGAGGTCACAGACGGTGCCCTGATTCTCGTGGGCGGCGCGCTGTTGCTTACTCCGGGATTTCTTACCGACGCAGTCGGGCTCGTCCTTCTACTCCCGCCAACGCGTGCCGTAGTCAAGTCTGCGTCGCGCCGATTGCTCGGGCGGTGGGCCGAGCAACGTTTCGTGCCCGGCGGCGCACGGGTCTACACGACCGGAGCCACCAGGACGAGGCGGACGTACTACGACGACGCTAATCCGCCCCAGGGGGAGTCTCGGCCCCTTCGACCCGGCGAGGGCGATTCTCGGGATAGTTGATCACCGGGCCTACGGCGCCCTGCTCCGGATAGGCACCGCGGTCGAAATCCTCGCGCGGGCGTTGGTGCGCGTTCATGCGCACACGCAGGTCCTCCGGGTACTCGCCGACGTGGACGGGAACTCCGAGCGATCGGGCCACTCCCTCCGCCTCTTCGGTCGAGTGATAGACCCACCGGCTCCACCGACCCTCCGCATCAACGAGCACGAGCTGCGCGTCGTGCAACCCAATGCGAACGACCACTGCGTCCGTCCCCTCGCCCGCGAGGGCAACGAAGTCCTGCGGGTAGCGGACCTTGCTTGGATCCACTCCTCCTTCTGATACGTCCTCGAAGGGCCACGCTCGGGACACGTCACACCTCCATTGCTGGTCGGGGCACTAGATGACCAGTCCTCCGTCGACGCAGAGCACTTGACCTGTGATGTAGTCGGACTCATTCGAAGCCAGAAAGACGAAGCTTGGTGCGATCTCCTCCGGGGCGCCGTACCTCCCCAGGGCGAATCGCGCAAGCCTCTTGCGGGCGGCCTCCGGATCCTCGAGCAAGGGCTCCGTCATCGAAGTGAGCGCGGCTGGAGCTATCGCGTTGACATTGATCGCAAGCGTGCCCAGTTCCTTTGCCCAGGTCTTGGTTAGGCCGAGAATCCCCATCTTCGCGGCCGCGTAGTTGGATTGACCCGCCGCGCCTATCAAACCCGACGCGGACGTCACGTTGATTATCTTGCGGTGCTGCGGCTCGCTGGATTTCTTCTCCTCCTTGGCCTGCGGCCTCCAGTGTTGGACCACGGCGCGGCCGCAAGCCCATGTTCCCTTGAGGTGTACCTCGATGACACGATCGAACTCTTCTTCGGACATCTTGTGGAGCATCCGGTCGCGCAGGATCCCTGCGTTGTTCACGAGAACATCAACACCACCGAATGCGTCGAGGGCGGTGCCGAGAAGTGATTCGGCCGCGGCGACGGTTCCGATCGGGTCGTAGTTGGGAACGGCTGCCGCTCCGATCGAGGCAACCACTTGTTCGGCCGCGTCCTTGTCCACGTCGTTGACGACGACGCTTGCTCCCTCGGCGGCAAAGGCAATCGCAACTGCGCGCCCGATCCCCCCGCCGGCTCCGGTGACGATGCATCTCTTACCTGCAAGGCGATCTCCCATTTCCGCGATCCTAGTCGGGGCGGCCGGGCCGCGCTCTGCGGCTGCTCTCGACGTGCATAGGATTGTCCGCATGACGGAAAAGAAGGTTCCACTCACACCGAACGCGCACAGTCGGCTGACCGAGGAGCTCGAATACCTGGAGGGAGAAGGCCGCACAAAGGTGATCGAGGCTATTGCGACGGCGCGTGCACATGGAGACCTGAGCGAAAACGCCGAGTACCACGCGGCTCGAGAGCAGCAGGGGATGCAGGAAGCGCGCGTCCGTCAGCTCCGGCACATGCTCGAAAACGCCGAGATCATCGAGGCTGAGGACGACGGCGTTGTGGCGCCGGGCAAACTCGTGACCATCCGTCATAAAGGCGATGACGAAGCGGAGACCTATCTCATCGGGCTGCGCGAGGAAAAGGGCGGAGAACACGACGTGCTGACGCCTGATTCCCCACTGGGCAAGGTTTTGGTGGGGCGCGGCGCGGGAGAGACCGTCTCGGCAGAGGTGCCGGCCGGTACACTCACGGTGGAGATCCTCGAGGTTCGAGCTCCCTAGAGCATCAGGTGATGCGGCGCCCCCCACGCCAGACTCCTGCGATGTTCGTGAGCCTGGCGGGGTCCGCCAGGGGATCGCCGACAACAGCCACCAGGTCGGCGCGCGCCCCGGGAGCGATGACCCCCGTATCCGGCAATCCCAGCCACCGCGCCGATTGGACGGTAGCGCTCGCGATGATCTGGTTCCCGGACATGCCCGCCCGAGCCATCGCGGCGACCTCACGAGGATCGATCCCCGGCACGGGTCCTTCGTTGCCGAGATCGGTGCCATATACGACGCGGCCGCCGGCGCGCAGAAACGCCTTGAGATTGTCGACAGCCGAGTCCTGATCGCTTCCGAATCGACACGACAACGTCGGTACGACCACCATGCCCTGATCCACCATCCGACCGATCGTCGATTCCGGGATTCGTTCGTTGCTCATCAACATGTGCGCAAGTTCGTCGAGCCCCGCGTCGAGTGCTTTGTCCAACTGGCCGAGCCCGGTGACGTGACCGGTGACCTTCAATCCGAGACCGTGCGCCGCGCCGACTATCGCGCGCAGATCGTCGGTACCGAGCGTCGGCCCCACTGCCTCGTTGAGGGCAACTTTGACATCGCATGCCCCGGCATCGACCTGTTCCTGCACGGCTTGGGCCGCGTCGTCGGGACCGCTCACCACCCGACCCGTCTGAAGAGGAGCCCAGCCCGCTTTCGTGGGATATCCACCCTCAACTGTGAGCATCTGGCCGGCGGCAATCAGGCGAGGTCCCTCGAATAGTTCGTCCTGCGACCTTTCGACGAGGGGCCAGATCTGGCCGGGAGACCACGCGAGGTCGCGGGCCGTTGTGACGCCGGCCTTCACCACGGCTGCGGGATCGGAGAGAGCAATGTGCACATGCGCGTCGATGAATCCGGGCAGCAGGGTCGTTCCGGGAAGGTCGACGACATCTGCGTCATCGGGTGGAGCTCCGACGGCGGCTATCCGACTACCATCGAACGTCACCGTCGCCCCGCTCACGGGATCAAGCTGTGGGCCCGAGAGCAGCGTGTCGGGACGAAGTGTGATCATGGAGCGACAGGCTGTCCGGAATTCGGCGCCAAAGCAAGTCTGCTCCCGTAGACTCCTAGGTCAAGTAACTTGTAGGAGCGCACGCTCGCGAGGCGACCCGAGCTTCGACCTCTCCGGTGCCTTGTTCGCTAGTGAAGGGACCGGCTCCATGGAACCATCAGAAGTCATTTGGGAAGGAAAGATCGGAACCACTCCGCTCAAGGTGGGCGTTCCCCACGCTGGGCGGATCATCGCGGAGTGGGAAACCCCGGCGGGGTCGCGCCACAAGGTTGCCGATTCCATGGAGGAATTCGAGCGTGCCGTGCTCTTTCAGCTGCTTCTCAGCGCCGGGGCCGAGGATGAGACTCTGACGGAAGAAGTCAAAGCTGCCGTCGCCCAGGCGCAGGCAGAGCGGCCTCGTCCTGCTCCGACTCCCGGAGCAGAGCGCCGGCGCAAGAATCCGAAAGCGCGCCTCCACCGCAAATCCCGCCGCCCTCCACGGCGCCGGTAGCCGCGACGTTGGCGCCGCCGGACGTTGGGATGTAGAACTCGTCCATGAGCGCCGGCCCCGTCGACTCTCAGCGCGTCCTCCGCGTGTTCGGGGCTTTCGCGCGCGGAGTGCTGGCCGAACGATACGTATCCGAGGTCCCGTCGAGGATGCTCGACACGGCGATGCGCTTTGCTTCGAGCAGCGAACGCACGCCGTTTCTGCGCGCGATGGCTGTGCTGGACTCCCGCGGGGGCGCCATCAGCTTGACCGGAAGCCCGCGGCCGGTTTCGTGGCTCTCTGCCGCAGAAACCGAAGATATCCTTCGTCGTTGGAAATCCAGCCCCGTGCCGGTTCGGCGGAAGCTGGCACACGTCGTCATCGACCTCGCCTGCTCGGCTCTGTACTCGTTCCCGGGCCCCGAGTGGGAACGGATGAGATATCCAGGCCCGCTCGGTACGGCCCCACCCACAGCCAAGACGCTTCATCCGATCGAGATCGATTCGGACCAACAACTCCAGTGCGACGTTGTGATCGTTGGATCCGGCGCGGCGGGAGGGTGCGCTGCCGCCATCCTCGCTGAAGCGGGCCTCGATGTGATCGTCGTGGAAAAGGGCGGGTATCGGGCCGAGCCGGACTTTACGCACATCGAGGCCGAAGCTCGCGATATGTACCTCTACGGGATGACGCTTGCGACCGCCGATCTCGGCGTCAGGATCCTTGCAGGATCGACGCTCGGCGGTGGAACCGTGGTCAACTTCGCCACCTCGTTCCGCACGCCCGATTTCGTGCTCTCCGAATGGGCGCGGACGACCGGCATCGAAGCATTTGCCTCCGGAGAATTCGAGGAAGCACTCGACGCGGTGGCGGCACGGCTGTCGGTGAACACCGACTCGAGCGCAGCAGGCCGGCGGGACGAACTGATCGAAGAGGGCCTGAAGAAACTCGGCTGGCACGTCGACATGATGCCGCGCGCTGCACGGGGCTGCACTCAGGACGAGGCATGCGGATATTGCGGTTTCGGGTGCAGAGTTGGCGGCAAACAGTCGTCGATGCGAACTTTTCTCGAGGACGCGGCCGCCGCCGGCGCGCGGATGATCGTGGGGGCAGACGTGCGGACCGTGCTTGTGGACGATGGACGGGCCGTTGGTATCGATGGAAGCGTTGGGCCACATCGTCTCAGCGTCGGCGCTCGGGCGGTCGTTGTCGCCGGCGGAGCGATCGAGTCGCCCGCGCTTCTTCTGAGGTCCGGGCTCAGGGGCAGTGTCGGCCACAACCTCCATCTTCATCCCGGTTGCGCTCCGTGGGGGCTATTCGACGACGAGGTCAAGATGTGGGAGGGGACGACTCAGGCTCGCTACTCGAACGAGTTCCGGGACTGGGATGGCGGATACGGACCGATCTTCGAGACGATCCCGGTGCACCCGGGGCAGGCATCGGTCTTCTTCGAATGGCTATCGTCGGCCGATCATCGCGAGCGAATGACGCTCTACCCTAATATCGGTTTCTGTGGTGTGTTGACGCGCGACCGGAGCGCAGGGCGGGTCAGAATCGGACGCGATGGGAACCCACGGATCTTCTACAAGGTCAACTCCGACGACGAACGGCGGATCGCCGAGGGAGTGATCGCCGCTGCAAAGGTGCTGGAGGCCGCGGGGGCCACGCAAATCTCCTCACCTCACTCGCGTACCGTTACGTACGTTCCGGGATTGCCGGGAGCGCGTGAACGCTGGGCCGACGAAACGAGACGCGTCGGCTATCGGCACGGGCGGGTGAAGTTCGGATCGTGGCACCAGATGGGAACTTGTCGTATGGGACTCGATCCGACGTCCTCCGTCGTGGGATCGGACAACGAAAGTCACGAGGTGGCCGATCTCTATGTCATCGATTCTTCGGCGTTTCCGTCCGCGTCCGGTGTGAACCCGATGCTGACCGTGTACGGCATCGCTCACCGGGCTGCCACGAAACTGGCAACAAGACTTAGTTGATCAAGCGGATCGTCGGCAGTGTGGTCGCCGCCTTGGGAAGTTTGGCGCTCCTTATCTTCATTGAGGTGAGGCTGGCCGTTCGGCGCGAGTACCTACCCACAGAACCGGCAATGGAATTGGGAGGAGCCTTCGGGCCACCCGACGGGCCCGTGCTCCGATTCGCAGTTCTCGGCGACTCGACCGCTGCGGGACTCGGGGCGTCGTCCCCTCGCGCCGCCTATCCGACACTCCTGGCGGAGAAGCTCGGATCTGACGGATTCCGGGTGGAGCTGTCGGCGCTCGGCGTTTCGGGAGCGAGGGTCAACGACGCGCTGCACCTGCAAAGTCCTCATGCGATTGCATTCCACCCCGACCTCGTTTTCGTCGGGATCGGTGCGAACGACGCGATCCATGTGACTCCGCTGTCGGCCTTGAGGAGCGACATGCGGGAGTTGATCCGTAAGTTGAAAGCAACCGGTGCTGCCCTCGTCGTCGCCGGCGCGCCCGACATGAGGGCGGCGGCCTGGCACGAGCCTTTGCGGTCACTCGCCGGGTGGAGCGGCCGGCGTGTGGCGGCAGCCGTCGGGGACGTTGCCGCCGGCGAAGGTGTCGCGGTCGTTCCTCTGGCCGAGTTGGCGGAACCTTATTTTGCAGCCGGACACGCCGATGCCTACGGCGGGGACGGCCTTCATCCGGGCGACGGGGGCTACCACGCGTGGGCCGAGGCCATATATCCGTACCTCACCGAAGCACTAGTCTCGCCGCGATGGATTCATCGCTCCGCGATCTGATCGAGGCAGGCGACCTGAATGCGCTTTTGCGGTCCGTCGACGGGCTCTGCGCCGCACGGCAGTGGGAAGACTTGCTCGACCTTGCGGACGCGTGTGAAGAGGCGGTCGAACGCGGGAAGCAGATGTGGCCGATCGCTGTGCACATCGACTACCGGCTCGCCTTGGAGGCGCCGGCGTGGTACGCCGCTCATGTCCTCGACGTTCCGGGGGCGGCGCGTTTCTCCCACGGTCCTCCGACAGAAGTTGCCGCTTCAACGCACACATGGGAGGAGCTCGCCCCGCACATCACAGAGCCTCAGATTGCTGCCTATCTGGCGCAGGAGAGGGTGTTGAGGGGAGAAGTTCTTGAAGGTGATGAGCGTGCTCATCCCGAGGTCCTCGAGTTGCCGCTCCGGCTGATGGAGTGGGAGCCCACGTACCCCCTGGCAACTTTCTTCCCCGACCGTGCGGAGGTGGCGGAACCGTGGAAGCCGCGCGCTCCGCTCGATACGGTGAGCGCCGATCCCGCCACAGAGCTGGACGATCCCGACGTTACCGACCTGCTGCTGGATCTCGTTCAGCCGTGGACCGCCGAGTCGAACGGAGCGGCGCGCGCCATCATCGTGGAAGGAGATGCGGCGGGCGCGGTGTCCGCGCTCACCTACGACGCCGTCGATATAGGAGCTCTTGAACCAGCCGAGGCGATCCAGCGGATGGCGTGGGCGGCGGCAAGTGGGGGAGCCCACGGCCGGCGCCGCGGTACGGCGTTCGGCCGCTATCTGGCGTGGGTCGTCTCATCGCAACTAGCCGAGGTTCCATGGCCACCGAATCCCGAGGAACTCGGCCACACGATCGAGGAACTGCGGTGGTTCCGGTGGGAGGAGGACATCGCGGAAGAGGGCTGGTCGCTACGGATCGCGATCGAAAATCCCGAAAACGGATGGGCGGCCGCTCTCGGCGCTACCGACATACTGGAGGAAGACGAAGCCACTGGTTAGAAGCCACTGGTTAATTGCAGACGCTTGCGATAACGCGCAGTCCAATCCGGTTCTCGATCTCCTTCCGAACCGCTTCCGAATGACCGGCCTAAAAGGACGGCTGGGGCAATCGGAAGGAGATATGGATGGGTGTGCAGGTAACTGCTCTACCTCCACGGCGCCGGAGGAGGATCGTCGCGGCGGCACTGGCTGCGTGTCTCGTCGCAACGATGGCGGCCCTCGCTCTCGCGCCGAGGGGGAGTATCGCGTCAAGCCACAGGGAGGCTCCGTTTATTGCGACCGATCCCACTGCGGACGGAACCGACCTGTATGCGTTTGTCAGTCCGGACGACCCGGATACCGTGACCTTTGTCGCGAACTACAACCCGTTGGAGGAGCCGGCCGGCGGGCCCAACTTCCATGGGTTTGGCGACGGTGTGCGCTACCAGATCCACATAGACAACGATGGCGATGCGAAGCAAGACATCAGCTATCAGTTCCAGTTCGAGACCACCATTGGGAACGGAGACACCTTCCTCTACAACACGTTCCCAGTTGATTCGGCGACGGATCCCGACCTGAACATCAAGCAGAGCTACTCGGTCGGCCGCGTCAAGGACGGGAAGCGCACACGTCTCGGCCAGAACATCCCCGTCGCTCCGGCAAACATCGGCCCGCGTTCTACTCCCGAGTACGGACCGATTACCGATAGCGCCATTGCGGACCTGCCGGGCGGGATCAAGGTCTTTGCAGGCCCACGCGACGATCCTTTCTTCGTCGATCTCGGTTCTGTGTTCGACCTCGGCGGGCTGCGCCCGTTCAACCCTGCGCACGTAATTCCGCTTGATGCAGAGGACGGCGTGGATGGGCTGCGCGGCTACAACGTGCACTCGATCGTCATCCAGGTCCCCAAGGACCAATTGACTGCCGATGGTGCACCGGCCGACGATCCCGGTGACCCCGACTCCGTCATCGGCACCTGGACGACGTCAGAGCGTAAGTCGACGCGCGTGCTGCGGTCGAACGGATCGGTGAAAGAGCGCGGCCGGTGGGTCCAGGTTTCGAGACTGGGCATCCCGCTGGTCAACGAGGTCCTGATCCCTCTCAAGGACAAGAACAAGTGGAACGGCTCCGTTCCTTCCAAGGACGGCCAGTTCCTCGAGTACGTCCAGGATCCGGAGCTCGGCCGCTTGATCCCGGTGCTGTACCCGGGAGTGACCGTTCCGGACACACCTCGTGATGACCTCGTCACGGTGGCCCTGACCGGTATACCGAACCTGAACCAGCCCGCCGACGTCACACCGTCGGAGCAGCTCCGTTTGAACATGGCCATCCCCCCGACTCCCTTTGCGGAGCAAGACCGCCTCGGACTTCTGGCCGGACAGACGGATGGATTTCCGAACGGACGCCGGCTCGGCGACGATGTGACCGACATCCTTCTTCGGGCTATCGCCGGTGGCTATGCCTTCACACCGGACTTCGATGTTGCTCCTAACAACCTGCTTGGCGATGGAGTGGACTCCAACGACGTGCCGTTCTCCAGCACGTTCCCCTATCTCGCTGCTCCTCATCAGGGATACGCGTCCATTCCTCACGGCGTGACCGGTCCTTAAACCCCCCATGCGTAGGGAGGCCCGGGACGGCGGGCCTCCCTCACGCAGTCGAGCCGTAAGGAGAGAGAGTGCGAACGAGGATCATCGCTGTGGGCGGGCTTGCCCTCCTCATGTTCGTCGGGGGAGCGGTACTCATGTGGTCCGGTGGAAGCGCGTTGTCCGACTACAAGCGCCGGCCGGTTCCGTCTTTCGGTGCAACTGAAAGCGCCGCCGTGGCGGACATCGATGCGACGATAGCGGCGGTTCAAGAACGGGTGCGCTCCGGCGCGGCGGGCTCTTCAGATCTGGCCTCGCTCGGGTCCGCATACCTTCAAAAAGCCCGCGCAACAGCCGAGCCGGAGTACTACAGGCTTGCCCGTGAAGCGCTCCGCAAGGCGCTGCGTTTGCAGCCCGAGAACCTGCCCGCTCTCCTCGGTATGGGCGAACTGTCACTCGGGCGGCACGACTTCGCGGCGGCGCGCCGCTGGGCGCGCCGGGCGCTGGCGGTGGACGCGCACAACGCGACTGCATACGGAATCCTCGGCGATGCCGCCGGGGAACTCGGTCGCTACGACGACGCCTTTGTTTCGTTCCAGAGGATGATGGACCTAAGGCCGAATCTCTCGTCGTACGCGCGGGCCTCTTATGCGCGCGAGTTGACTGGAGACGTTTCTGGGGCGATCGCAGCGATGGAGCGAGCCGTGGCCGCCGGGGCAACTGCTGCCGACGAGGCATGGGCACGCACTCAGCTCGGAGATCTGTATTTCAACTCCGGGCGCCTCGGAGCTGCTGCGCGCGAGTATCGATGGGCGCTGTTCTTGGCTCCCGACTTCGTCCCCCCGGACGCGGGCTTGGGACGGGTCGACGCCGCACGCGGATCTATCAAGAGAGCAATTCGGCGCTACGAGTCGATCGTGGAGCGTTATCCGCTCCCACAATACGTAGCGACGCTGGGTGATCTCTATGAAGTGAGTGGCCGGACCACAGAGTCCCTCCGTCAGTACGACCTCGTTGCCGCGCAAGAGAAGCTCTTCGTGGCAGCGGGTGTAATTCCCGATGTGGAGGTAACGCTCTTTCTTGCCGACCAGGGGAACGATCCACGGTCGGCCGTCCGCCTGGTACGGGCACAGTACGCGCAACGTCCCAGCATCCGAGTGGCCGACGCCCTCGCGTGGTCCCTCTACAAATCCGGCCGCTACGCGGAGGCTCGAAAGTTCTCGCGTGAAGCGCTGAGGTTGGGCACTAGGGACGCGTCGTATCACTACCACGCGGGGATGATCGCAAAGAAGTTGGGAGAGCACGGCGCGGCGCGCAGCCATCTCTCGCGCGCTCTGGCCATCAATCCGAACTTTTCAATCCTCTACGCCACACATGCCGAGCGTGTCCTCGGAGGCCTGCGGTGAGCCGGATGCGAGCCGTGGTTGTCCTCGTTGTTCTGTCGGCAGGGTTTCTTATAGCGGGGACCGGCTCCGCCGTCGCGCATCCGCTCGGGAATTTCTCCATCAATCGATTCAGCGGGATCGAGGTCACGCTCGACAGGGTGTCTGTCCACTACGTGCTCGATATGGCAGAGGTGCCGACGTTCCAACGGCGCGACGAGATCGACGCGGACGGCGATGAACAGATCTCCGCCCAAGAGCTCGAAGGCTTCGCCGAAGAAACGGCGCAGGGCGTCATGCGAAACCTGACTGTGCGGGCGGACGATGCGGATGTCGAACTTGATGTCGGCTCCGCAACCGCACAGCTCGGACGCGGGCAGGGTGGACTCGAAGTCCTCAGGATGGAATTCGATTTCACGGGCCCACTGCCCGCGTCCGAAGCCCGCCTCGAATTCCGGGACGGCAATTTTCCGGACAACCTGGGGTGGAAGGAGGTCGTTGTGTACGGGACGGACGGTCAAGGGCTAGCGGCGGCGAACGTTCCGTCTCGGAGCACGAGCAATGAGCTCCGGTCGTATCCACGCGATCTGGTTACGTCTCCTCTCGACGTATCGGAAGCGACGATCGAGTTGCGTCCCGGGGCGACTTCGCTCAGCGCCCGGGCCGAAGCGCCCCGGCCGCAGCCGGAGGGCGTATTCGCCGGCGCCTTTTCGTCGCTCGTTTCGAAGGATCTATCGCCGGCGTTCACCGCCTTCGCCGTGCTTGTGGCTGTTTTGACGGGCGCGCTTCACGCCCTGGGTCCGGGACATGGGAAGACGGTTATGGCTGCGTATCTGGTCGGGACGGCCGGCCGCGCGCGCCACGCCCTTGCGGTGGGTGCGGCGGTATCGCTGATGCACACGGCATCGGTCATCGGATTGTGCCTCGTGACGCTGTGGGCGCAGCGCGTCTTTACGCCGGAAGCCGTGTACCCGTGGCTGTCGCTCATTTCGGGAGTCGTCGTCCTCGGTCTCGGGATTTATCTGTTCTCGACGAGATGGCGCGGGAGGCGCGGCCACGTGCATTCACACGACGGCCACACTCACTCACACGGAGGTCACGATCACTCCCATGGTCCGGCCGCCCATAGCCACGCGCTTGTGTCATGGCGTGGGTTGGGGGCACTGGCGCTGTCGGGCGGGCTGCTTCCGTCGCCGGCCGCGCTCGTGGTGCTGCTCGGCGCCGTAGCTCTGCATCGCGTGGCCTTCGGCCTGCTCCTGGTCCTCAGCTTTAGCGTCGGGCTCGCCGGTGCGCTCACGTTGATCGGCATCCTCGTCCTGCGCGCAAAGGAATTCACGGCGCGTCGGTTTGCGCGGTCCGCCGCGGCGATGCCGGTCCTTTCTGCGGGGGCGATCCTAGCGATGGGGCTTTTCCTGACGACGCGCGCCGCCTTCGGGTTCTAGTCCGGGTCTTGCGTGAAGGTGGGCTGCGCTCGGCGTCCGGAGGCGGCCCACGCCGGTCGTCCGGAGGCGGCCCCCTCTTCCCGTCCGGCCGCGGCTGAGTCAGCTTGCCGGCCAGGCGATCGCGTTTGGTCTTGGCCTCGTGACATGGATCGCAGCGCCACTCGAGGTTGGTGGTCGAGGACGGCCCGCCTGAGTTGCGGGGCTCGACGTGATCGCGTTCGGGTCTGAACCGGTTGCCGCAGTCAGTGCACTTCACGCCGTCGAAATCCGGAGGAGGCCCGAGCTCAAGTGCCCTCTGGACGTCGACCGGGATGTTTTTCGTCCATCTTTTGAAGTGCCGGAGGTCTACTCCATCGAAGAACACGCCGTTCAGGAACGCGTCCCCTGCGATCTCCTGGGCAACATCGGGGGGAACCGGCCCGACACCCGGAATCTTGCAGAACTCGCCATCCTTGACGTCCTTCCAACCCCGCTGAGCAACTTCGTGGCTGACCAGCACGACGAGTTCGGGGCGGGTCGTGCGGCCCTTGCCGTTGCCCGACAGCATCTTTGCGTAGGCATCTGCCAAGTGGCGTTCGAACGGCTCCTGGGCCCCGTTCTTCTTTGCCTCCCGGTACAGGCGGCCGGCCTCTGCCTCGGCGCGGTTGACGATCGGGGTCCCGATGTGGGGCTGGAACTGGAGGTGGATGTTGACCATGCCGAGGTCGTCTTTGTAGCCCCGGGCGGACCGGGCCTGCTTCTGGCGCTCGCCCAGTCCCCTGTGCTGCTCCGCTTCGAGCTTCACCTTGCGGGCGGCGTCCCGCAGGACATGGAACGACTCCTCCTTGGCGACCTTGAGGAGCTCGCCCGCCGATCCCGGTTTCGCCTGCTCGGCCGTGGCTATCTCAGACGCCTGATCCAACGAGATCTCTCCGGTCGCAAGCGCATCGCCGACATCGGGCGCGTCTTTGAGCGCCGCGCCCGTTTCGACCGTCTTCTTGGCAACTCCCATCGATGTCCCGGTCGTCCGTGCGACCGCGACAGCATCATCGATCCGGCGCGCCCACAGAGCCTCGCCATATGACGCCAACTTCTTGAGCCGGGCATATTTGGCGAGCGCGACCTGGGCGTCTTCGGAAGGGACAAGCTCGGGCTCCAGATTCGAGTTGGCCTTTTCGACCAGCTCCGCAGCCTCATCGAGGATCGTGAATTCCATAACTGTGATTATGAGGAAGGGG
>DASQUP010000309.1:0-26642 GCA_035641235.1 Actinomycetota bacterium
GCGAACACGTTGGCCAGACCCTCCGCGTACGGGCTTCCGTCGTGGATGGTCGCCGCCGACTGGGCCCCGAGCTCGCTGCTCGCGAAGTCGGCCATCGCCGTCCCCTGGATCTCGTCGTTGTGAGCAGTTCTCAGGTAGAACGGCTGGTGCGTGTCGGGAGCGGTCAGGCTCGGCGCCGTGTTCGACGGCGAGATTATGGCGATGCCGGCCTCGCTCAGGATCTGCGCGGCGGGCTCACCGGCGCTCGAGCAGCTTGTCCCGATGACACCTACCACCTGCTCGTTCGCCGCCAGGGCCTGCGCGCCGCTCTGGCCTCCCTCGGCAGTGCAGAGGTCGTCCTGGTGATCGAACTCGATCGGGTGGCCTGCCACCTCGTTGGCGGGCTCGCGCATGTCGGCGGCAATCGCCACGCCGTTCTGGCTGTCCTGGCCGAGGCTTGCGTTTTCACCGGAGATCACCAGCAGGGTGCCGATGGTGATGGGATCCCCTTCGGCGATCTCTACACACCCAAATTCATCTTCGTCACAGACCGCGGTCGGGTCGTCGCCGCCGTCTTCTGCGCCGTTCTCGCCATCGTCATCGTCATCTGCGCACGCAGCTGCTATCAGCATCAATGCGAACAGAAGCGACAAAATGGACAGTAGCTTAGACCTCTTCATCAATCCCCCTTGCTTCCTACCAACGATCCCCATCTCCCACGGATAGCGGCCCACCCTGTCGCTGTTGAAGGTGGGACCCCAAGCCGGAAAACCGCCATATCTTACCGGTGGGCGAGGGGAAGTCCAATAACTTTATGCAGTCAATTGGATTGCAACAGCGTCTTGGGCCCGGCGGACTACTACCTTGGTGGCAGGAAAAATCCCCAGCTAGGGCACTGCCCTCGGACCCATTTGACCCGTCCTAGGCGTCTGTGGTGAGCCCCAGAACGCCCTCGGCGATCGCCCGCATGGAGCGGCGCTCGTCCATCGCCCGCTTCTGAATAGACCGGAAGGCTTCGGCCTCGGTCAGCTTCTGCTCGTCCATTAGTTTGCCCTTGGCGCGGTCGACAAGCTTGCGGGTCTCGAGCTGCTCGCTAAGGTTCTGGCTCTCCTTTTTCACCGCCGCCAGTTCGGCATGTCGGGCAAGGGCGATCTCGATTGCAGGCACGAGGTCGGACTTTTGAAATGGTTTAACCAGATACCCAATGGCGCCGGCCTCGGCCGCGCGATGCACTAGGTCGCGCTGGGAAAACGCGGTGAGGATCAGAACGGCAGCAATGCCTTCCGACACGATGTGTTCCGCCGCCGTCAGGCCGTCCATGCCCGGCATCTTGATATCCATGATTACGAGATCCGGCTCGCGCTCCCGGGCCAACCGAACCGCCGCTTCCCCGTCCGAGGCTTCACCCACGACGTCGAAACCCTCTTCTTCGAGCATCTCCTTGAGGTCGAGGCGGATGATGGCCTCGTCTTCAGCGATTAGAACCTTTGATGCGGAGCCGGTTGCGTTTGGCATTCAGGCGTTGAGCATGCGGTCGAGCAGCCGGTCTTGTTCCTTTTCCAGCTCGCCGATCAGCTCGATGGCCCGAGCACGCTGACGCTCGAGCCGTTCGTAGTCGTCGCGCGCGATGCGGTAGTCCGAGTCCGCCAGAGGTGTCTCGGACACGAGCATTCTCGTCTTTGCCTCCTCGAGGACATCCATCTGAAAGAGCAGCTGCTCCTCTACGATGCGCAGCTCTTCCTTGGCCTTGCTGAGGCGGCCGTTCAGCTGGTTCATGCTCTGCTCGATTTTCATTGGGGCGAGAAGTATAGGCGGGGATGTCAAGAATTGCGCGGTGCGCCGCGATTTTTCGCGCTCCCGGTCCAGGGCTTGCTCAGCTGGGCGGCACGCCTTGCCGGAAAGCGAAAAAGTGCCGGGGGCGGGACTCGAACCCGCACGGGCCGAAGCCCAATGCCTTTTGAGGACATCGTGTAAGCCAATTCCACCACCCCGGCAGGGCGTCGCCATTTTAGATGTTCCTCTTCTGACCTAGGTCTTCGGGCCAATGAATTCGTCCATGCGGGCAACCGCCGCCCGCCGCGCAACGGAGATGTTGTACCGATTCATCCGGCGCCACGGGATCTCCAACAGGTCACAGGCCCAACAGAACAGGCCGCGACTGTCGTCCGAATGATTGGTGAACTGGTAGCGCGGATACCCCTTGCCGTTGACCCAGTTGAGTCCCCGATAGCCGTCCGAATGGATAAGCCCTCGGAGGAATAACTCAGGATGACTCACGACAATGTCCCTTTGCCAGGCTCGCAGCTTGATTGATCGCGTGTGCTTCATGCCGGGGCCGTGCTGAGGGAAGAGGCACGGCCAGTGTTTCCAGTACGCACAGACTTCGGTGCACCCGATGAGTGAGACGTGAATCACACTCATCGAAGAGCTGGGCCGGACCCGCCTCATGGCGTCCCCGGCTTCCTTGATGATGTTGGGATACCGGTCATCGAGGAAAATCCGGAGTTTGAAAACGCCCTTTGAATGCGAACTGATGTGGCCGTCGCCGAGATACAAACCGAGAAGGTAGGAGTAAGCCTGGGCATCGATGCAAGCACCATTGCACACGGGGCAGTCACCACGCCGCGGGTAGGCGCCGGGTTCTCGGCCCAGGTGGCGCCAGTCTCGGACTGTGGTCCGCGGAATTCCCGTCAGGCGTGCGATCTGACAGTCGTTCAGACCCCACGCAATCCAGCGTGTGACCAACTCCCACTCTTCCGCCGAGCGCACCGCAGCTCCTGACCGGTCCTCCCCACTCGGAATCACCGTATCTAGGTGATGCGACAAAAAACGCGGCGGACGCCGCATGATCGATTGCGCCAACACTTGGCAGAAAGCGCCGTTTTACGTGCAGGTTTTGCCATCAGATGGCGAAAAGCGTCGCCACGGGGAGTGCGGCGCGCCCCACAAGGGGCGGCGCGCCCTACGCGACGAATCCGGCCCGAAGGCCGGACTCGAGGACGGTCATCAGTTGGGCGGCAGGGAGGCGCTAGGGCCGGGGCCTGCGTCCTTTCTGAATCCTTATCTGGCGCATTTCGCATCCTCCCTGGTGGGGCTTCATCTGCTGCTTTCCCCATCGGCTCGGATGTCGCTTCATAAATAGCCAATACGGGCTATCTTTCACTAGATATTTCCAGGCACTGGAAGTGCCAGACGCTGGGCGACCGACGAGAATCGGCCTCCGAGGGGCAAAACGGGCGCGCCGAAATCCACAGGGCCCCAGCACTGCCGCGCAGCAGCGCCTAGAGCGCCGCCAGAGCGGTCCGGACCTCCTCCAGGAACTCTCCCGCCGCCTCCGCTCCCCGCTCCTCGATAAGGCCGACCACGGCGCTGCCTATGACCACCCCGTCGGCGGATTCGACGGCCTCGACCGCCTGCCCGGCGGTCGTGACCCCGATTCCGACAAGCACGGGCAGATCCGTGGCCTCCCGGCACCGTGCGACGACGGCGGCGGCGCGCTCAGAAAGGGACTCCCGGGCCCCCGTCACTCCGAGGGTCGATACGGCATAAACAAAGCCGGTTGCGGTTGCTGTGATCGCCGATACCCGCTCCGGCGAGGAGGTCGGCGCGACGAGCGGGATCCATCCGAGCCCGGCATCCGCCGCTGCCTCCCGCAGCGACGAGGACTCCTCAACGGGCAGATCCGGCACGATTAGGCCGCCGATCCCCGATTTGGCGGCGCGCCGGCAGAATTCGGCCTCGCCGAGGCGATGGATCGGGTTGTAGTAGGTCATCACGACACGAGGAACCTCCGCCGGCAGGCCGGCCGCGGAGTCGAGGACCTCGAGCGGGCCGACGCCGTCCCTAATGGCCCGCTCACCGGCGCCGGCGATCACCGGGCCATCCATCAACGGGTCCGAGTAGGGAAGTCCGATCTCGACCGCATCCGCGAACCCCGCCACCGCCGAAAAGGCGTCCGGCCAGCCCTCGAGCGAAGGTCGCCCTCCCATCACATAGGGGACGAGCAGCTTGCGGCCAGCGGCGCGCCGGGCCTCGAGGTGATCCAGCAAAACGGTCACCGGCCGGTCGCCTCTGCGATCGTCGCCACATCCTTGTCGCCGCGCCCCGATAGCCCGACGAGCACCAGCCCGCCCGGCGTGGACCGCAGCACATACGCCAGCGCATGAGCGGGTTCAAGGGCCGGAAGAATGCCCTCGGACTCGGCGAGGGCCGCAAAAGCATCGAGGGCCTCGCCATCGGTTGCGGTCTCGTAGCGCGCCCGGCCGGTTGCCGCCAGCCACGCGTGCTCCGGCCCAACTCCTGGGTAGTCGAGCCCTGCCGAGATCGAGTGCGCCTCGGTTATGAGCCCCTCTTCGTCCTGAAGCACAAGGCTGCGCGCGCCATGCAGTACGCCCGGCTGCCCCTCGGTGATCGAGGCTCCGTGGCGCCGATCGAGGCCCTCGCCGGCCGCCTCCACTCCGACCAGGCGCACGTCATCGTCGTAGAACCCACGGAACAGACCGATTGCGTTCGAGCCTCCGCCCACACACGCGACTACTTCGTCTGGAAGCTCCCCGGTTAGCTCCAGACACTGTGCGCGCGCCTCACCACCGATAATGGATTGGAGGCTCGCGACGATCTCGGGATAGGGGTGGGGGCCAACGATCGACCCGATCACGTAGTGCGTGTCCTCGACGTTTGTTACCCAGTCGCGCAGGGCCTCGTTGATTGCGTCCTTGAGTGTCGCCGAACCCGCTTCGACCGGAACGACTTCAGCACCGAGCATTTGCATCCGTACGACATTGAGGTGTTGCCGGCGCGTATCTACGGAGCCCATGTAGACCACACACGGCAGCCCGAAGTAGGCCGCCGCCGTGGCCGTGGCAACGCCGTGCTGCCCCGCGCCGGTTTCGGCGATGATCCGCGTCTTGCCCATCCGGACGGCGAGCAGGACCTGGCCGATCGTGTTGTTGATCTTGTGCGCTCCGGTGTGCGCGAGATCCTCTCGTTTTAGGAGCACTCGTGAGCCGGCACGCTCCGAAAAACGCGCCGCTTCGTAGAGCGGCGTCGGCCTGCCGATCACATCTGCCCGCAGGCGCTCCAACTCAGCGAGGAACTCGTCGTCAGACCGCGCCTTGTCCCACGCGACCTCGAGTTCATCGAGCGCGCCCATCAGTGCCTCGGGCACATATTGGCCCCCGAACTCGCCGAAGCGTCCCTTCATCGGCCCATCAGCTCCCGTACCTTGGTCGCCGGGTCGGACGCCCGCACCAGGCTCTCCCCCACCAACACTGCTTGGGCCCCGGCCGCGTGAAGTGCAGCCACCTCGGCACGCTCTTCGACCCCTGAGAGCGCAACGATCGTGCAGCCGTCTGGAACGAGCGGTGCGAGTTTGGCGGTGCGCTCCGGATCGACTTCGAAGGTCGTCAGGTCCCGGTGGTTGATCCCGATCAGGTCGGGCCCCAGATCGAGAGCTCGATCGAGGTCCGCCTCATCGAAGACCTCCACGAGCACATCGAGCCCTAGGGACCGCGCCGACATGTACAGCGTGGCCAGCTCATTCCCGACCGCCCTGACGATCAACAGGAGCGCGTCCGCCCCCCACGCCCTCGACTCGAACACTTGAAAGGGATCGATGATGAAGTCCTTGCGCAGGACGGGGAGGCCCGCCTCTCGGGCCGCGCCGAGGTCCTCCATGGAGCCGAGGAAATAGTCCGGTTCGGTTAGAACGGAGATCGCGGCCGCGCCGCCGTCCCTGAACGCACCGGCAAGCTCCCGTGGGTTGAGGTCCTCCTTCAGGACCCCCTTCGAGGGAGACGCCCGCTTCACTTCCGCGATCAGGGCGATGTCGTCGCCTGCCAGAGCTGCTGCAAACCCGCGCGGAGCCGCGGCGGCGGTTATGCGCTGTTCCAGGGCCTCCTCCGACACGACGCCGCTTAGCTCCGCGACACGTGCCTTGGTCGACGCGAGAAGGTCGTCAAGCAAAGACATGCCGTCAGGTTACCGGCCACGCTCCGTCAGGTACTCCAGCAGCACTTTGCCGACCTGATCCGGCGCGCCCCCGATCACGGCAAAGTCCAGCCCGGCGCGCTGCCACAGTTGCTCGTCGGGCATGATCTTCAGCGGACTCGGGGGAATCTCAACGCCGATGCTCTCGGCAACTTCGTTGATCCCGGGAGCCGCGGGTCCGCGTGCGAAGAACCCGGTACCACCGTGCAAGGCGAGCAACTCGATCACCACCGGGTCGAGGTCGTCGTCGAGCAGGCCCTGAATGAGACGCCTCGCTCCGAGACGGCCACCGGGTACCTCAGCGTGGTCCGCTCCGAGCGCGACGAACTCGACGGAGTGATCCGGCACCGCCACTCGAAGTGCACGCGCCAACTCCAGGAAGAGCCCCAGGGATGCGCCGGACGGCTCAGGTTCCTCGCCGGTGTCGAAGGGAACTACCACCACGGCCACGGGATCCTCTGCGCTCGGCGGCAGGGCGACCACGTTAGTCGAACGCACAAGGTTCCCGACTGGAACTCCGTCGAGACGAACCAGATAGCCGGCCTGCTGCAGGTGCCCCAAGAGGTAGGCGGACGCCGCGCCCTCGTTCTGCGTTCCCGCGCGGCGCTCGGGCAGTTCTTCGTCGAACTGCGCCGAGTGTCCCTCAATATCCTCGATCTGCACAGTAGGAGGGCCGGTCGGCTCGACTTCGGGACGCCGGGGCCCTTCCGCGGTGCAAGAAACCGCCGCGACCAAAAGAAAACAGATCGTCAGCGCACGAAACACACACGTAGTATCGAGCCGGATGAAGCGCGACGAAGTTCCCATCTCGTGGACCACACTCAAAGGTGGCACGGCAGTGCATTCGTCCGACGGCCAGGAACTTGGCAAAGTCGCCGACGTCGTGGCCGACGAGCAGAAGGACATCTTCTCGGGCATCGTGCTGAAGCCGGGATGGTTCAAGGAGTCGCGGTTCGTCCCTGCGGAGTTGATCGCCGAGATCACGTCGCGCGCGGTTCGCCTCACGGTGAGCGCCGGGGAAGCGCACCAACGATTGACACCCAACGCCTAACCGGTGCGATCGGGAGCCACAACCTTCTTGGAACGGTATGCGGAACGGTCCATTCCGTGGCGAAACGCCAGGCTGATACGCGGCCCCGCCTGAGCCACCTTCGGGACACTGTGCTCCCACGATCGCTGGGTCTTGCCGCCGGTAACGAGTAGGTCTCCTCGACCAAGCCGAAAGGCCCTCGACTTACCACCGCCCGCCGGTCGCAACAGGAACCGCCGCGGATCTCCAAGCGAGACGAGGGCCACCACCGGATCCTCGATCTCGGTGCTGATCTTGTCGCCGTGCCACGCGACGGAGTCGTTTCCGTCCCTGTACAGGTTGAATCCCACCGAGTCGAACCCGACCTCGTAGCGGTCGGACAGCGTGGCGCGCATGCGTTCGATGAGTTCGGGGACGAGCGGCTCGCCCGACTCGGCGAGCCACGACGAGGTGAGGCGCGGTTCGCGGACGCGCTGTTCGTACATGTGCCGGACGCGCTGCCCCCAGTCGCGCGATTCGAGCACCGCTTCGAACAACTGATCGGAGCCGCTCACCCACGCCGGACCGTGGTCCACCCAGGACTCCGGGTCGAGGTGGATTCGTTTGAGCGCCGAAAACGACGCGTCGAAATCCGCTTGGTCGCTGTCGAACAGCGACGGCTGCCACGAAAACCCCATTCCGGATCCCACCGAACCAGCATACGAACCTCGTTCTTTTCTTCGTGAGGCGTCTGGTAGACGCTCAGAGAAGAAAAGAACGGGCTAGAGGTGGCGCGCCGCGGCTACGGCCCGAAGCATCCCCTCGGCCTTGCGCCTGGTCTCCTCGGCCTCCGCCTCCGGAACCGAGTCGGCCACTATCCCGGCGCCGGCCTGGACGTACGCCCGCCCGCCGGTTGCCACCACCGTGCGGATCGTTATGCATGTATCGAGGTTCCCGGAGAAGTCGAAGTAGCCAACGATCCCTGCGTACGGGCCACGCCGGGTCACTTCGAGCGAATCGATGATCTCCATCGCACGCACCTTCGGCGCGCCGGACACCGTGCCGGCGGGGAAGCAGGCAAGCAACGCGTCGAACGCGGTCTTTCCGGGCGCCAGGTGTCCGGAAACGTTCGAAACGATGTGCATCACGTGGGAGTACCGCTCGATCACCATCAGCTCGTCGACGGTGACCGACCCGTAACGCGCGACCCGCCCGACGTCGTTGCGCGCAAGGTCGACCAACATCACGTGCTCCGCCCGCTCCTTCGAGTCGGCCAGGAGGTCTTGGGCCAGCTTCTGATCGGATTCATCGGTCTCTCCGCGGGGGCGCGTGCCTGCGATGGGGCGCGTGACAACGTGATCGCCGGTCACCCGCACGAGCGGCTCCGGAGACGATCCTGCGATCTCGATCTCGTCGTGGTCCTCACCGGCAGCGAGACGGAGGAAGTACATATACGGACTCGGGTTCAGGGTCCGTAGCACGCGATAGGCGCCGAACGCGGGCACCTGTAGCGGCGCCTCGAACCGGCGCGAAGGTACGACCTGGAAGATGTCGCCGGCATAGATGTGTTCCTTCGATTTCTCCACCCAGCGCGCGTACTCGTCGTCGGCTACGGCGCTCGAAAACGAAACCGCGTCATCCAATGAGATATTCATCGCCGACGACCCGAGCGGCCGAGCCAGTTGCTCGATGACGGCCTCGCACCTCTGCACCGCATCGTCGTAGGCGGCGCGCGGATCGCGCGGCTGAGCGACGTTGGTGATCACGAACGCCCTCTGCATCAGATGGTCGAAGACGACGAACGTGCCCGTCAGCAAAAGAGCGAGGTCTGGCAGGTTCAGGTCGTCCGGCGGCGGTGAGGGGAGCCGCTCGAGTTCGCGCACACAGTCGTATCCGATGTAACCGATCGCTCCTCCGTGCAGCGGCGGAAGTCCGTCGAGACGCGGAGCGCTCCAGTCCTCGAGCACCCGTTTCACGTAGGCGAGTGGAGGCTCGCCGTCCGCGGGCCGTACGGGGGGATCGCCGGTGACTGAGATCCGTCCGTCACGCGCGGTGATCGTCGCAAATGCATCTCCGCCGATGAAGGAGTACCTGGCCCAACGTTCGCCACCCTCGACGCTCTCCAGAAGGAAGCCGTTGGGGCGCGGGTCGAGTCTCATCCATGCGGCGACGGGCGTCTGGAAGTCGGCGAGCACCTCTCGCCATACCGGAACGATTGAGTACTCGCGCGTTAAATCCTTGAAAGTTGCGAAGTTCGGTCGTATGCCGGACGCCTCAGGCATCCGTGAAACTTCTGTAGAAACACGAGTACTCGCCCGTGTGGCACGCAGGCCCGGCGGGATCGACCATCATCAGCACCGTGTCGGCGTCGCAATCGAACCGCACGTCCACGACCTTCTGGACGTTTCCGGATGTGGCTCCCTTGTTCCAGTACTCGCGACGCGACCGGCTCCAGAACCACGTCGTCTTCGTCTCGAGCGTGCGCCTCAGCGCCTCTGCATCGACATACGCGAGCATCAGCACCGCGTTCGTGTTGACGTCCTGCACGATTGCAGGGAGCAGCCCCTGGTCGTCGAACTTGAGATCGGCGACGTCCATCGCTACGGCGCGAGGTCGTAGGGATAGGGGTCGGTCAGATGCTCGGGGCCATCGTCGGTGACGATCACCGTGTCCTCGAGCCGAATGCCGCCGACACCGGCGAAATAGAGGCCGGGTTCCACCGCAACCACATCCCCGGCAATGAGCTCATCGGAACGCCTGCCCATCCATGGGCGTTCGTGGACCTCGAGGCCGACGCCGTGGCCGAGTGCATAGGGGTAGCCCTCGACCAACGGATCCTCGCCTTCGTGATGCTCCCTCGTGGGAAAGCCGTGCTCGTGGAAGTACTCGGTGACCTTCTCGTGAGCATCCTTGTGCCCGGGCCTGATAGATGCGTAAGCGATTTCGAGAGCCCTGAGGCAATGACGGTGGATTCTCACGAGGTCCTCGGATGGCGTGCCGGGCACAAATGTGCGCGTCATATCCGTGTACACGCCGGTCCTCCGATCCCGGGGAAAGCAGTCGATGATGCACGACTGATTGTTGAGGATGGGTCCGGATCCCAAGCCATGACCATCGAGACAGGCGTCTCCCGTCTGCACGAGGATTTCCTCGGATTCGGCGCCTTGGGACAAGAGTTCGGACTGCATCGCCTCGCGCACAAGCTCGGCCGTCAGGATCTCACCCTCGAAGCGAAGACGCCCATCACTGGTGGCATCGGCTTCGCGCAACATTCGAGCGGCGGTCAGCATCGCCGTCTCGGCTGCGCGCTGCGCGCGTTCGATGCCCTCCAGTTCCCAAGGCGTCTTGTGGCGTCGCCGGACCTGCCATTGCTCGGCATCGACATCCAGCGTGATGCCGGCGTCACGAAGGTAGTCCGCGACGTTCAGACGAAACGTGGGGGGAACAACAGCGGAGTCAACCTCCGCCCTCCGAAGAGCCCTCAGGACGAGTTCGGGACCGATGTTGTGGAGGGGGAAACCCGGATCCTTGATCAAGTCGTCGTATCCCAACTCGTCGTGGCTCCAGAACTCGTCGACTACGTCCTCGCGCCTCTCGAATCCACCGCGCTCGAGGATGCTTCCGACAACGATGCGCCGCCCGGCGTGGTCCAGGAACACGATCGGGTCGCCGACGGCGAGGCCGATCTCGTGACGCATTTCGGGGCTCCTGACGGAGTCGTCGTACAGAAGGAACGTCGTCATGGGTGCGGCATCCTAACGGGCAACCCGCGCGTCTCCAGCGCCCGCTTGGCGTCGAGGACGGAGAACTCCCCGAAGTGGAATACAGAGGCAGCCAGTGCCGCCTCCGCCCCACCCAGCGCCGGATCGACGGCGTCCGCCAGGTGATCCGGCGTGCCGGCGCCTCCGGACGCAATCACCGGCACGGGGACCGCGGAGGCCACGGCAGAGGTCAGCGCGATGTCGTAGCCGGCCGTCGTCCCGTCGGCGTCCATGGACGTCAGCAGGATCTCCCCGGCCCCGAGATCGCATGCCCGACGCGCCCAATCGACGGCATCCAGGCCCGTCCGGGTCCGGCCACCGTGGACGAACACCTCCCAGCTGGTGCCCGCCCGTTGGGCGTCGATCGCAACCACGATGGCCTGTGAACCGAACTCGCCGGCGGCCTCGGCGATCACCTCGGGCCTCTGCACTGCGGCGGTGTTGACGGCAGCTTTGTCGGCACCGGCCCGCAGGAGCGTCCTGACGTCGTCCACCGAACGAACACCACCGCCGATCGTCAGCGGAATGAATACCGACTCGGCGGTGCGCGCCGCCACGTCGAGGATGAGGTCTCGTCCTTCTGACGACGCCGTGATGTCGAGGAAAACGATCTCGTCGGCGCCGGCTTCGTCGTAGCTAGCCGCCAGCTCAACCGGGTCCCCCGCGTCGCGGAGATCAACGAAACGCACACCTTTGACCACCCGGCCTTTGTCGACGTCGAGGCAAGGGATGATCCTCTTGGCGAGGGTCATCGTCTACTCCACCAAGGGTTCGGGGTCACGTCCTCCCGCCGCGATATCCGCGGCGTGCTGCGCCTCGACCACCCCGAACTTGTGCTCGTAGAGAGCCCGCCCCACGATCGCCCCGTCAACGCCGTCCGGATGAAGGCGCGCCACCGTCTTCACGTCCTCGATCGACGAGATGCCTCCCGAAGCGACTATCGGCAGTTCGGTTGCCTCTCCTAGTCGAAGGATGGCTTCCACATTTGGACCCGACATCATTCCGTCCCGCCCGACGTCTGTGTAGATGAAGGTAGACACGCCGGCTTCCTCGAACATCTTTACGGCGTCCAGGACGGGAACGCCCGTTCCGACGGTCCAACCGTGCGTTGCAATCTCGCCGCCGCGGGCATCGAGCGAGACCGCGATGCGATCACCGAATCGCGCGCAGATTCGCCGGAGTTCGGCTCTGTCCTCCAGAGCGACGGTCCCGACAACCGCCCGTCCCGCGCCGGCCGCCAGGACTTCTGTGACGTCGTCTAGCGAGCGCAGACCTCCTCCGGCCTGAACGGGACACGACGACGACTTCACGGCCTCGAGAACGAGTTCCCTGTTTGCCGCTTCACCTGTCTTGGCACCGTCGAGGTCGACGATGTGGAGCCAGCGAGAGCCGGCGCGCGAGAACCCGATCGCTACCTTCACCGGGTCGTCCGAGTAGACGGTTTCGCTCCCGAACTGACCCTGGAGCAAGCGAACACATTTGCCTTGCGAGATATCGACTGCGGGGAAAACCGTGAAGTTCACCGGACCCAACCTTTCAACAGATCGATGCCGGCGGCCCCGCTTTTCTCGGGATGGAACTGGACCGCAAATACCGATCGACTTCGGACTGCCGCGGCAAACCGCTCGCCGTGTTCACACCAGCCCACGACAATGGCCTCGTCCGCCGGGTGCACTGCGTAGGAATGGTCGAAATAGTAGTGGGTGTCGCCGACCTCGTTCCAGCCGATGTGCGGGACCGTAAGTATGGACGGCAGCCGCCGCACCTCGCCCGGGAATAGGCCGAGCCCTTTTGCGTCGTTCTCGTCGCTGCGGTCGAAGAGGATCTGCATCCCGAGACAGATGCCGAGAAAGGGGCGGTCCGCGGCGATCCAGTCGGCGATGAGGTCTCCGTTGCCGGAATCGGCGAGGTTCTCCACGCAGCGACCGAAGATGCCTTGTCCCGGCACGCACAGCGCATCGTTGCTGGCGATGTCCGATGGGTTGGCCGTGACCGTCACCGTTGCTCCGGCAGCCTCAAGTGCCTTCGCGACGCTTCGAAGGTTGCCCATCCCATGGTCGAGGACTGCGACCTTCACAGCACCCCTTTCGTCGAGGGCAAGACGTGCGGCGCGCCGGGATCGATCGCAACGGCGTCGTGAAGGGCGCGCGCAAGTGCCTTGAAGATCGCCTCCACCGCATGGTGCGCGTTCTTCGATTTGAGGAGCCGGACATGGAGCGTGAGGCCACCTAAGCGCGCCAGTGCCGTGAGGAACTCCTCGGTGAGAACCGTGTCGTAGGCGCCGATCGATTCCGCCGGTATCTCCGCGTCGTAGACGAGGAGCGGCCGTCCGGAGATGTCGAGGGCGACCTGCGCGAGTGACTCCTCCATCGGAACGAGGGCGTCGCCGTACCGATTGATTCCTTTCTTGTCTGCGAGGGTCTCGGTCAGGGCTTCCCCGAGGACGATCCCGACGTCTTCGACTGTGTGATGGGCATCGATCTCGAGGTCTCCGGTCGCCTCTACGACGAGTCCGAATCGCCCGTGCCGGCCGAGCTGCTCCAGCATGTGATCGAAGAAGGGCACACCCGTTGATGCGCCGACGTCGCCGCCGTCCAAACAGAGGTCGACGCGCACCTTGGTCTCGGTAGTCGTGCGGACGATCTCGGCGCGCCGCTCGGTCACGGGAGCACCTCCCTCATCGCGGTGAGGAACTCGTCGGTCTCCTCCGGACGTCCCGCCGAAACCCGAAGACAGTTCTCGAGTCCCGGAGCCCCCGAGTACCTCCGGATCAGCACACCGCGGTCATAGAGCGATCGCCATACCTTTTCTGATCCTTCGATCCGGAAGAGAACGTAGTTTGCGCGGCTGGGCCATGACCTGATTCCCATCGCCTGGAGTTCTACACCGATCCGGTCGCGTTCGGTCTTTATCGACTCCACGACTCGCAGCGCCTCACCGGCGCGGCCGAGTGCGGCCCGACCGATGAGCTGAGTGAAGGTCGATAGGTGGTAGGGGAGCTTCACTCGCGCCATCGCCTCGACGATTGAAGGTGCTGCCAGCAGATAGCCGATACGTGCCCCGGCGAGCCGCCACGCCTTTGACAGTGTCTTCGAGATGGCCACCTTTGGCCGGTCGGCCAGCAGGGACATGGCGCTGTCCCCGGGATCGGCGAACTCGATGTAGGCCTCGTCGACGACAACCAGTCCGGGTGCCTCCTCGATCAATGCCTTCAATGCCGGAAGCGGCTCCGGCAATCCGGTGGGGTTGTTCGGCGAACAAAGGATCACGATGTCGGGTCGTTGCGCGCGGACGGCCGAGATGGCTGCGTCGACGTCGATCTCGAAGTCGTCGTCGCGCCGCAGCGCCAGGACCTCGGTCCCGGTGATACGTGCGATCAACGAGTGCAACGAATACGTGGGCTCGAACACCATCACCTTCCGCCCCGGGCCTCCGAACGCGAGAAACAGATGCTGGAACGCCTCGTTTGATCCGTTTGCCGCCCAAACACCGTCGCGCGTCCATCCGTTGTGATCGGCGATCGCCTCGGTAAGCGCCGTGGCATCGCGATTCGGATAACGATTCAGTTGGCGTTCGGCAAGGGCGGCGAAGACCTCTTCGAGCAGATCCTCCGGAGGCGGATAGGGAGACTCGTTTGTATTGAGCCTCACGCGCGCGGGCAATTGCGGCGAAACGTACGGCTCGACGTCCGTCAGATCGCGCCTGACCGGCAGTGGCGGCTCCTGCAGCATGGCTACAGTGTGCCGTGATCGTCGAGGCGCGCGTGCACGGCGCGCCCATGGGCGTGCAGACCCTCGGCCTCCGCCAGGGCGTCGACGTGCGGGGCCAGGCGCTCGAGGGCGCTGGGCTCGAGCCCGGAGACGTAGATGCGTTTTATGAAGTCGGCGACACCCAGGCCCGACGACCAGCGCGCCGTTCCGCCGCTCGGAAGGATGTGGTTCGTACCGGCGACGTAGTCCCCGACAGACACCGGCGAGTTCGGGCCGACGAACACGGCGCCGGCGTTTCGGATCGAGTCGAGAGCGTCGAGAGCTCCGGCGAAGATGAGCTCGAGGTGCTCGGGGGCGAGGGCGTTTGCCGTGGCGATCGCGTGGTCCCGGTCCCTAACCAGCACGGCGCGCCCGCCCTCGATAAGAGTGTTCTCGACGTCCTCGGGCCGCTCGTGCCCCATCACCTCGATGTCGAGGCGCTGGATGACCTGCTCGGCGAGCTCGGGCACCCATGTGATCAGCGCATGCGTCCCCAGCGGGCCGTGTTCCGCCTGTGCCACGAGATCGGCGGCGAGGACCCGGGGATCGGCGGTGTCGTCGGCGATTATGGCGATCTCCGTGGGGCCGGCCTCCGAATCGGTGCCGACCCAGCCCTGGACGAACCGTTTGGCGAGGGTGACGTACACGTTGCCGGGCCCGACGATCTTCTCCACCGGCCTGACCGATTCCGTTCCGAAGGCGAGCGCGGCTATCGCCTGGGCGCCGCCCATCCTGTAGACCTCGCTGATCCCGGCCACCGAGCACGCCGCCAGAATGGCGTCCGGAATGTCGGCTCCGGGCTGCGGCGGCGAACACAGGGCGATCCCACTGCCCACGCCGGCGACGCGGGCCGGCACCGACGCCATGATCACCGTCGACGGGTATGCGGCGCGCCCGCCCGGGGTGTAGATCCCGATGCGGCGCAGCGGCCTTATTAGTTCGCCCACCAGTTCGTCGTCGCGCTGTTCGAGCCAGCCTTCGGGCTTCGCGCGCTCGCACGTGGACCTGAGCCTTTCGGCCATCACCTCGAGAGCGTCGATCAGCTCCGGACGCACCAGGTTACGCGCCTTGTGAATGGTTTCCTCGGGGACACGGATATCGTCCGGTTGGATCGTCGCTCTGTCGAAACGTTCGGTGTACTCGAGCAAGGCCTTGTCGCCGCGCAGCCGCACGTTTTCCACGATCTCCCGGACGGTCTGCTCGGGATTGGCCTGCGCGCCGACGGGCTTTGGGCGCGGGATGTGCACGGGCGTGGACTGGTCGCGGCCGTCAATCAGCTCGAGCATGCCCAGAGGTTAGCCGCGGTCGAGTAGAGTCTGATCAAGGTTGACCGGCGTGCATGGGGTTGGGGCGACTGAGGCAGTCACTGACCAATCAGTGAGCGGACCGCGGTAAAGACGATTGGCACGATTACGACCGCAGCCCCGCCCAACAACGCGGAAATCAAAGCCACTCTGGCCAGGCTTGCATCGCGTCGGCCAGAAACGACGATGGGCATCAGCGCGATAACGGCGATGAGTATGGCAACCAGCGGCCACCCAAGCTGCAGACTATCTACGATCTCAGGCAGCGACCAGGCCATAGGCAGCGCCATGTTCACGTCTCCAAGAATTCCCTTCCTCTGCGTCAGCGCCGCAACGAACCCCAGGGCCAAACACAGGGGTCCTGAAAGCACCACCCACGGAAAAGCTTCACGCCATCCCGCCGAAATCTCCACGGACTCGCGGACCACAAACAACGCATGGTAGGAAGCGAGCCATACAAGGAGGTAGACCCCCATCGTCTCCGCTCCGAGCAGGCCGGAGGCTCGAAAGGAGTGGTGGCCCCGAACGCTCCAGACCGTCAGTACGAACCCGATAGTCACCCACGGGGCGATCCCGCCACCCAAGAACTGAAGCGGACCGTCGACCTGCCTGAATAGCTGCGCGGTCACGCCGACGACACCGCCGACAAGAACGGCTTGCGCGAGTCGGCCACCCCTTGAGGTTCTTTGGCTCTGTACCTGCACTAGGAGCAAGTGTTGCGCAAAAGAACGGCTGACGGGCTACGCGCTGGTGAAAGCCGTTGGGCCGAGCAGCGCCTTCAGCTCCGCGTGAAGGCCGTTCGACGTGTCGACCCAGTACTCGCTGCCGAGGCGCAGCACTACCTTCCGCTCACCGCTGTCGAGATTAAGAAATACCTGGGTGCTGCCGGGATGGCTGCTTAGAACGTCCTTCAGCTGATCCACGACCTTCGGCGTGCAGGAGTCGACGGCCAGGTTTATCTGTAAAGGGTCGTCGATCCCGAGTTTGGGCTCGTGAACCTCCATCGCAATCAACTTGACCGTGTCATCACGCACATCTCGGTCGGTCCGGCCCTTTATCAGGAGGATGGCATCGGGCCGAATCAGCCCCGCGTACATCTCGGCGACCTTCGGGAATGCTATGACTTCCACGACGGCGCCGGACAGATCCTCGAGGGCCATGATCACCATTACTTCGCCGCGGCGCGTGACCCGCTTGGACATCCCGGAAACCATCCCGCCGACCGTCAGTATGTCGCCCTGCGGCCGCGATCCCAGAGCCGAGAGGGGCGCGTCGGTCATCCGCGCCAGCAGTCCCTCGACTCCTAGGAGCGGATGGTCCGACACGTACAGCCCGAGCATCTCCTTCTCGAACGCGAGCAAGATGCTCTTGTCGAACTCCTCGAGCGAGATCGGGTGCTCCGGGTCGTGGGTCGACCCGTTCTCGCCGCCGCCCAGTGCTCCGAACAAGGAGAACTGCCCGGCGTCCTCGTTTCGACGCCGGGCCACGACGTCGTCGACGATCGCCTCGGCGGATTCCACGATCCCCTTGCGCGTGTGGCCGAGCGACTCGAACGCACCGGCCTTGGCGAGTGCTTCAACAGTCTTCTTGTTGAGGCAGATGTAGTCGACCTTCCGGCAGAAGTCGTGGAACGAAACGAACGCACCTTTGTTCTTTCTCGCCTCGATGACCTTGGCGACAACGTTCTCGCCGACGTGGCGCACTGCAGACAGGCCGAAGCGAATGGCTTCGCCAACGGGGGTGAAATCGACGTCGGACGAGGTGATGTCCGGTGGAAGAACGTCGATGTTCATCCGGCGCGCCATGTGCAAGTACTTGGGTTTGTCGTCCTTGCGATCCTTTACGGAAGTGAGCAGCGCGGCCATGTACTCCACGGGATAGTGGGCCTTCAGCCACGCGGTCTGATACGCGATGTACGCGTAGCTCGCGGAGTGGGCGCGGTTGAACGAGTAGTCGGCGAAAGGCTGGATGAGCCCCCACAGCTTGCGGGCTCCGTTCTCGTCAAGCCCCTTCTTGACGCAACCCTCGATGAAGACGGGCTCCTCAGACGCCATGAGCTGACGGTCTTTCTTGCCGATCGCCTTGCGGACCTTGTCGGCCTTGCCGGGTGAGTAACCGGCAAGCTTCTGCAGGAGCATCACGATCTGCTCCTGGTACACGAGAATGCCGTAGGTCTCCTTTGTTATGTCTTCGAGGCTTGGATGCAGGTACTCGATCGATTCCGGGTTGTTCTTGCGGGCGATGTAGGCGGGGATCTGCTCCATCGGGCCGGGGCGGTATAGAGCGATAAGAGCCATGATCTGCTCGAAGCGATCGGGCTTGAGCTGGACGAGCAGCCGCCGCATCCCCTCTGACTCGAGCTGGAAGACGCCGTCTGAATCGCCCCGTTGGAGCATCTCGTACACGACGGGGTCGGCAAGATCGAGTGAGTCGACGTCGACGTCCGAGCCGCGGTTCATCTTTATGTAGTCGCGTGTGAGCTCGATGACGGTGAGGTTGCGTAGCCCGAGGAAGTCCATCTTCAGCAGGCCGAGAGCCTCGACCCCCTTCATGTCGAACTGAGTCACGACCTCGTCGTGGTCACCGCGCTTCAGTGGAACATGTTCGATGAGCGGATCGCGGCCGATCACGACGCCGGCCGCGTGGATGCCGGCGGAGCGCTTGAGGTTCTCGATCTTCAGCGCGGTGTCGATGATCTGCTTCGCCGCGCCGCCCTCCTCGTATGCTTCGCGCAGTTCCGGAGAGGTATCGAGCGCGCTCTGAAGCCCGGAGTCGCGGCCCATGATGAGCGGCGGATACATCTTCGTCAGGCGATCGCCTTCCATGTACGGGAAGCCGAGGACCCGCGCCGCGTCCTTGATCGCCTGCTTCCCCTTGATGGTGCCGTAGGTGACGATCTGCGCGACATGGTCCTCGCCGTACTTCTCCTGCACGTAGCGGATGACGTCGCCGCGCCTGCGCTCGTCGAAATCTATGTCGATGTCCGGCATGGCGATGCGCTCGGGATTCAAAAAGCGCTCAAACATGAGGTCGTAGCGGATGGGGTCGAGCTCGGTGATACCGAGTGCATACGAGACGACCGATCCGGCCGCGCTCCCCCGCCCCGGTCCGACGCGGATCCCCTGGCGCTTCGCCCAGTTGACGAAGTCCTGCACGACCAGGAAGTACTCCGGGAACTGCATCTCGGTGATTACCTTGAGCTCGTACTCCGCCCGCTCGCGCACCTCGGGATCGACGTCGCCGTAGCGGTGGCGCAGGCCGTCGATGACGAGGTTGTGGAGGTGCGAGTCGAGGGTCTCGCCGGACGGGAGGTCGAAACGCGGGAGCAGGGTCTTGCCGAACTCGATGTTGACGTTGCAGCGCTCGGCAACCTCGAGCGTCGTCTCGCACGCACCGGGCCAGCGGGCGAACTGCTGGGCCATCTCCTCGGGTGTCTTTAGGTAGAACTCCTCGGAGTCGAACTTGAACCGGTTCGGGTCCGAGAGCTCGCTGCCCGTGTTAATGCACAGCAGCACCTCGTGTGCGCCGGCGTCTTCTTTGTTTGTGTAGTGGGAGTCGTTGGTGCACACCCACGGAATGCCCATCTCCTTACCGATGGCCACGAGCTCGTCGTTGAGCGACTTCTGGACCGGGATGCCGTGGTCCTGGAGCTCCAGGTAGAAGCGGTCGCCGAACAGCTCCCTGTATTGGGCGACCTTCCGGCGCGCCCCGGCGAGGTCGCCGGCAACGATGCGTTTGGGGATCTCGGCGCTCAGGCATCCGGAGAGGCAGATGACTCCCTCGGAGTACTCGGTCAGGAGCTCCCAGTCGGAGCGAGGGTAGTAGTGGAATCCCTCGAGCCACGCCTTGCTCGAGATGTTGACGAGGTTGTGGTAGCCGGTGTCGTCGGCGGCGAGCAAAGTGAGGTGGTACGTGTTGTCGCCGTTGTCGCGCTGGCCCGGCTTGGTGCGGCGGTTGCCGTCGAAGAGGTAGCCCTCCATGCCGAGGATGGGCTTGACGCCGGTCTTGTCGCCGGTGCGATAGAACTCCAGGGCGCCGTACATGACACCGTGGTCGGTGATGGCGCAGGCCGGCATCCCGGCATCCGCAGCGGCCTCGAACATGTCCTTGACCCGGCTGGCGCCGTCGAGCATCGAGTACTCGCTGTGGGCATGGAGATGAACGAAGCTCACTGCTCGGCGCGCCCCCTTCCCGATTTCAAGCAAAGATGTGAATTACAAGGGTGTCGTTTAGAAAACCACCTCGGGAAGTGATGGTGCAAGCACTGATGTGCATTCCGGTCCCAGAGTCACTGAATATGGCTGTTGATCACAAGACTCCGGAACCTGTGGATTCGGTGTGGATGCTCCCGAGGGTTAGCTGAGCAAGCGAGCCAGGTCATTTAGAAAAGCAAGCGGACGAGTCTCGTCCTCGGACGTGAACCTGAGAATGCGCCACCCGCGACTGACCAGGGCATTTTGTCGGCGCCGGTCTCGCATCCAATCCCCCCTGGCGGAATGGAACTCGTATCCGTCTGCCTCCAGGCCGATTAGCAAATCGGGATACGCAGCGTCCAGGCGTCCCACGAAGGTCCCCTGGTCCCATACCGGTAATTGTTTGACCGGTTGGGGGAAGCCGTACCTTGCCAGGGCCTCCAGCATTGCCCTTTCGAGGTGGCTTTCTTCGTGGGGACGCTCTTGCTCGTAGCGGGAGAGCACCTCACGGAGAGCAGATGTCCCCGGCCGACCCATGGCTGCCGATCGGGCAAGCTGGTCAAGCAGGACGGGAAGGGTGAAGGAGCGATGCGTCAAGCCGATGTCCAAGATCGTGCCCAGGGCCTTGGGACCCACAACCGACCCTATGTCGAGGAGCGTCCGAGGGGCCGTCGTGGTGGGAATTCCATTCAGGATCGTGACGTCGCAATCTGGGAGGTAATTGGTCCGGTGAAGGACGAATGACTGCTGTCGCCGGAACCGAGACTGGTCCGTCAGCAGCTCGATCTCGTTCGTCTTGATGCTTGCAAAGCGATGGAGGCGCGCCGCAGTCAATCTGCAAGCAACTGCCCCATCCTCAAACGAGAGGCATGCGGCCCGCACTCGCTGCCAGTAGGAACCGTCTGTGGGGCCAGCGGAATAGATGCCTGGAAGGACAGCCTCGAGGCCGCCGGACTTCGTCTGCCGTTTGATCCATGAGGGGGAAAGGCCGTCTGCAAGAAGTTGCTGGCGGCTGACCAGCTGGTACTGCTCCCTCGCGAGCTCCAGATGCTTGCGACCAGCCTGGATGAAACTGTTCATGCGCCCCACTAAAGGACGCCGGCTCGGCCCTCGTTGTGAACCAGATCACTCTTTGGGCGATTTTTTCGCGGCCCCGAAGGAATCTGCGGCCCAATTCACGCTCTGAGTGCATCTGGGGCCGCTATGCGGACCTAAATACACTCAAAGCATCAAAAGGTCCGGCCATAGCCGAGCCGGCTGTGGATCCCGGATTATGGTGCCGGCGGTTCTAGGCCGGCGCGCCGCAAGACCTCGGCCAGGTCGGTGGGGAGCGGATCGGACACCGCCACACGAGCTCCACTCGACGGGTGCGGGAAGGACAGCTTCCAGGCGTGCAGGAAGGGGCGGGTCAAGCCCAGACGCACAGCCAGCTCCGATGCACCCCCGTAAGTTCGATCCCCCAGCACGGGCGCGCCGAGGTGCGACAGGTGCACTCTGATCTGGTGCGTTCTCCCCGTCTCGAGGCGCGCCTCCAGCAAGGAGACCCCATCGCCCGAGCCGAGCACCGAGTAATGCGTCACCGAGGGCCTGCCGCCGGAGACCACCGCCATCCGCCGGCGCCTCACCGGGTGCCGGCCTACCGGCGCCTCGATCGTCCCGGACGCCGCGGGAGGCGCGCCGCGCACCAGAGCCAGGTAGCGCCGCTCGACCTCCCGCCGCCGCAGCGCATCCACCAAAAACGCCTGGGCGGAGTCGTCCCTGGCAATCAGCAGCAGCCCCGACGTGTCCTTGTCGAGGCGATGGACGATTCCGGGCCGGGTGCTCCCCATCCCGGCCAGGGGACCACCGAGCCCGAGAAGGGCATTCACGAGCGTCCCTGCTTCGTGGCCGCGGGCCGGGTGCGTCACGAGACCGGGCGGCTTCGAGACCACCATCACGCGCTCGTCTGTGTAGCGCACAGACAAGGGGATCTCTTCGGCCGCGGGCTCGGCGAACGTCGCCGACGGGACCTCTCCGGCGACAACGTCCGCGTCCTCAAGACGGTAGCTCGGCTTTGCCTCAGCGTCATTGACCCGAACCTCACCAGAGCGCAGGGCCCGCTGAGCCAGCGTTCTCGTGACGCCCGCTCGCTTCGCCAGCACTACATCCACCCGGCGCCCGACCTCCGCGCGCAGCGGGCGAAACCGGATCACGTCGGGCTGGCCTCCGAACGCGGCTTCGGGCGCGCACTAAGGAGCAGAATGATGGTGATTCCGACCACGATCGAGGCATCTGCCAGGTTGAAGACCGGCCACCAGTGGAAGTCGATGAAGTCGACGACACGCCCCTCGGTGTCCCGGAATATCCGGTCGATCACGTTGCCGACTCCCCCTCCGAGAACCATCCCGAGCGGAATCGCCCACCGCTGATCCTCCAGCTTGTGGGCCCACACGAGGATCAGGACGATCACGACGAGGGTGGCCACCAAAAAGAAACCGGGAAGTCCCTGAAGGAGCCCGAAGGCACCGCCCGGATTGAAGGTGAGGTTCAACGTCACTGCGCCGGCGATCAGATCGATGGGCCCATCCCGAAGCCTCGACAGCGCTAGTGACTTCGTTATCTGGTCGAGGGCGACGACGGTCCCCGCCGCCATCATCAGAAAGGCGTAGGTGCGCGACCTCGAGACATCATCCACGACGAATGTTTACACCGCTCGGGCAAGCTATGCCGTGCGGCAGGGGCTCAACGCGCGCGCTCTTCCCTGCGCTTGCAGTCCATACACAGCAGCGCGTGGGGAAGAGCCTTCAAGCGGGCCGCGTCGATCGGCCGGCCGCAACGCTCGCACGTCCCGTAGGAGCCGTCGTCGATGCGGCGTATTGCCCGAGTAATTTGGTCGATCAAGTCACGAATGTTGTTGCGGATCGAGAGGTCTCGCTCGCGATCGAACGTCGCCGTTCCCGCGTCCGCGAAGTCTTCATCGAGTCCTACTTCGCCGGTCATGTCGGACTGCGTGGCATCGAAGGAGTCGGCCTCGAGCTCCGCCTGTTGTCGCAGGAGATCGTCTCGTTCGGACTCGAGGGTCTGGCGGATCGAGGCAAGCGCCTTCCTGTCGAGCTTGACGGGGCGGGGTGGTCGCTCCGCCCTGGGAGCCGGCGCGGCCCTCCGTGCTGCCGGTGTGGACGGGCGGCGAGCCGGAGCCTTCTTGGCCGGGCTCTTCGTGGCCGCAGTCTTTCTGGCCGCAGTCTTCTTGGCCGCAGTCTTTCTGGCCGGGCTCTTCTTGACCGGGCTCTTCTTGGCCGCAGTCTTCTTGGGCGCAGTCTTCTTGGCCGCCGACTTCTTTCGGGCGGCGGCTGGTTTCCTGGCAGGGGTCCTCTTCCGGGACGTCTTCTTTGCCGGGGATTTCCTCGCAGAAGTCTTTTTAGCGCTTGTCTTCCTCGCGCTTGTCTTCCGGGACGTCTTCTTTGCAGTGGTCTTCCGGGCCGAAGTCGTCTTCCTAACGGCCTTCTTGCGCGCCGCAGGCTTCCGGCGCGCCGCCGTCTTCTTCTTGGCCTGCTTTCTAGAAGACGTCTTCTTGGCAGGGCTCATGGGCGCGGGAAGATAGCACACCCCGGGACACAACTCGACCAAATCGGTCAGCGCAGTGGTTTCAGAGCAGCGACGATTTCGTCCGGCGTTACTCCATTGATACGAAGGCGTTTGTGTCTGCTCCCCGCACCGGCGACCAGTTCCACTCGCGATCGGGCAACTCCGAGCAGATCGGCCACGAACACCCGGAGCGCTTCGTTCGCCTTCCCGTCCACCGGTGGCGCGGCGACCTTGATCTTGAGGGCGGTGCCGTGCACGCCGGCCACCGCAGTCCGAACCGCGCGCGGCTGCACGAATGCCTCCAGGATGACCCCTTCTTTGGAGGAGGTCACATAGTCGGGAAGTTCCATGTGGGCAGGCTAACCTTGCGGCATGCCGGAGGCCCTATACAGACCAGTTAGCCCGCACGTCTCGTGGCCTGAAATGGAAGCCGGAGTACTCGAGTCCTGGACGGAAAAGCGGATCTACGAGCGCTCCATGGCCCTGCGCGAGGGGAGCCCGGAGTGGGTCTTTTACGAGGGTCCCCCAACTGCAAACGGCCGGCCGGGGATCCACCACGTGGAGCCGCGGGCATTCAAAGACATCTTCTGCCGCTTTCAGGCCATGCGGGGCCACTACGTGCACCGGAAGGCCGGGTGGGACTGTCACGGGCTTCCCGTCGAAATCGAGGTCGAGAAGGAGCTCGGCATCACTCAGAAGCGCCAGATCGAAGAAGAAGTGGGGATCGAGGAGTTTGTCCGGCGCTGCCGCGAGTCCGTTCAGCGCTACGTCGACGACCATCGCCGACTGACAGATCGCATTGCTTTCTGGCAGGACCTCGACGACGCCTACTGGACGATGACCCCCGACTACATCGAGTCGGTCTGGTGGCTGCTCAAGCAGATCTGGGACAAAGGATTGCTCGAGGAGGACTTCAAGGTCGTTCCCTACTGCCCTCGGTGCGAGACCGCCCTCTCGTCGCACGAGCAGCACCAAACCGACGCGTACCAGCGCGTCACGGACCCCTCCGTATACGTCCGCTTCCCGCTCGACGATGACCCGGCCACCTCGCTGCTCGCGTGGACCACGACCCCGTGGACACTGCTTGCAAACTTGGCCGCCGCGGTGGGTCCGGAGATCACGTACGCGAAGGTGGCCGATCCCAGCGGGCCGGATCGCTGGCTGATCCTTGCGGAAGAGAGGGTGGAGCCGGTTCTCGGCGAGGGAGTCCAGGTGCTCGAACGGATTCCGGGAAGCGACCTGCTCGAACGCCGTTACCGTCCGCCGTTCCCGTTCGTCGGATCCAGCGAGCGCGCGCACACGATCAGGCCGGGGGACTTCGTCACAACCGAGGACGGCACCGGGATCGTGCACCTCGCGCCGTATGGAGAGGAGGACATCGCGGTTGCCCGGCGCGACGGGATACCGATCCAACACATGATCACCCCGTCCGGGCGCGTCGCGGACTCCGGTGGCGAGTTCGCCGGCATGTGGTTCAAAGAGGCAGACCCCGCAATTGTCGAATCGATGGCGAAATCGGGCGCGCTGCTCAAGTCGGAGGTATACGAGCACGCCTATCCACACTGCTGGCGATGCATGACTCCGCTCATCTACTACGCGCGCAAGGACTGGTACATCCGGACCTCGCAGATTCGTTCCGACTTGCAGGCCTCAAACGAGGACACGAACTGGCAACCCCCGACGATCAAGTACGGACGCTTCGGAGACTGGCTGGCGAACAATGTCGACTGGTCGCTCTCGCGCGACAGATATTGGGGAACACCTCTTCCGGTGTGGCGCTGTGATTCGGGACACGCCGTGTGCCTCGGATCGTTCGCCGAACTATCAGAACTTGCGGGCCGGGATCTAACGGGCTTCGATCCGCACCGGCCCTACGTGGACGAGATCGTGTTTGCGTGCCGGGAATGCGAAGGCGAGATGCGCCGCGTTTCGAGCGTCATCGACGCGTGGTTCGACTCGGGTTCGATGCCCTTCGCCCAGTGGCACTACCCGTTCGAGAACGAAGATGTGTTCGAGCGTCGCTTTCCCGCCGACTTCATATCCGAGGCCATCGATCAGACGCGCGGCTGGTTCTACTCGCTCCTAGCGGTAGCGACGTTGGTGCGCGGGCAGAACTCGTATCGCAATGTCGTTTGTCTCGGCCACATCGTCGATACAGATGGCCGAAAGATGTCGAAGTCGCTTGGCAACGTGATCGACCCTTGGTCGGTGCTCGACAACCAGGGCTCGGATGCGTTGCGCTGGTACTTTCTTACGGGGGGCTCGCCGTGGGCGCCGCGCCGGCTTTCGATCGACATTGTCGAGGAGACCCTCCGCAAGTACCTATTGACGCTGTGGAACACGTATTCCTTCTGGGTCACCTACGCGGCAATCGAAGGATTCGATCCATCGACCGAGCAGATCCCGCCCTCCGAGCGGTCGGAGCTCGATCGTTGGGTCCTCGCGGAGCTCGAGGACACCGTGCGTGAAGTAACAACGGGACTGGAGGAGTTCGATTCCACGCGCGGCGGCCGGCGGCTGGACCGCTTCGTGGACGATCTCTCCAACTGGTACGTCCGGCGAAGCCGTCGCCGCTTCTGGCGTTCGGCGGCCAGTGCAGACACGCGTTCGGCCTTCCTGACTCTGTGGGAGTGCCTCGTCACGGTCGCGCAGCTCACCGCACCGTTCACGCCGTTCGTCGCCGACGAGATCTACACAAACCTTACGGGGCCCGATCCCGGCGCGCCGGACTCGGTCCACCTTTCCGACTGGCCCGAGTCCGTGGTCGAGCGCGCCGACGACGGGCTTCGCCGCCGCATGGCGCTCGTTCGGCGGCTCGTCACGCTCGGGCGTTCGGCCCGTACGAACGCGAAGGTGCGCGTGCGCCAGCCCCTGGCCAAGGCTCTGGTCGTAATGCCTCGCTCCGAAGTTGCAGATCTCGATGGTCTCGAGGGCATGATCTCCGAGGAACTCAACGTGAAGAGCATCGAAGTGGTGGGTGGGCTCGAGGAGCTCGTTTCCTACACGGTGAAGCCGAACTTCAAACAGCTCGGCCCCCGCTTCGGAGCGAAGGTAAGGGGGATCGCGCGGGCTCTGGCCGCGGCCGATGCACGCGC
>DASQUP010000310.1:0-17895 GCA_035641235.1 Actinomycetota bacterium
GTCGGTACTGAAACCGCCTCGGCCAACCGACAATGCGTAATTCCCGCAAGTGCGCAACTCCCGGTTACCCCCGCTAGGGCTACGCGGTGGGCCGCGCCGGGAGCAAGTTCGCTATTACATACGCCAGTCGATCCACGATCTCCTGGTCCGGTGGGAGCGCAGCTTCAGACCCGTCGGAGAACACCAGCTGCATCCGCGGCCATCCCCGGGAGGGCGGACGGAGCTCGCCGCCTCGGTCGTCAAACTGATCAAGGATGCCCGGAGCTACAGCCGGATTGGGCAGGGCCACCGGCTCCGATTCTGCGCCCGGAGGTCCTTCGGCCGGCACAAAAGGCTGTGCAGGCTCGGCCACGGGATCGGCGCACTCAGCCAGCGGTGCCAGTAGGTTATCTGCCAGGTAGCCGATCCTTCGCTCCAGTTCAGGGTCGCCGGAGACCTCTACGACGGTGCCGTCGGCCATCAGGAGCCGGATCTGCGCCGGTTTGGTCATCCGTGGTGGTGGCGAGGGCGGACCGGCGGGTCCCCCGTTGGGGACCGACCGTGGTCGGCTCGATCTGGCCTTGGTTCCAGGCTGCCGGAACTGTGACAGGGCCTCGGAGATTGGTGCCACGGTCGTACTGCTCGACGGCGGACGCCCCTCGGTGCGCGGCACCTCGGCCGGCCCAAGTGAATTTGGATGGGCTCGGTCAGGCTTCGCCCGCGGGCTCCAGTCGAACAAATCGTCGGGATTCGGAGCGGCGGGCAGCGGAATGTCCCGGGGCCGCTTTGAGGCGTCGATCCTCGAGCGCCCAAAAAGCCGCCTGAAGAAGCTAGACATTCGCGTTCTCCGGTTCGCCTTCGTCGGCGGATTCCGCCGCCTCGAGGCGCGCCATGACCCCTAGTAGGGTTTCGATAATCAGAGTTTTGACGTCCTCGCGCTCGCGCACATCACAGAAGATGGTTTTGTCCTCGGGAGTCAAATCGAGTTTTTCTCTCACAGCCGTCTCAACTTCTGATCGATCCGCGCCTGCCTCATCGAGATGGGTGATCCCCACGACATACGGGACGTCGGCGTATTTCTTGAACGTCTCAAAGATGTGCGATGCCTCATTAAGCGACCGGTCATCGGCCGCGTTGACGAGAACGATGAAACCAATCATGCCGTCGGACAGGACCTCCCACATCACTTCGAAACGGCGCTGGCCGGGGGTGCCGAACAGGAACAGGCACGCGCCGTTTGGGAAAGTAATGCGACCGAAATCCATCGCGACCGTGGTGTTTTCTTTGACTGAGCTTGTCTCGTCCGACACTTCGCGTTCGGTTCCCACGATTGCGATTTCGCTGATGGTCTGAATCAGCGTCGTCTTACCCGCGGAGAACGGGCCGGTGACGACGATCTTCAACGGCTTGGTCAAGCCGTTGTCCACCGAATCGTGGGTTCGGACAATGCGCCCCTGGGAGGTCATAAGATCCCCCGACGCTACATGCCCTTGACGCCGTCGATGAAGCGGCCGATCAGACCTTTGTTGATCTGGTCGTCGTCCTCGACACGTCGCTTGGCCGCTCCAGTCGGAGTCGTGTCTTCGCCTTCGGCCTCCTCGGCCGTCGGCCGAACTCGGCGCGGTGCCTCCTCGTCGCTGAACAGCCCCGCAAGTTCCCTCACCACTGCGGCGCGATCGACGCGTGGTCCGGGTGCATCGGGAGTTTGCGGTGCTGCAGGCCCAGGCGCTGCAGGAGGCGTTATCTCGCCGTTAAGTATGTCGTCGAGAAACGGGTCGGGACTCGACGGGGGCGGCGGAGCCTGCGGAGCGGATTCATCCTCAACCGGTTGCGGGTCCCTGAACCAATCGTCCGGCACCCCACTGGCAATGACCTCCGACAAGTCGGGATCCGGCGCGCCGACCGGATTCTCCGGTCCCAAGATTTCCTCAAGGGGTGTATCCGCGTACTCGTCCGCTACCGGTTCAGAGTCCTCGGAAGCAAACTCAGCGTTCGTGGCAAACTCGGAGTCCTGGGAGACAAACTCGTCTTTCAGGGGGGCAAACTCGTCCTCGGACGCAAATTCAGAACCCTCGGAGGCAAACCCGTCGGCGACGGAGTACTCGGGCGCTAGAACGTCCTCGGTGTCGGCAGCAGTGGCGCCGGCCTCGATCTCGCTCTGGAAATCGGCCAGCAGTTCGTCGTAAGACTCGACCACCGGCTCCGAAGAAACGACCTCAGTAGTTGCTTCTTCCGGGCGCTCCACGGGACCCTCATCGAGGTCCTCGACCGCGGCGTCCGTTGTTTCCACACCGACGCCGGAAACGTCCTCGAGGACGTCATCGGCAATGAGTAGGTCGGATGCGAGCCCTGCGATCTGCTCGTACGCCTCGTTCACAACGACCTCATCGGGGGCCCGAACCACCATCGGCTCTTCCACGAGCGCCGCGTCCTCAAAGGCGACAGTCTGCTCATCGGTGACCTCGACCGCAGCCGGCTCATCGGGAGCCCGAACCACCATCGGCTCCTCCTCGAGCACTGCGTCCTCATAGGCGACAGCCGGCTCATCGGCGACCTCGTCCGCAGCCTGCATGCTGCTGTCGACCGGGGACGGCGGCGTGAGCAAGACCTCTTCTGAGGTTGCCGGGCCGAGTTCCGCGATGTCCAGGAGGCCGCTAGAGATCATTCCGTACAGAGTCCGGATGCCGGCGAAGTCGTCCAGACCCGCCATCTCGCAGACCTCGCCCACAGTGCGCGAACCGTCTACCAGAACCAACAGACGCCACTCCTCGGGGGAGATATTGATCTGACGAGCGCCATCCGGAGGTGCAGGCGCAACGCTCAACACCACCTCTGCGGACGGAATCTTGCGCTGGATGACATCGAGCTCATCGAGCCGACGCGAGGCCTCCATGATGAGGTTCTCGACAGAGACCGAGATTGGGATCTCGACCTCAAAGCGCTCGTGGGCCTCGAAGAGGAACTCGCCGAGCTCCCACCGCAAGAGGTCGAACGCCGCGTCCTCGATCTGTTCCGCGACCGCTCCTACGAGCTGCTCCTGAGTGATCGCACCCTGTTCGAGAAGGATTTCCCCGACGCGCTGGCCCGTGGACGCGTGAAGATCGAGCGCCTTGAGCAGCTGCGCTTCGGTGAGCGACCCCGAGCGGATCAGCTTCTGGCCGAGGGGTTCCTTCTTGAGGGACGATTGGGCGAAATAGACATCACCGTCACGGAAGAAGACGTTGCCTTCTCCGGCGTTTCTTTTGACCTCGAGCTTGCCGGTTTTCTTCGTGAACGAGAGCAGCCGGAAGATATCCGAAAGCGTGAAGTCGTCGAGCGTTCCTCTGAGCATCGTCTTCTGTCCCCTAAGCCTGCGGAGCCGCTGCTATCAGTGCCAGGTTGAGAAGGCGGATTCGTGGGCAGGAGGCGGGGTGCTCGGCGTGCCGAACTGCGGCGACGACAGAGCCTCTTCGGCCTGCTGCTCGGTCACGTTCTCTTCCTCGGGCAGCGGGGGTGCCTCGCCGGCGTCGGCCACCGGGGCCGACCCGTTCTCTGATGTCTGCTCTACTGGATGGGCTTCGGCGGCCCCTGCGTGCTCAACCGCCACCGTCTCGCCCATTACCCCGGCAATCTTGTTTGCTGCCTTGCGCATCTCGAACAACACCAGACCAACCTTTGCGGAGCCCGAGGTCACGGCGACGAGGACCGCACTGCGTCCGGCGGCCATAAGAACGACGTAACCCTGGGCGGCCTCGACGAATACCTGAGCGAGCTCGCCCTTGCCCAGCCCCGACGCGGCCCTCTCACCGAGGGTGAGCAGCGCGGCGCTCATGGCGGCGAGCCGGTCCTCCTCGACGTACGGGGGCAGAGCAGAAGCCATCGGAAGGCCATCGGCGCTAACGACCGCGGCCGCCTCAACGTCCGGGGAGACGGCCAGGAAGTCGTCCAGCCCGGCAGCAAGAAGTTCAGCCTTGGTCATAACCGGCACCCTCCTTCAAGTGCTTGATGCAGAGAACGCGAAACCTGATCACAAACTGCGCGATACACCTTTACCAGCGTGTCATTGCATCTTCGGCACGCCGGGGCGGGGAGTTGAGCAATCGTGAGGGGCTAATCCTCTCGCTGCGTGGCTTGCGTACAGCCATCACACCAGCGATCAGAACTTGACGCAAGACGTCCGACGCGCCGCATATTCGTTCTGTCCGCGTTCTGTTGCAAATCTGCCTCGTGGCCCCGCGGTCAGAACGCAGCCACGTGGCGGCAGCGCGGCGGATGCAGCGATCGCGGTGCAGGCGGTTCTGGCGCTCGTCGAGCCCCAATCCTCCGGACTTGCCGGCAACACGCTCGCCACGACGTGGGATCCCAACACGGGGGCAGTCCGGTTCTTCGACGGGCTGGCAAGCGCGCCGAGTACCGTCACCGCAAATCTTGCGACACCGACACCCGCCGAGCAAGAAGAACTCGGCATCACCCAATTCAGCAGCGTGGTCAACGTCTCCGGTCGAGCCGTTGGAGTCCCAGGGACGGTGCGTGCTCTGGAACGTCTTCACGCCGCCTACGGTCAACTCCCGTGGTCGAGTCTGTTCGACGATGCCATTGAGCTCGCAGAAGACGGCTTTCCGTTGCCGCCATACCTCCACAGTGTGCTCGGTCAGTCGGTCTCCGGTCTTCCCCGCTGCGCCTATCCGGACATCGGAGCGCGCTACTGCGACGGAGACGAGCGAAAGCCGATCGGCGCAACCATCACGAACGTCGAACTCGCAGAAGTCCTGAGGGAGCTGCGCGACGGTGGGCCCGAGGCCTTCTACGACCCGAACGGCACAATCGCTCCTGCGATCGTCGAGCGCGCGACCGCCGGGCCGATCAAACCGCAGCACGATGATGACGGGCCTGCGGTGATCCCGAGTCTCATGACCCTGGACGATCTCGCCGGCTACCAAGCGATCGAACGCGAGCCTTTGTGCCTCGAGGTGCTTCGCCGCACTGTCTGCAGCTCTGCACCTCCGGCCTTCGGCGGCGTCGCTCTGCTGCAGATGCTGGACTTCCTCGAGCGTGGTGAAGTTCATCGCTCGAACCCGGGCTCCCTCGACCGGCTGCACCTATCGCTTGAAGCCAGCCGCTTGGCCAACTTCGACCGGCGGGAACACGTCGGGGATCCTGATTTCAATCCGGTGCCGGTTGCCGGGTTGCTGGACGAGGGCTACCTTGCCGAACGCTTTGCACTGTTCTCCCCCGACCAGGCGATCCATCCGGTTGAGCCGGGCGATCCGCCCGGGGCCGAATCCGCGGGTACCGAGAGTGATGCCTCTGACGAGGGCGGAGGCGGTGACGCCACGAGTCACATCAGCATCGTGGACGCCGCCGGCCGCGCGGTTTCGATGACAACGACGAACAACGGAAACTTCGGCAGCCATCTCGAGGTGCGCGGCATGGTGCTCAACAACGCCCAGACCAACTTCACCTCGTTGACCTCCATCTCGCCCGGGAAGCCCGTCAACGTGATGGAGCCCCTGAAGCGGCCCAGGACGTCGATGTCGCCCACCGTCATTTTGCGTAACGGACGCCTGGTGATGGTCGTCGGCGCCGCGGGCGGCGGCCCCATCCCGGACTTCGTGACCCAGACGGTGGTGGGGGTGCTCCTTGATCGCATGAACCCGTTTGTTGCCATGAGCCAGCCGCACTACAGCGGCCAGCAGATAACGAGCAATTGCAGCGGCGTCATCGGGCCGCCGTCGGAGGTGGAGTCTGGAACACCCGCCACCGACCTCCTCGAGGACCTCCGGGCGAAAAGACATCCGTGCGCGCGGACCGCCACTCTCAGCAGCGGATCGGCGGCCATCCAAGTTCATGGATCCGATCGTTACGTCGGCGCCGCCGACCCGCGCCGGGACGGGATAGCGATGGGGCGCTGACCGTCCTTTCGTTCTGACAGCGTTCTGTTGCTGGAGCGCCGCTTGCGTCGCGGTCAGAACGATTGGGTTGGTGGTGCTGCGGGATTGGGGCGGCCTCCGGTCATCGCGTGGAGCGCCGCAGCCGACATCACCTGCAGCGCCGGCTCCTGTCCCGTCCAGATCCGAAACGACGCCGCCGCTTGGTGCACGAGCATCCCGAGGCCACCCCAGGCTTGAGCTCCGGCACCCCGAGCCGCCCTGACCAGAGCGGTGGTCGGGGGTCTGTAGAGAAGGTCGACGACCACCTGTCCGGAGTGGAACGGCGCGCCGGGTATTGGGTTCTCTCCGTCACTCCCCAGCGGAGTCGCATTGACGATCACGTCCGCCTCGGCCGCAGCGGCCTCGGCCAGCGACCATTCGATGGACTCGCCGGCGGATGCGAGCTTGGCGGCCTCGGTGCCCTTCTCGGGGTCGCGCGCCGCCACCGTCACCGACGCGGCCCCCGAATCGGCAAGCGCCTTCACCACCGCTCGCGCGGCCCCGCCGGCTCCAAGTATTAGGGCTCGACGGCCGGCGATCCCCACCCCCGCATCGCCTTCCAGGAACTCACGGAACCCATCGACGTCGGTGTTGTGGCCGATCAGTTTGTTGCCGAATCGCTGAATAGTGTTGACGGCGTCCAGGGCTTGCGCGTCCCCGGAGACCTCGTCGAGATGTTGAACGACCGCCTGCTTGTGCGGCATCGTCACGTTTGCCCCCAGGGCTCCGAGCGCCCTGATTCCGCGGACGGCATCGCCGAGTTCCTCCGGGGAAACCGGCCATGCGTAGTACGCACAATCGATACCAAGCCGGCGAAAGGCTGCGTTGTGGATCGTGGGTGACAACGTGTGCTCGAGCGGCCAGCCGAGGATGCCGAGGAAACTCCCGCCGGATTTCACCTCAGCACTCCAGTCCTTGATAGTTCGACTTGTCCTGGAGGAACTCGTCGTAGCTGGAGCTGAACGCGTGATTCCCTTCGCAGTCGGCGAGCACGTAGTAGAGCCAGTCCCCATCCGCCGGATTCAGTGCCGCCTCGAGGGACGCGCTGCTCGGCGCGCCGATAGGCGTGGGAGGAAGACCTGGGTTCTTGCGAGTGTTGTAGGGCGAGTCCACCTCGAGATCGGATTGGGTGAGCGACTGTTTGTGTTCTCCCAACGCATAGAGGACAGTCGCGTCGATGCCGAGTGTCATTCCCTCGCGCAGCCGGTTGTAGATCACCTGGGCCACCTTTGGCCTTTCCGAATCGACGCGCGTTTCTGCCTCGATCATGGACGCAACAATGGCCACGTCGTAACGGGTGAGATTGAGCTGTTTCGCAGTGGAGAAATCAAGGCTTGAGAACTGTTTCTCGAACTCGGCGACCAGCCGATCCAGGATCGTTCTCTCGGTGTCCTTCTCGACGATTTGGTACGTCGACGGGAAGAGTAGGCCTTCGAGGGTGTCCACTTGTTTCGGCTGGTACTTGGAACGAACCTCCCCGTTGGTCGCTAAATTCAAGAAGGCCTTGCCCGAGAGATCGGTGTCGCGATCGAGTACCGCCGCGAAGTCCTCGAGCCACAAGCCCTCCCGAAACGTCACGTTGACGAACTCCTCGCCCGCGGGGTTGTTCCCCAGCAGCCAGTCGAGCGCATCGCCGGCGGTGAGCCCACGCGGCATCTGATATTCGCCGGCCTGGATCTGCTCCGCTCCCTCACCGACGTACGTCGCTATTCGAAATCCGGTTGCGGACTTGATGACTCCCCGTTCTTCGAGGATCGTCCCAATCTGGCTCACGCCGGCGCCCTTCGGAACAACCACCTGAACGACCTCACCCGGATCACTCGATCCCCAGACGCCCACCGAACGCAGGTAGAAGTTCGCTGCGAGGACAGGCGTTCCGAGGATGGCAAGGAACACTCCGAGCACAACCATGAGGCGACCGCGTTTGGTGAGGCTCACCGGCCGGCCCCGGCGTCGAGGTAGCCCTGCAGGATGACCTGAGCGGCCACCGCGTCCCGAATCTGCCGGCGCGCCGCAGCTCGTCCCCCTCCGGCGCGCAGGCCTTGCTCGGCGACGACCGTCGACAGGCGCTCATCGTGCTCGACAACCTGAACATCGGTTGCCACCCTCAATCGCTCGAGGAACTGTTGTTGCTCGGCAACCGCCGGACCTTTGCGACCGCTCAGGCCGACCGGGTGGCCCACCACTACACATTCGACCTCCCGCTCGCGGATGAGCTGAATGACGCGAGCGATGGGATCGGTCTCGTTTGTATCGATGACTTCGAGCGGCCGGGCGAAGCGTGTTTCGGTGTCCGCTACGGCCACCCCCACGCGGCGCCGGCCGGGATCCACTCCCAGCAGTATCACTACGTTGCCAACGCGTCGCGAGCTGCCTGCGCGACGGCATTGATTGCCTCTTCGATCTTGTCCGCCGCCTTCCCTCCCGAGATGGCGAGATCGGGTTTTCCTCCCGCACCGCCGCCGAGAAGTGCGGCTCCCGGAGCAAGCAGATCGCGCGCCGATATCCCGCGCTCTACGAGGTCCTTGGACACCGCGCCGACCAGGTTGGCGCGCCCCTCGCCCGCCGTTCCGAGGACGATGACGGCCGATCCCAGCCGTCCTTTCAGCTGCTGGGCAAGCGAACGGAGCGCATCCACACCGGCGTCCCGGCGCGCCACAACTAGACGAGTGCCGTCCACATCGACGGCCGTATCCGCCAGAGCCTCGGCGTCGGAGGTTGCCGACTGCCGTTCGATCTCACCGACGCGGCGCTCGAGATCCTTCTGCGTGGCGAGCACCTTCTCGACGCGCTCGGCCACCTCGTCGGGAGGTGTCTTCAGCAGATCGGCTGCGCGCTCCAGCACCGCAACCTTGCGCTGCAAGTACTCGAGCCCGTCGCGCCCAACGAGTGCCTCGACCCTGCGGAGGTTTGCTCCGACGGAGCCTTCCGCAGTGATCACGATGACGCCGATCTGGCTCGTGTGGGGAACGTGGGTTCCGCCACACAGCTCCTTCGAGTAGTCGCCCACCTCAACGACGCGAACGAAGTCCCCATACTTCTCGCCGAAGATCGCCATCGCCCCGATCGACCGTGCGTACTCGAAACTCGTTTCGTACGCCCGCACGGAGTCGTCGACCAGCACCCTGCTCTGGAGCTCCTCGCCGAATTCGGCCACCCGGTCGTCGCCGAGTGGTTCGAAGTGATTGAAGTCGAATCGCAGCCTGCCTGGCTCGACGAGTGATCCCTTCTGCGTGGCGTGGTCTCCGAGCCGGTCGCGAAGCAACCAGTGGAGCACGTGCGTCGCGGTGTGGGCGCGCTGAGATCCGGCGCGCCACGCAGCATCGACGACGGCCTCGACTTCGTCTCCCACCTTGAACTCACCCTCGGTGATCTTCACGAAGTGCCCGATCAATCCGGGGGCGATACGCTGGACGTCAAGCACTTCGGCACGACCCGACGGTCCGCGCAGGACACCGCGGTCGGCGACCTGTCCTCCGCCCTCGGCGTAGAAGACGGTGCGGTCGAGGACTATCTCGCCCTCGGCGCCCTCCGTCAGCAGTGGCACTCCCTCGGCGCCGCGTGCAAGGCCGAGCACGTGCCCGGTCGTAACCAGATGTTCGAAGCCGAGAAACTCCGTCGCACCCTGCTCTTCGCCAAGGCCGGCAAGGGACTCGGCTGCGGGCCTCCCCGCCTCCGCACGGCGCGCCGCCCGAGCGCGCTCCCGCTGTTCGGCCATGAGGGTCTCGAACCGCTCCTGGTCGATCGTCAATTCGGACTCCTGGGCGATCTCGCGCGTCAGATCAATCGGAAAGCCGAAGGTGTCGTGCAGCTTGAAAGCCACATCCCCCGGAAGTTGCCCCTCCCCCGACGGGAGACGGTTGATCTCCTCCTCGAGGAGAACCAAACCCTGCTTCAAGGTCCCGGTGAAGCGCTCCTCTTCGCTGCTTGCGATGTCGACGATGAAGTCTTTCCGCTCCGTGATCTCCGGATACGCATCGCCCATTTGCTCCACGACGTTCTCGATCATCGTCGGAAAGATCGAATGTTCGCTCCCGATGAGCCGCGCATAACGAACGGCGCGCCGGATGATCCTGCGCAGGACGTAGCCGCGCTCTTCATTAGAAGGAAGGATCCCGTCTCCGATCATGAACGTCACCGAGCGAGCATGGTCGGCAAGGATTCGAAGCGTCACGTCTGCCTTCGCGTCGTCGCCGTAGCGGTGGCCGGTCACCAGGCCGGCTTGCTCGATAAGGCTGGCGAGGATGTCCGCCTCGAAGATGGTGTCCCTTTCCTGAAGGATCATGGCGATGCGCTCGAGACCTGCGCCGGTGTCGATGTTCTTCTTCGGCAACTCGTCGACCGGCTCGATCGCTGCGTTGCAGTCGTTCTGCATGAACACGAGGTTCCAGATCTCGACGTAGCGGTCTTCGTTGTCGGCGGGCCCGTTTACCGAGGGCTCCCCGAAGCGGTCACCCAGGTCGACGAAGATCTCGGAGCACGGACCGCAGGGCCCGGCAATGCCCATCGACCAGAAGTTGTCCTTCTTTCCGCGGCGCAGGACCCTCTCGGGCCTCACGCCGACCGACTCGATCCAGATCTGCTCCGCATCGTCGTCGGTCGTGTAGACGGTCGCCCACAGGCGCTCCGGATCGAGCCCGAAGGCCTCGGTAACGAGTTGCCAACCCCAATTGCACGCGTCTTCCTTGTAGTAATCGCCGAACGAGAAGTTGCCGAGCATCTCGAAAAACGTGAGGTGCCGGTTCGTGTGCCCGACCTCCTCCAGGTCGTTGTGTTTGCCCCCTGCGCGCATGCACTTCTGAACCGTCACCGCCCTGTCATAAGGAGGGTTCTGCTCGCCGAGGAAGTAGGGCTTGAACTGGTTCATTCCCGCGTTCGTCAGCAGCAGGGTGGGGTCGTTCGGTAGGAGCGAGGACGAGGGCACATGCCTGTGGCCGCGCTCGACGAAGAAGTCGATGAACGTCTGGCGGATGGTTTTGGTGTCCATACGGTAAACGAGCGTACCCGGACCCCGCCTCTGGGGTCGCGGTCGTGTCTCTAGCGGCGCGCCTCGAGCCGGTCGTTGACCCGCTCGAGCAGTGTAGTGGTCCAGGAACTCGGCGAATAGCGGCTGCGTCGCCGGTCCCACCTGCGGTTGAGTTCCAGCGTGACCGCCGCACCGGCAACGAGGGCAAGGAGTCGCTTGATCATGGCGGTGACCCTACCCGATCGGCGATCCTCCAGCTCGCCGGAGCGCCGAGGTGTCAATTCAGCGCCACCACCCGGCGTTCAGTTAACAACTCAGGCTTGTTGCTCTCCGCGCGCCGGAACCTCGCTGAACCGGACGACGCGGTTCCGACCCGATCTCTTTGCTTCGTATAGAGCGATGTCGGCGCGCTCGCAGAGTTCATCGATGTCGGTAAGTTCCGCGGTGATCGCAGCGATGCCCGAGCTCATCGTGACCGGCAGAACGGTCGATTCCACCTCGGACCTGAGCCTCTCGAGGGCGATGGCCGCCGCCTGCTCATCGGTCTCCGGCAGGATGATCGCGAACTCGTCCCCACCGATCCTGAAGACATCGTCTCCGGCCCGGCCTCCCGACAGAACTTCGGCAAACTTCTTCAGGAGCCGGTCTCCCGCGGCGTGTCCGAAGCCGTCGTTGACAGCCTTGAAATTGTCGACGTCAATCAACGCAACCACGAGATCAAGATGGCGGTTTCGCGCATGGCGAAACGCGAACTTCAGCTCAGCGCGAAACGATCGCCGGTTGTTGAGATCCGTCAGGTGATCGCGGTTCGAACGGTCTACGGCGCGCCGGTGAGCGGCGCGCAGCCACTGGCCTCCGAGCAGAAAGAACAGCGGAATCCCGACGATTATGGCGATGAGCACCGACCAGATGGTTCGTGCACGCAGGTCTGCGAGCTGGTGGTCGAGAACGTCCAGCTTCACGTCGACCTCGAGAGCGATGGTGCGGTTCTCCAGAGCGACCGGCACGATGTACTCGAAGTAATGGTGGTACGCGCCCCCTTCCCGTCCCCAGCTCGGACTTCTGCTCTGGATCACCTCGAGTACGTCATCGGCGCCGTGTCGTCGAAAGGTACCGGGAATCACACCTCCGCCCACTGCCGCGAGCACCCGGCCCGTACTTTCCACGAGGTAAGTCCTCACCGTTCCGGGCCGCGTGGCAATTCCCTCGAGTACCTCATTGACCTCCTCCATCGGAGTCTGTCCGAGTTGGGTGGTCGCGTAGCGCTGGGCTATGAGACGGGCATCGGACCGGTGGATGTCGAGCTGTCCCTCGGTCAGGCGGCGCTCGATATCGCCCTGCGCGAACATGTACTGAATCAAACCGACCATCGAGAATGCCAGCGCGATCGTAACGACCAGGCGCAGGTCAAAGCGGACGGCAGGTGACTGCCGCAGCCGGCGTAATGAGCGACCCAATGCGGCCCGCTGGATCGATCGGCCAACCGCTCCTTTTGGGATTGCCGACAGCCGGGCAACGCCCACGCGCAAGGTCTCGGTCGCTACGGTCATAAGCGAAATGTCGGCCGTCCACTGCAAGAATTGAAGCCGATCGCGAATAAGTTGCTTGAACTACGTGTATATCGGCCCTTGCTAGTCGGAGGCCGACTGTCCCTCCCGGCGTCGGCGCAGACGGTCGGCGAGCTCGCGCTCTCGGCCGGCGATCGCTTCGAAGTAGCGGCGACCTCGAAGGTCCTCGGGGAGGTAGTCCTGTTCGACGTAGCCGCCCGTGTCGTGCGGGTAGCGGTAGCCACGCCCGGCGCCCAGGGTCCTCGACGCTTGCGAGTGAGCGTCACGAATGTGAGGCGGGACCGGGAGCGGCCCTGTCGCCTGGACCTCTTCGGTAGCGGACCAGATCGCTTTCGCGCTCGCGTTGGACTTCGGCGCGATGGACAGGTACACGACGGCCTGGCTGAGATTGAGTGACGCCTCCGGCAGTCCGACAAACTCAAGCGCGTGGTGTGCGGCAACGGCAACTTGCAGAGCCGTCGGGTCCGCGTTGCCGACATCCTCGGACGCAAAGATGACCATCCGGCGCGCGATGAACCTCGGATCCTCGCCGGCGTCCAGCATCCTGGCGAGCCAGTACACGGCCGCATCCGGATCCGACCCGCGCATCGACTTGATGAATGCCGAGATGACGTCGTAGTGCCAGTCGCCGCCCTTGTCGTACGGAAGGGCGCGCCGCTGCAGCGCCTCCTCGGCGGCATTGAGGTCGATCTCGCCTTGTGCGGTGGACATCAGGGCGGCGGCCTCGAGCGCGTTTAGTGCAGCGCGCGCATCGCCCCCGGCGCCGCGGGCGATGTGTTCGAGGGCCTCGGGCCGGGCTTTAACTCCGAGATTGCCGAGGCCCCGCTTTGTGTCCTCGAGTGCATTCTTCATGATCGCAACGAGGTCCTCTTCTGTGAGCGCCTCCAACCTGAACAACAGGCTGCGCGACATCAACGGCGAATTCACCTCGAAGCTGGGGTTCTCGGTAGTGGCGCCGACGAGGACGATCCAGCCGTTCTCAACCGCCGGGAGCAGAGCGTCCTGCTGAGCCTTGTTGAAACGGTGGATCTCATCGAGGAACAGAACGGTGCGGCGCCCGTGTTGACCGAGCCGCTCCTTAGCAGCGGCGATGACCTTCCGCACGTCGGCCACGCCGGCCGCAACCGCCGACATCGGCTCGAAGTGGGCGTCGGTGATCCGGGCGATGACGTGAGCCAGAGTCGTCTTGCCGGTGCCGGCGGGCCCCCACAGAACGATCGACGACAGCTCTCCCGACTCGATCCGGGCCCGCAGGGCCCGGCCGGGTCCGAGGATGTGGCGCTGACCGACGAATTGATCGAGGGCGCGCGGCCTCATGCGTGCCGCAAGCGGCGCATATTCGTCGAACCGGTCCTCCAGGGCGCTTTCGAACAGATCCATGTGCCCATTGTGACGCCTGCCCGCGGCGTTTCTGTCTGCTCAGAACCGCGCTTTCCGCGGTTTTCAGCAGACAGAACGAAAATCCGTCAGTCCGGCTCCGGTTCCGGCTTGGGTGCCGTGCTCCGCAGATGCAGCACCGCCAGTTGATCGTCGTCGACCTCGGACGGCGCGCCGGTTAGCGGGTCGGCCGCCGTCTGCGTCTTCGGGAAGGCGATCACCTCCCGAATGTTCGACTCCCCCGCCGCAAGAGCCACAACTCGATCGATTCCCGGCGCTATACCTCCATGCGGGGGTGGTCCGAAACGGAACGCATTCAAGAGGAAGCTGAACTTCTCCTCGGCCTCCTCCTGCGAGATACCGAGAGCCCGGAACATCCGCTCCTGGAGCTCCCGCTCATGGATACGGATGCTCCCCGACGCCAGCTCCCAGCCGTTCAGCGTTATGTCGTACGACTTGCTGATCACCTTGCCGGGATCGGTCTCGAGGTATTCGAGCGTTTCCTCGACGACTCCGGTAAAGGGGTGGTGGATCGGTTCCCACCGGTTTTCGTCATCGTTGTACTCGAACCACGGGAAGTCGGTGATCCATGCGAACTTCCACGCGGCAGGGTCGGTCGACTCAATCTGCGGGATCATGCCGAACCGATCTGCGAGCCGAGTGCGAAGGCCACCCAGCACCTTGTACACGATCTTGGAACGCGCGTCCGCAACCACCAGCACGAGGTCACCCACTTCCGCGCCGGTCACTTTTAGGATGCCGGCCCGCTCGTCCTCGGTGAAGAACTTGTCGAGCGGCGACTTGAAGCCCTCCTCGGTGACCCCAATCCACACGAGGCCTCCGGCGCCGAGCTCCTTTGCCTCGTCGACCATGCCGTCGAGCTCCTTACGACCCAGACTCCCTCGTCCCGGCACCACTATCGACTTGATCGCTCCACTAGCGTCGAGGACCGACCTGAAGACCTTTACCTCCGTCGCCGAGAACACGTCCGAGAGGTCCGCAAGCTCCATTCCGTAGCGCAGATCCGGCTTGTCGGTCCCGAAGCGCTCCATCGACTCCTCGTAGGTCAGGCGCGGGAAGGGACCCGGATCCACTCCGAGGACTTCGCTCCACACATGCCTGAACATGCGCTCGGTAACATCGAGAACGTCGTCAACCTCGACGAACGACATCTCCATGTCGAGCTGGGTGAAGTCCGGTTGCCGGTCGGCGCGCAGATCCTCGTCGCGGAAACAGCGCGCAATCTGGTAGTAGCGATCGAATCCGGAGACCATCAACAGCTGCTTGAACAGCTGCGGCGACTGCGGCAGCGCGTAGAACCTGCCGGGGTGAACCCGCGATGGCACGAGGTAATCGCGCGCCCCCTCGGGGGTCGCCCGCGTGAGCATGGGAGTCTCGACCTCGTAGAAGCCCTCCGCATCGAAGAAACGATGGATCTCCGAGATGATCTGGTGGCGGAGCTTGAGGTTCTGTTGCATGGACTCACGCCGGAGGTCGAGAAACCGGTACTTGAGCCGCACTCCCTCGTCCACCTCGTGGTACTCGTCGATCTGAAACGGCGGTGTCTCCGATCGCGACAGGACCTCGACCGCCGAGACCGCAACCTCGATCTCCCCGGTTGGGAGTTTGGGGTTCACGGTCCCTTCTTTACGAGGGCGCACCTCACCCGTTACGCGCACGCAAAATTCGCTTCGCAGTTCCTGGGCGGTCGCGTGAGCATCCGCCGAGGTCTCGGGGCTGAATACCACCTGAACGAGCCCTGCGACGTCCCTCATATCGATGAACGTCACGCCACCGTGATCGCGCCGGCTGTGGACCCATCCGCACAATGTCACTTCCGATCCGGTGAGATCGGCCCGGAGGTCTCCGCACCTGTGCGAGCGCATCACGTCGTGAGTCTCCTTTCGAGGTCGTCGATCCGGATGCGTTCCTGCTCGCCTCCCGCGAGGTCTTTGAGCGTCACCTCTCCCGCCGCGAGCTCGTCCTCTCCCAGGATCGCCGCCCAGCGGGCGCCCGAGCGATCGGCATCTTTCATCTGGCCCTTCATGCCGCGAGCTCCAAGATCGAGGTCCGCCTCGATGCCTGCGTCCCGAAGGGACGCAACGGTCTTGAAGGCTTCACGCCGCGCGGCGTCCCCCAGAGCAACGAAATACACGCTCACGGGACGTGACGGCGCGCCGCTATCACCCATTGCCAGCAGGATGCGATCAACCCCCAATGCAAAACCGATCCCGGTAAGGGGTCCACCTCCGAGGCTCTCGGCCAGACCGTCATAGCGCCCGCCCCCGCCGACGGCATTCTGAGAGCCGAGTCCTCCGGCGATGAACTCGAAGGTGGTCCTGGTGTAGTAGTCGAGCCCCCGCACGAGCCGGGGTTCCAGCTCGAACGACACGTTCACCGATTTCAGGAGATCCAGCACGGCGCTGAAGTGCGCCCGGCAGTCCTCACAGATGTGATCGGAGATAAGCGGCGCGCCCTCCATCACCGCGACCGTCCTCGCCTCCTTTGAATCGAACGTCCTCAACGGGTTGGTCTCGATGCGCGCGCGGTCCTCGGGCGCGAGCGCAGCCTCGTTCGCTCGCAGGAACTCGACGAGGACCTTGTTGTATCCAAGGCGGCAGGATTCAGCGACGTGTCCAATCGAGTTGATCAGCAGACGGACCTCGAGTCCCGCCTTGCGGAAGAACCTCACGCCGACTTCCACAACTTCCGCGTCCACCATCGGGTCGTCCGACCCCAGGGACTCGATGTCGATCTGGGTGAACTGCCGGTATCTCCCTTTCTGCGGACGTTCCTGGCGAAACTGCGGGCCGACGCATGCGAGTTTGAGGGGCAGAGGACCTCGATCGAGGCCGTGCTCGAGCACGGATCGCACCACACCCGCAGTCAGCTCCGGACGAAGTGTCAGCGATCTGCCCGCGCGGTCCGTGAACGTGTACATCTGCTTGGTGACGACCTCGCTTGTAGCACCAACGCCTCGCTCGAAGACCTCGGTGTGCTCGAAGATGGGGGTCTCGATGGGCGCGTACCCTGAGAGGGCGAAGGTATCCATTGCCAGACGAACGAGGGCGCTTCGTGCCCATGACTGAGGCGGGAGGACGTCGAACGTCCCCCGGGGCGCGCGAAACGAGCGTTCATTCTCGGCCATGGCGCCCCATCCTAGTGCGCCGAGCAGGGAGCCTCGCGAGCCGCCGAAACTCTCTCCGGCCATGTGGTTTTATGGGCCCCTCAGGTCCGATCACAGGGAGGTTCGATGCCTGCCGCACCCGCAAGGGAACGCTCCGAATTCGACGAGATCACCCGAAGGCTTCGCCGCAACATCGTCACTTCGACAACCAAGGCAGGTTCCGGTCATCCGTCCACCTCGTTGTCCATGGTCGAGGTTATGACCGTTCTGTACTTCGGTGGCGTGCTCCGCTACGACCCTGAGGGTCCGGAGGACCCGGGGCGCGATCGCTTCATCCTCTCCAAGGGACACGGCGCGCCGGGACTGTACGCGACGCTTGCAGAGGCCGGCTATTTTCCCGAGGCCGACCTCGCGAGCCTGCGCCAGCTCGGTTCTCCGCTCGAAGGGCATCCGAACATGTGCCGCCTTCCGGGAGTCGAGGCCTCGACTGGTTCGCTCGGGCAGGGTTTTTCGATCGCGATCGGTCACGCACTCGCCGGACGATTGGACGGCGCCGACTACCGCGTGTACGTGATGATCGGCGACGGCGAGAGCGAGCAGGGACAGATCTGGGAGGCCGCGATGTACGCGGGGAACCACGGGCTCGACAACCTCACCGTGATCCTCGACCACAACGGCTACCAGCAGACCGGTGCCGTTGCGGACATCCAGCCACTCGATCCCATAGAGGGCAAGTTCGAGGCCTTCGGTTTCGCCACTCGGGCCATCGACGGACACTCTCTCGACGAGGTTGCCGAGGCGTTCGAGTGGGCGCGCGGTGTATCCGGCAAGCCGCAAGCAATCATCGCCAGGACGGTCAAGGGCAAGGGCGTTTCCCTGCTCGAGGCCGCGCCCGGCAAGTGGCACGGCAAACCTGTCCCTGCCGACGAAGAGGCCAAGGCTCTTGAGGAGATCGGAGGTCGCACATGA
>DASQUP010000311.1:0-2705 GCA_035641235.1 Actinomycetota bacterium
GCTCGAACGCGTCCTCCCCGTCGGCGGCGAGATCGGAGACGACCACGGCCAACATCCGTTTGTGCACGTCAATGCCGGCGATCGTGTAGGCCATGTGGGGCGCTCCTTCTGGCGGGAGCGGAGAGCGTGCCTTCAGGTAACGTTACGCAGGGGTCACAGGCTATCGCCGTCCCCAGAAGAGACAGAGACGCCCACTTATTCGCCCAACACGCACGCTCCGGATCAGACAGATATACGGCCTTGACCGCTCCAGTAAGCGCTCGACCTTGCCGCTCCCGGCCGCGGCAATCGTAGCGCAGTGCCATTTTCATGAGATTTCGCGGGCCGGAGGGCCTCCGTGACAGATATGGCGAAGGACAGGACCGGGGGAGGGGCGGGGAATGGAGGTTCCGTCGACTAGGCTTTTAATGCAGCTTTTAATGCGGCCTATGCTCTGACGGCATCCTCGCGGGTCACGCTCCACGCCCACCACCGCTTCGATCCGACTGCGTACTCGCCGGCCACTCCGTTTCGGGACCCCGAGGCCACGGCGCTGCTCCGCACGTGCCACGGCCCCGGCACGGGTCGGGTGTTACGCTCCGAATACAGGAGGAGGCCATGCCCAGCCAACACGACAAGATCGACCGGGACCGCGTCGTCCTTACCCTCAACACGATCCTCGAGCTCGAGCTCGCCGGCGTCGTGCGCTACGTCCACTACTCGCTGATGGTATTCGGCCACGCGCGCATCCCGATCATCGGCTGGATGCGGAACCAGGCGATCGAAGGCATGAACCACGCCTCGATCGCCGGCGAGCACGTTACGTCGCTCGGCGGTCACCCGTCCCTCAAGATCGGCCAGCTGATCGAATCTCACAAGCACGAGATCGGGCAGATCTTGCACGAGGCCCTCGAGCACGAGCGCGCCACGCTGCGCACGTACTACGAGCTGCTCGATCTCGTGCGCGACAAGAGCGTCTGGCTGGAGGAGTACGCCCGCGAGCAGATCCAGCTGGAAGAGCAGCACATCGCCGAGGTCGAGAAGATGATGCGCAAGCCGGGTGAACTGACCCCCGCGGCCTGAGCGACCCTGACGGGCGGTGCCACCCCAAAGGTAGCGCGGCAGCTCTTGCACTCGCGAGTCACGTGGGCACGCCGCCGCGCGTGTTCGTCCCGGATCGCTCATCCGGATCGCGCACAGCTAGCGCACAGTCACCAACCCGGCACGTCAACAGCCCGGCGTCGATTCCGTGACCATCGCGGGACGGTCGCGCGCCTGTCCTTCGCTAGAACCTCGTCCGACTCGCTGACCGTCCGGCATCCGGGCGCCCCGGCGGCGAGGCGAATCTGGGACAGGACGATCGGTATCTTCTGAGCGTCGGCCATGTGCTGTCTAGCGGACTCGCGATGGGTGACCGAGAGCGAGCAGGCGACACGGGGACCGGTCACCCCGTTTGGCCGGCACAGACGACCGAGGAGGCTGGACTACGCGGCTTGGCGGACGTAGCGGTGGTGCAGGCCGCTGACTTCGGGAAGCTGCACGATCTTCCCTGTCACGTGGAGCTCGATCGGCCTGAGGTCGGACGCGTTCTTGGCCAGCGCGAGGTGGGTACGCGCCTTTTGGTAGTAGGCGAGGTATCGGGTCAGGATGCGGCGTTGGTGTCGCTCGCTGAGGACGAGCACGTGATTCAAGCACTCGCGCCGGATGGAGCGGATGAGCCGCTCCACGAACGGGTTTCTGCCACGGGCTGTGCGGCGCGGTAAGGACTTCCTCGATACGCATCCCCTTCACGCGGTGCCGAAACTGCTCGTCGTAGATCTGGTCGCGGTCGTGGAGGAGATAGGCTGGGGCGGACTCGTCCGGGAACGCGTCGACGAGCTGCTGGGCCGTCCAGGCGGAGGTGGGATGCGCGGTGACGTTGAAGTGGACTACGCGCCGGCGGTGATGGGCAAGCACAACGAGAACGAACAGGACACGGAGGCGAACGGTGGGCACGGTGAAGAAGTCGACCGAGACGAAGTCGCCGATGTGATTGGCGAGGAACGTCCGCCAGGTCTGAGAGGGCTCGGGACGACGCTTCGGCATGAGGCGGGAGATGGTGCGCTCGGTGACGTCGATGCCGAGCTTGAGAAGCTCGCCGTGGATGCGAGGCGCACCCCACAAGGGGTTAGCGGCGGCCATCTTCCTGACGAGGGCAGCGATCTCGGTATTGATGCGAGGACGACCGCCGGTAGGCCTACGCGAGAGCCTGGTCCAATACTCGCGGAAGCGACGGCGCTGCCATCGCAGGACGGTGTCGGGCGACACGATGACCAGAGCGTGCCTCCAGCCGGCCCAGACTCTGGCCAGTCCGACCCAGAAGAGGCGATCCATCGTGCGAAGCTTGGGCCGGGACGCCGTCCTCTTGTACACGGCGAGCTGCTGGCGCAAGGCCAGGTTCTCGAGGGCGAGCTGACGATGGCCGCCGACGAGGAAGGGCAGGAGCCGGAACAGGTGGAGCAGGATGATGATCACGACCGGGATTGTGGCTGGCCAGTGCCGACAGATCAATCACTTGGCTGGCGGACGATGTTTTGGCGAGGGACAGCCATGCCGATGACGACAACGAAGCCGACCCTCGCCGAGCACCTGGCGGCCCGCCCAGGGCCCGACTCCGCGAACCTGGCGCATGTCATCGGGGCCCTGGCCGAGGCCGGGCGGGAGATCGCCCGGAGCTGGCGCGCGCG
>DASQUP010000312.1:0-3007 GCA_035641235.1 Actinomycetota bacterium
GGGTTTCCACCTGCGCTTCTTCGACCGGCGCTCCGCAGGCTCTTCCACAGAACGCGCGCGCGGTTGTTCGGAGGCGGGCGGACGTGGTTCGTCGGGAGTCGTCACACGCTTTCCTTTTCCATCTCGCTGTAGACCACGAGCCGCTGAGCGGCCGAAAACTTCGGGTTGCAGGTGGTCAGCACGAGCTCCGCATCGTCACCCGGGATGACGATGCCCACAAAATCGGCATCGACGATCTGCTTCTCGGTGACTCTGTAAACGAAGCTCCCCCACTTTGTTTGGACCCTGACCCGATCGCCGCGCTTTAGTTTGTCGAGATCCCAAAACGGCGCGCCGTACGTAGTGCGGTGACCGGACACGATCACTCGCCCCTTTTCTCCGGGCCAAACTTCTCTGATGTCCTCCGCGCACAGCTCGAAGCCGTCGCCGCACGAGGGATAGTGGCCGGGTCCCTTGCGGAGCTGCTCGACGTCCACCCCGTGGACCACCGTCTGGTCGACGTCGATGGCCGGGATGCTGATCTGGTAGACGGCATCCCCCGGACCGGGACTGAAGGACTTGGGCGGCCCGCTATATACGACCTGCGCGCCGGATCCGTCCCGGGCCGAGACCGTAACCGGAGCCAAAGCCGGCGAAGAATCGAACTCATCACTGAGCCGGTCCTGCTGTTGAGCGGTGTAGATCCCGGTCCCCCAAAGAGTCCAGGCAACGAACAGCAGCACACCGACGCCCATCGAGATGAGCGCCTTGCCGAGGATCCTTAGAAACCTCATCTGCGCAGTAGCCTCTCGTTCATTTACCGGAGCGCCCCCCGCTTCCGTCGTTAATCGTCCAGAGACGGTGAGAACTGCACGCTACACGGTGGAAATCTCGCAAATGGGCTCCGTTGAGAGGGAGGACGCATCGTGGGGGCCCCCGATTGCAGTGCCTCGACCAGCAATGTCGGTAGGGCTCTGCGGGGCGGGTCGGCAGGCGGACCACCCTCTACTACTATCCGGGATATGCCAAAAAGTCGGTCCAAGAGAAGGCCCCGGCAGCCTCCGCCAAAACCCAAGCCAAAGCAGTCCCCGCTGTGGGTGGGAGTCCTGTTTTTCCTGCTGCTGGGCTGCGGGGTCGTGGTGCTCATCGGTAACTACGTGGGCGTGTTCGGCGGCGACGCGGCCAACTGGCGCCTGTGGTACGGGCTCGGTTTGGTGTCGGCCGCGTTTCTCGTGGCCACGAAGTGGCAGTGACTGCCGGCCGGCACGCTAAGTGCCGCACTGGAAGGGAAATCACAAGTATGTTGTTTATCCACCGCTGTGGATTTCGCGGTGGAAAACCGGCGGATTCGAGGTTCCGATGCTCCCCCTGCTGATCGTCCTGGTGGCATCGTTGGGGGTGCTCGGGACGGCGTACGGCTACGTCAGGGCCGGCATCGGCATCCTGATGTTCGCGGCCATCGCCTACGTCGGCGTCCGCTGGATCGCGTCCGCGGTGGAGTCTCCGGCGGAGCCCGAGTTATACGACGTCGGCGACTACGGCCTGAAGTACGTGTGCACGATGTGCGGTCTCGAACTGAAGGTCGAGGTAGCAGCCAGGGACAAGCCGCCGACGCACTGCATGGAGCCGATGGTGCTCGTCCGCGCCAAGTCCGAATCCTGAGATCTTCGGAACCTCTAGGTCAGCCGCTCGATGATCGTTGCGTTGGAGAGACCGCCTCCCTCGCACATCGTCTGGAGCCCGTAGCGGGCATCGCGCGCCTCCAGTACTCCCAGAAGCGTGGTCATCAGACGAGCCCCCGACGCGCCCAGTGGGTGGCCGAGAGCGATTGCACCACCATTGGGGTTCACGCGCTCGTCCATGAATGAATCGCTCAGGCCCAGCTCCTTCTGCCATGCGAGCACGACGCTGGCGAAGGCCTCGTTGATCTCGATCGTCTCAATCTCTTTCATGGAGAGTCCCGCGCGCTCGAGGACCTTCTTCGTCGCGGGGATGGGTCCGGTGAGCATGGTGATCGGATCCGTTCCGGCAAGCGCAAACGACACGAAGCGCGCCACGGGCCGAAGGCTCAACTGCTCGGCCGCGGCGCGGCTCATGATCAACAGGGCTGCGGCTCCGTCTGAAATCTGGGACGAGTTCGCCGCGGTCACGACTCCGTCGGGCTTGAAGGAGGGTTGCAACGAGGCGATCTTCTCCCTGTTGGGCTCTCGCATCCCCTCGTCGACCTCGAAGAGTTCCGTGCCCGCGTCGGTCTCCACCTTTATGGGGTGAATCTCATTTCTAAAAGCGCCGTCTCTAGTAGCTTTGAGGGCGCGCTCGTGGGATCTGACAGACCACTCGTCGAGCTGTTCCCGCGAAAGTCCCCAACGCTCGGCGATGATCTCGGCGGAGATGCCCTGGGGGACGAGCCCTCCTTCGTAACGGGCCATCAGCCGCTCGGAGAACGGCCAGCCCTGCGATTGGGCGCTGGTTCCCATCGGCACCCGGGTCATATGCTCCACACCGCAAGCAATAGCGACGTCGTACGCGCCGGACAGGACTCCCTGCGCGGCGAAGTGTATGGACTGCTGCGAGGAGCCGCACTGCCGGTCGATGGTGGTGGCGGGGACTTCTTCGGGTAGGCCCGCCGCCAGCCACGCGTTGCGCCCGATATTGAGCGACTGCTCACCGATCTGGGAGACGCATCCGCAAATCACGTCGTCGACCGTGCCGGGATCGATCCCCGTGCGGGCGACGAGCTCATTGAGGGTCTCGGCGAGGAGGTCGACGGGGTGCCAGCCGCTGAGTGCGCCTCCGCGCCGGCCGACCGGCGTGCGAACTGCCGAGACGATGACGGCGTCGTTTTGTCCCTGTGCCATGCGGCCCTCCTTGCTGGGAGGATTTTCTTGACCAGAAGGTCAAGTATCCCACAACCCGAGTCCTCACGGCGAACTGTCTGCAATCTGTCACGCATAGCGTGACTCAGAGCAGAGGGTTCAGGGAGTCATGGCACGGGGTTCAGGATCCGGTCCTTGAACACCTCGCGCGA
>DASQUP010000313.1:0-3800 GCA_035641235.1 Actinomycetota bacterium
TTCGGAGCGCGCCTGAGACGTCTCCGGGAAGCTTCGGGTCTCAGTCAGGAGGACCTTGCTCATAAGGCGGGCCTGAGTTCCAACGCCATCGGAACCCTTGAGCGAGGCGAGCGCCGTCGTCCGCACCCGAACACCATTCGCCTCCTCGCAGACGCCCTCGACCTCGACGACACTCACCGGGGGGAACTGATCGCCTCCGTCCCGGCGCGCGAGGAGAGGATCGCGGCAGCGTCGACTCTGCCGATTCCTCCCACACCCATCGTCGGACGCGAGCGCGACATCCGATCGATAGAGGCTAAGTTTCGACAACGCGAAGCGCGGTTGGTCACCCTCGTCGGCCCGGGTGGGGTGGGCAAGACGAGACTCGCCATCGAGGTGGCATCACGATTGCCGGAGGCGTACACCAACGGGATCACGTTTGTTGATCTGGCTCCCCTTCGCGGCGCGCACTTGGTCTTGCCTACGATCGCTCAGTCGTTGGGGTTGAGGCAGACCGGTCCCCTGTACGAGGCGCTGTGCACGTTCTTGGCGCCGCGACGCCTTCTACTCGTCTTGGACAACTTCGAGCACGTGCTGGACGCTGCGGTCGGCGTCGCGTCGCTACTCGAATCCTGCCCCGACCTCGCCATCCTTTCCACCAGCCGCGCTCCCCTTCGCATCCGTGGGGAAAGTGAGTATCACGTGAGTCCGCTCAGGATGCCCGACCCCAGCAGCATCCCCAGAGCCGAGAGCGTGGAAGATGCGCCGGCCGCGCAACTCTTCCTCCAGAGAGCACGCGAGGCCTCTCCGGAATTCTCCCTAAATCAGAAAAACGCGGGCACGATCGCAGCGATCTGCTGGCGGGTCGAGGGCTTGCCTTTGGCGCTAGAACTAGCGGGCGCGCAGGTGAGATTCCTCGCTCCCGCGACCCTGCTGTCGCGGCTCGATCGGGTCCTTCAGTCGACAGGTGCGCGCGATCTCCCACCCAGGCAGAAAACGATGCGGGCAACACTGGACTGGGACCACGATCTATTGAGTGCGGAGGAGACAGCCGTCTTTCGAAGACTCGGCGTGTTTGCGGGAGGTTTCACACTGCAGGCCGCGGAGTTCGTCATGGACGAAGAGCCGGGTTCGGAGGGGAAGACCTTAGATCTCGTGGGCCGGCTGGTCGAGAAATCGCTGGTCATGGTCGAGACCGATACAGCGAGCGATTGGACGCGTTATCGAATGCTGGAACCGGTGCGGGAGTACTCGCTTCAGCGTCTGGAGGAGAGCGGTGAAGAACATGCCATCCGGACGCGACATGCCGACTACTTCAGCGCGCTGGCGGAACGAGCAGCTCCAGCGCTCAGGCGCGCCGATCAGCTGATGTGGTTGGAATTACTGGGTGAAGATCACGACAACTTGCGGGCAGCGCTCGGGTACCTGCTCGAACAAGGAGCCACCGATCAGGTGGCTCAGATCGGTTGGGACCTGTGGCTCTTCTGGTCCCTTCGCGGCCACGTGGACGAAGGCAGGGGGTGGATGGAGGCGCTGGTGGCGCGGGAAGTGGGCGACCCGGGTCTCGGCCACAAACGGGCGCGATGTGTGATCGCAACGTTCGCTTTCATGCGCGGGGATCTCGACAGGATGAGCCAAGTCTTGGATGAGGTCTTCGCGGACGAAGAGGCCCTGGATCAAGACACTTTGACGACTGCACTCGTGATTCGAGGTCACGGCCTCGCACAACAGGGAGACCTCGATGCCGCCGAAGACCTCATGACCAGGGCTCTCGAGCTGGCGCGCACGAACGATGATCGATGGAGCATCGCCGGTGCGCTGCGCGGTCTTGCGCATGTGTCCATGGCCCGGAAGGATCTCGATGCAGCGGACCGATTCGTGATCGAGTCGGTCGCAGTCGCCCGCACGACCGGCGAACGGTGGACTATGGCGCTGGGGATCACCATCCGTGCCATGATCGCGTTGCTACGGAACAACCATGGGTTGGCTGAGACCCTCCTCCGTGAATGCACCACCCTGGCGATCGACTTGCATGATCCCTTCACGACCGCGTACAGCTTGACCGGTCTGGCGGTGATTGCGGGAAGGCGAGGAGACGGGGAACGCATGGCTCATCTGGCCGGCGCGGCAGACGCGCTGCGGGAAGGCACCGCGATCCATATCGCCGCTTCGGTGTGGCACAACCTATTCGAGAACGAATTCGGCGCTATCCGAGAAGAGATGGGGCAAGATGCGTTCGATCATGCCTACTCGCGAGGCAGATCCATGGCTCCGGGCGAGTTAATCGCACAGTAAGCACCTTCCGGTTCTCGGGGCCTCAAGCTGTCCCTAAGAACGACCACGCCTTTCTCTCATAGCGTCGACTGCGCCGACCGATGGCGTCATCCAACTGCCCATGGGGCCCCCGGGGGCAGAAGTGTGTGGGTGAAGTGTGGGTCAGATTGGTGGTGCCGGGGCTCGTTTGGTTTCAGTGTCTGAAGCCGGAACCAAGATCGCCAAGTAGGTACCACAACGAAGCGCCTTGACGAACAACGACGAAAGGGGATGAGCATGATCGCAGATGACGAAGGGCGAGCTCAAGCCGTCAGACGCTTATGGGCCAAGCGTGGGTTCACGATCCATCTGACTGCCTTTGCCATCGCGAGCCTCGCGATGCTGCTGATCTGGGCAACTGCGAGCGCAGGCGCCTACTTCTGGCCGATCTGGCCGATAACAGGCTGGGGGACAGGACTCGCCGTGCACGCCTCGTTCACATTTGGCCAGTGGTCGCTTTCGGAGGCCGCGATCCAGCGCGAGATGAGAAGGGGTCAGGAGCGCGTACAGCACAGCCTATCCCCAAGCCCAACTGAAAGGGGCTGATACGAGTGTCGAGAACGAGCGTCGATCACGAACCCGCGGCTCACGTCCCGCCAACGGATCCCGCGAACAGCAATAAAGGGCTGAAGGATGTTGGGAGAGCCCCATCCCACAGTCGATTCCGGACCTTCCGGCTCATCGCCGCGATCATGGCCGTGTCGGGGGTGGCCTTTGGTCTCTTCACGGCGGTTTTCGGAATCGTCAGCGAAGCCCAGGAGATCCATGCCTTCCACAACGTCGTGGTGGCGGCTCTTCTGCTCGTTCTCTCTGCGCCGCCTGCGATAGCCGCGGCGAGGGCACCGGACCGAGCCGCGGGGCCCTTGCTTCACCTCGTCGCCGTGAGCGTAGCGGGGCTGATCACGATGGTCCTCGGCCTAAAGGTCGACATCTTCACGCTCCCGTTCATCGTGCTCGTCGGCGTGCTGCTCATGCTGCGGGTACCACGCGGGCCTGCGCTTGCTGCGGGACGCCTCAGCCCCTCCCTCGCAGTTCTGGTCGCCGTTGCGGCGCTGCCATTGGTGATCTATGCACTCACGCAGGCCGAGCTGCAACGAATCGACATCTCCGGTGAGCACGCAGAGTTCAATCATTGGGTAGAGACGTCGTTCTACGCGGTCGCCGTCCTGTTGCTCGGGCTCATGGCTGCTGTGCGTCCGGCCGCCTACAGGCTGACCGCGTGGTGTGCGGGTCTGGGGCTCGCGATCCTCGGAGGGGCATCCTTAGCGCTTGGACACTACGCGTCGGCTCTCGACGCTCCGTGGGCGTGGGGCGCGCTCTTAGGGGGTCTAGTTTTTGTCTCCGTAGCTGAGTGGGAGAGGCTGCGCAGCCTCTCCTCGAGGGCCTGACAGATGGAACAGGAGATCGGGCCCTTCGAGGGGCGACTGAAGCGGATCGTGCTCGCCTACATGCCCGTCGCGATTGGCGGAGCGGTCGCCACCTTCGCCTACGATGTCGGCGCGCACCCT
>DASQUP010000314.1:0-3769 GCA_035641235.1 Actinomycetota bacterium
GGTGCCCCCGGTGGGATTCGAACCCACACTTTATCGATTTTAAGTCGATTCCCTCTTCCCATTGGGGTACGGGGGCTCGCGGCTAGCCTACTGGGCTAACGATTCGCTAGGCCACCCCGTTAATTCCTGTGGCATCCTCGCTTCGAGCTCGCACCGACGCACGATTCTTTGCCCTATAAGTCGGGGTCTGCGCGTGACAGTTGGGACACAACAATTGCAGGTTCTCGAGTCTGTTGTCGTACTTGTCTCCATTGACATGATGGAGTTCAAGCGGGATCGCCTTGCCGTTCCACTCGGTCAAGCAGCAACAATCGCAACGCGCCTCTTTCAACCCTTCGCTGATCAGTCGTCGCTTCAGCGGGTCACTCTTACACCGACTACCTCGCACGAGCAGTTCCTCGAGCGATTTCTTACGACCATTGAGGGGACCAGGAAAGGTCATCCCGCGAGACCACGCTTGTCCGGTGAAATGTGACGTGTCGAGCTCCAGACGCGCGATGTTCCTCTTCAGAGCCTGATAGCAGCCACTGCGCGGCTCCATGCCGAGCTTCCTCATCACCTGCGCGAGCGACCGCGACTCCGCGACCGCGAAGACAAGGTCCCAGTCTGAGTAGAGGTGCTTCCTACCTGTGGGCATGTAGTGATGCTAGAGAGGTGGTGCGACAATAATGCGCGAGTCAGGCGCGCCGCTCTTACTGCCCAGGCGGACCAGCGCCGAGCGCGTTTCTGTCCGCCGAAAGCCGCGGAATCCGCGGGAATCACACCGTGGAAGCCGCGATTCCAGGCAGACTGAATGCCAACGGCTCAGATGAGCCACCTGGGTAACGGCGCGCCAGCGCGCAGGTTCGTAGGGTCAACATCCGACCGGTAGAAGCGGCTCAATGTTGACAACATGGGTGCGAACCTCCGGGGAGCGCTCCGCGGCTGGCTTCGTCGCTGCGTGTCGGGAGGCCGCCGAGGCACATTTCGGAGTTGCGCGGCGTCCTCCTAGACGAGTGGCCACGGCAGCGGCCTGTCGCCGGCGGGCGCCGGAAAACGATCCTCCACGAGAAGCGATTCCACGCGCGCGAGGGTCGCCTCTGCCTCGGGAGGGCTCAGGAGCGCCGCAAGCTCGCCGCCGAGGCGCCCAGGGTCGGCGAGCTCGGCCCCCACGGTCTCGAGGCCTTCGCGGACTGCAGGGCTCAATCGCTCGCCGGCGAACTGCCAGATCACCGTGCGCAACTTGTGTTCGACGTGAAACGTGATTCCGTGATCAACCGCCCACAGCCGTCCCGTCGCGTCCTCGATGACGTGACCTGCCTTGCGATCGGCGTTGTTGATGACCACATCGAGAGCAGCGAAGGTCTGGAAGTCCTCGAGCCGCTCCTCCATCAAGACGAGGTAGTGGCGCTCCGGATCGTGGTCGATGAATAGTTGCAACGAGCCGGGACCCATCGGAGCGTCATCCCGCAGTACCGTCGGTGGAACGAGGTGCCAGCCGGTCGCTTCGCTGACAAGCCAAGCGCCCACCTCTCTCTGGGCGAGGGTTCCCGTCGGAAAGTCCCACAGGGGCCGCTCTCCTTTCCGCGGCTTGTAGACCGCGAGGGTTTCCCGTTCTCCCTCCCTAAGGCGCGCAAGGAACGTGTAGTTGGACGAATACGGAAGTTGCCCGAGCACCTCCACTTCTCCGCCGGCGAGGAGGTCGAGGGATCCGTCGATGACCGGGGAGTCCATGTGCTTCAGCTCGACGGCCGGTGACCGTTGGAGGCAGGACACGCGTGGCCGTCGGGATCCATGGGGAGGCCGCACAGCCGGCAGAGCGGGCGGCCTTCCGCAACCACGGCCTCGGAATGCAGGACGAATGCGCGCACCTGATCGCGCCTCAGGACGAAGCGAAAACCCCCTTCTGGTTCCGCCGGATCGTCCGTCTCGGGCTCCTCGGACACGGGCTGGACGACGACAAGAACACGATCGTTGTCCTCTTCGTATGCAAGCCCGATGGTACCGACGCGGCCCTCTGGCTCCTCGGGCTCCATGGCAAGAGCGGGATCTCGCTGCGCCGTCGACTTGGTGATCGTGTCGCTGCCGTCGACTATGACGAGAAGCTCCCGCAGTTTCTCCGCCAGTGCTTCGACCTGTTGTTTCTCTGCCAGAAGGGAAACCGAGCCGGAAGCGGCGCGCGCCTGCAGATAGAAGGTGCGCCGGCCGGGATGGCCTACATAGTCCGCTGTGAATATCTCGGGCGTGATTTCGATCTGGCTCATTTCCTGGACGCAAGGAGATTGACGGCAACGATCCTCGGTCCATCATCGCCGACACTCACCACCGTGGTGGACGCCGGTCCCACAATTATTCTCTGGAAGAGATCTAGGTGAATGCCCAGGTAGTCGGCGAGCACCAGCCGAATCACGTCCGCATGGGTGACGCAGCAGACCGTTGCGCGCGGATGATCCGACCGGATGCGGTCCAATTCGTCCAGCGACCTCTGCTGGACCTCTCGCAGGGATTCGCCCGAGGGGAACCTCGCCCCCGACGGCCAGCGCTGGACTTGGGACCAAAGCTTCGTGCGGGCCACGGCTTTGAAGGAGCGGTTCGTCCATGTCCCGTAGTCGACCTCCAAAAGCCCATCCCGGACTTCAACTTCTAGCCCCTGGCGCGCGGCGATAATGCGCGCCGTCTCGAGCGTCCGATCGATGGGACTCGAATAGACCGCACGGAACTTCACGTGCGCGAGCATCTCGGCAGCGGCTTCAGCTTCTGCAATCCCTTGCTCGCTCAGGTGAATGCCGTCGAGCCGGCCGCTCAAGCGGTGCCCGGTGTGAGAGGTCACACCGTGCCTGACCATGTAGAACGTGGTCATCAGATCGATTTCTCGATGGCTTCCAGCGCGCCGGGGTTTTCGAGTGAGGAGAGGTCGCCCGGATCCTCGTTGAGGACCTTTGCGCGGATGGCGCGCCGGAGGATCTTAGCCGAGCGTGTCTTCGGCAGCTCTTCGACGAACTTGATCTCACCGGGTGTGAACGCTCGGCCCAACTCATTCCCGATGAATGACTTGATCTCGGCCGCCAACTCCTCGCTCGGCCGGACCTCGGGTTTGAGGATGCAGAAACACCAGACGGCCTCGCCCTTCACCTCGTGAGGGACGCCGATCGCCGCGCACTCCACCACTGCCGGGTGATCGACCGCCGCGGACTCGAACTCCGCGGGGCCGATGCGTTTCCCGGCGATGTTGAGCGTGTCGTCGGAGCGCCCGTGGAGGAACCAATAACCGTCGGCGTCGATCGAAGCCCAGTCACCGTGCACCCACACATCGGGCCAGCGGGACCAATAAGTGTCGATGTAGCGCTGTTTGTTGTTCCAGAATCCTCGTGTCTGCGCGGGCCAGGGTCGGGTGCACACCAGCTCACCGACTCGTTCCCGAACCGGCCGGGCCTCGGAGTCGTAGACGTCGATGGCCATTCCCAGCGCCGGCGTCCCGAGTGAACAGCTCTTAGTTGGGAGGACCGGCGCTTGGCCGAGGAAACATGCGCCCACCTCGGTACCGCCCGAGATGTTGATGATGGGACACCGGCTCCCGCCCACCACCTCGGCCAGCCACCTGTAGGGCTCGGGGTTCCACGGCTCTCCCGTCGAGCCAAGGATGCGAAGCCGCGACAGATCGGCGCGCCGGACGATCTCCTCGCCGGCCGGCATCAGTGCCCGAACGAGCGTGGGAGAGATCCCGAGTACGGACACCCCGTGGCGCTCACACATCTGCCACAGCCGACCGGCGTCGGGATAGTTGGGAGCA
>DASQUP010000315.1:0-25757 GCA_035641235.1 Actinomycetota bacterium
GCGGCTCGGCGTCAGAGTTGGAGCTGACGAGCAGATCGAGGTCGACGAGCGCTCCAGCTCGCAGCGAATCGTCCGGGCCGTGTGGGCGCGCGATCGCGAAGGGCTGGCCATCTTCCAGGGAGCGGACGCGGCCTTCCCGGATTGGGAGAACCTCGGGCGGCCCGAGCCTATCGACGAGCCGTTCCGCAGCTCCCTTAACGGCGCCGACCGCCACATGCTCGTCAGGCAGACCTCGGAGACGTGGCTGGGGGACGGCGAGCTCATTACGCCCGATCCGGTCGATGCCGATGGATTGTGGCTCTCTGCGCTGGGCGCGTGGTTGGACCTTCACGGGAACTGGACGACTTCGCCGTATTCGGAAGCGGGGATGGCGTCGATCCTGCACTGGGACCACGTCGCTCCGATGGGCCGGGACCAGTTCGTGCGCGTCATGTACCCGGGCTACCTGTTTCCGTTCGGCCACCGCGCAACGCTGGTGAAACTGACGGAGCGCAAGATGAAAGACGCGGCACCGTCGGTTGCCGGACTGTTCCAACGGAAGTTCCTCGTCATCGGAGAGCCGGTAAAGACATACGCGCAACGGGACCTGCCGTTTACCGAAGTACGAATTCAACCTCTGGTTACTCCGACGCTGTTCCCCGATCCCGGCAATCTGCAGAACAGCTTCTTCTTCCCAATGGTGAACAACGCGCGCTTCAGCTTTGTGCTGCATTGCATCGATCACGAGGGCCGGCGCGTGCGGCTGGTTACTCCTTTGATGTGGGTGGCCGAGCACTTCAACAAGGACGAGGAAAAGGCGCAGGTCGAAACTACCTATCACGCGGATGCCGCGAGCACGGTTCCCGCCGGCGGGCAGGAAATCTCGTTTACGCCCGTTGCTAAGGGTGGCGACTCCGCAGCCCCGAGCAACGACCTCAAGTTCGACGGCGACGCCCTCCTCGGAACTTCTCGCCCTCGGCTTCGGGATGCTGTGGTCGAACTCCCCGCGGTCCAGCGACTGTCACCCGTCGGCGCGGTCACGATCGAGTACAGCCAGGTCTATCTCGACAATGGGTTCGGCGGCTCGCAGAACCCCGGCGAGGTGTGGGCCGAGCTACCAACGGCTAACCAACTCGAGTTCGGGAACACACCTGCCGCGGGCAGCGAACGCGCGGGAGGTTTTCTCCAACCCAACCTTCCCATTGCCGGGTTGTCTCGTATCAAGGGCACGGTCGGCGACGTCGCCGGGGTCGCGTCGGGGGATTTCAATCCGGCCGCCTTCCTCCAAGGCGTCACCCCAAAATTGTTCGGCATCGTGTCGCTGGTCGACCTGCTCGACGCCGTGGGAGTGGACCTCGACGACGCGCCCGACGTCGTCTCCGAAGCGCTCGATCGCATCGAAGGGTTCCTCGCCGATCTTGAGCGCGCCAAGAAAGCCGTGGAGGACGCAGTAGCCGAGGGGCAGCGGCTGGTTCAGCGCGCCCAGTCCAAGGCCGCCGAGCTCCAGCAACAAGCCAACGACGCGCTTGCCGCGGCACAGGCACTGGAGACGAAGGTCACGACCGCCGTCGACGACGTCCTGGACGAACTGAACAACCTCCTGGGTGCGACACAGGGGGAGATCGAGTCGGCATTGGAGGATCCGCTCGCGGCATTGCGCGACGCCGTCTCGGACATGGAGCAGGTTGCCCCCCAGCTCCCGCCGTTGATTCGCGAACAGCTGCTGAAGCTCGCCTCCATACTCCGAACCATCTCGGACGCCGCCGACCTCCTCGAAGATGTGTTTCGTTTCCTCAACGGTCTTGCGACCGGCGAAATTGAAGTCACCTTCCGCTACATATGGACACCAAAGCTGAAGTCGTGGCCGTCGGCGAACGACCCGATCCTCGAGCTTCAGGAACGAAGCCTCGTATTGGCGGTGGACGGGCGGGCCTCGAAGGACGAGATGAGCGTCGAGGTGCTCGCCGAGCTGAAGGACTTCACGCTTCATCTCCTTCCCGGCGAGCCGCTCGTGCGGTTCAAGTTCGACCATCTCTCGTTCCACTCGGGGTCGTCGGGAAAGCCCGACGTCGACGTCGTCCTGCAGGGCATCGAGTTCCTGGGGATCATGGGTTTCGTCGAGACCCTTCGCGAACTGATCCCGTTCGACGGCTTCTCCGACCCTCCCTATCTCGATGTCACCTCCGAGCGACTCTCTGCGGGCTTTACGCTGGCGCTCCCCAACGTGGCGGTTGGCGTCTTCAACCTCTCGAACATGTCGCTCGGCGCTGACGTTCAGGTTCCGTTCCTGGGCAAGGCCGTCACCGTCGGGTTCAACTTCTGTACGCGGGAACGCCCCTTCACGCTCGCGGTCACGTTCATCGGTGGGGGCGGCTGGTTCCTCATGCGACTTTCGCCCGATGGACTGGACGTCCTGGAGCTCGGGTTGGAGGCCGGAGCGATACTCGCGGTCGACTTCGGCGTTGCCTCCGGGTCCATTTCGGCCATGATCGGCATATACATCCGGCTCGAGGGTGACGAGGGATCGCTCACCGGATACTTCAGGTTGCGCGGCGAAGTTGATGTCCTCGGGCTTATCTCCGCGTCGATCGAGCTGTACCTCGAGCTTCGCTACGAATTCGACACAGGAAAGATGGTGGGACGGGCCCAGCTCACCATCAAAGTCGAGGTGCTGTTCTTCTCGACTTCGGTAACGATCTCGGCGGAGCGACGTTTCGCCGGATCTGCAGGTGACCCGAGCTTCGCCGATGTGATGGTCCTTCCCGACGGCAGTTCACCCGCGTGGTCGGAGTACTGTCTCGCGTTCGCCGGAGAGTGACGATGCCTACCGAGAACTTCACCGTCGTCTCGCTACCTCACTCGGTCGCGACTGAGGCCAAGTTCCACGTCTCGCTGTTCCTTTCGCCGCAACTCACTCCCGACGTCGAAGAAGGGCTGCTGAAACAGTTCAGCCACTTCCTTCACTGGGGGAAGCTCATCAAGACCGACGCCACAGTGGAGTTGTTCGATCAGATCGGCGCGATCGCCGTCAAACCGATCCTTGACCCTGTGTCACCCGACCTGTGGGATGCCGTGTTCCCCCCCGATACGCCGGTCCGGGCGCCACGCGACGTCGATTTTCTCGACCGCCAGTGGCGCACATTCCGCGCCGGCGAGACGCACGATGGAGCGAAGCTGCTCCACCTTTTGGGCATGGTCTCCGATCCAACCTCGCCGCCGCTTCCCAGTCTTCACCCGCTGCGCCGGTTCCTCGCCGAGTACGGGAGAGGCCAGACCGGGTACGACGAGTCGATCGTCACGGCGAGGTTCGACGAAGCCATCGGAGAGTTCGGCGAGCCCGGGGAAGTCGTCTTCACGCTGGCCGAACTCGAGGCCCGCGTCGAGGAAGAGGAGAATCTGCTCAACCGTCTGTTCATACAGTTGCATCGAGCGCGCCGGTTCTACGAACGTCCCGAATCCAAACTCGAGTACCGAGAGCGACCGAAGGAGGGAGCGACGAGTCCGCGGCCGCCGCGGCCGGAGCCCGATTTCCATGAACGTTGCTCGCTGGTTGCCGATCACCCAAGCCTGCAGCGACGGCTGGGACTTGTGATCGACCTTGCCGCGGTCGATCCCGACCGGCTGCGCGAGAGCAAATGGTTGTCGGCACGGATCGTGCCGGCGCAAGACACCGCAGCCTGCGGCCTCACGCGGACCAGATGCCGGGTCGCCGGCGACGATCTCGTGACGATTCCGAGCATCGGGGACTGGTCCGCGGAACGCCTCCGTCTGGGTGATTCTGAACTGTTCGGGCTGCTCGACATGGACCCCGACGGTTCCTCCATCAAACTCGATCGTTTTCTGTGGACCATCCCGCGCCTGTTGGAGATCGAGGAGAACGGTGATCCCGTCCACGCAGCTCCGACTGCCCTCCGCTCACTTGGGTTCACCGTCGTGCGCAACAAGAAGGCGTTGGAGACACAGAGTCGCATCGAGCGTCAACGGTCGCTTCGCACAGCCGTCGGGGATGCCGACTCGCCCCTCCTCGATACCGAGGACGTAACCCAGGGGATGAGGGTCGAGGTGTGGGACGACGCGGCAGGGGCGTGGTTTACCTTGCATGCCCGGCGCATCGACGCGGAAGTGCTCGATCACGGAACGGTCGTCGACGGGCTCTTCGAAGAGGGCTACATACAGGGAACGACGGCGACCGAAACACCCGATGTTGAAGACAGCCCCGTGCACGTCCACGAGTCCGTGTTTGGGTGGGAGGGATGGAGCCTGAGCGCTGCCCGCCCCGGCAAACGCGTGCGTAATGAAGGCCGCGACGAGGTAATTGAGGATCAAGACGCGGATCCGGATCCCGTGACTCCGTTGATCGTTACGTCTGAAGTGGAGCCCGGCACTCTGCCGCGGCTCCGGTACGGTCGCTCGTACGCCTTTCGGGCGTGGGCCGTCAACCTTGCCGGCAACAGTCGGCCCCACGCCCTCGGTCCCGCTCCGCCGCCGCCCGACCCCGCGGTGGCGGGAGCGTCGGCAGCTTTAGCAGCGACCTCGGCGCCACCTCCGGGTGAGTTGTACATCCCCACCCTCAGATCCGAGGCCGCAGCAGAGATCCTTCGGCGCCGGATGACCCTCGTCGACAGGCCGAGCGACGTTCCCGAGGCAGATCTCTCACTCCTCGCTGATCCCCAGGTCCAGAGGGCAGTCGTCGGTCACCTCCGAACTCGGCGCGCCGAGCTTGCGACGCGCGAGCGAACGAGGCCTGACGTCACCGCAGACCGCGCCTCGCTCGTGGCGCGCGCGTTTCACGATGCGATTGTCGACGAGAGCCAGCCCTTCATCTCCGACACGGCGCTGCGCGATCCGGAGATGGTCGCGCGCGCGGCGCTTCAACCGGGAGTCGAGCCCGAGACCGTCCGGGAGCTGATCGACTTCATCTCTCCGCTGCGTCCGTTTCTGCGTTGGGATCCCGTACCACCGCCTGCGGTGGTGACGCGCCATCGTTTCTCTTCGGGCGAGTCGCTTCGCCAGCTCGTAATTCGCTCGGGAGTGACGCAAGACCTGGAGACCCTCGAGATCACCGTCGAGCCGCCGGATGAATACGCGGCCGCGCATACCGACCTCGGTTACCGGCGCGCGAGCGAGCGCCATTTAGTTCCTCCGAAGACAAGCCAGAGCGAGGCCGAACTCCATGGCGCGTTCGACGATGCGATCGGATCGACGGATCCAGACGACCACACGCGGTTGCTGGCGATCGCGTTGCGCGAGGCGGGAACCCTTTTCGACATGGACGTCCCGCGCCTCGACGATCCCACTGTGCGGGATCCCCAGGAAGGCATAGATCTGGTTGCCGATCCCACGGTTCCCCCCTCGACCTTCAAGACGCTTCCGCTCCCCCCCGGCGTGGCGCCGGCTCCCGGTCAGTACGTTGCTCATGACACCGACGCTCTCGTGCTCCCTTACCTCCCCGATGTGCTCGGACGCGGGATATCGCTCGTCTTCCATGAAGCCGGACGCGATCGGATCATTCCGTTCCCCTTCGGATCTGAGGGTTTCACCGCTCGCTATCTGGGGGAGTGGCCGGAGCGACGGCCGTTCCGGTTCGTACTCGAAGGTTCAGAGGTCCTCTCCGGCGCGCTGAACGAACACGTGCTCCGCATCGGGCTGCCCGCCGGTGATGTTCAACGATTCCGTCTGTCGTCGTCGCTCGGACGGGGCGACCTGGATCTGTTCGGACCGTGGCGCTTCCTTCCCGAAGTCATCCGAAGCAACAACGACGTTGCCGAAGCGGCGGCCGACGGATGGTTGTGGGCGCTGGCGCCGTTCGATGAGGTCACTCTCGTTCACGCGGTGTCGCGACCACTGGAGGCCCCTCGTCCCACAGTGATGCTGGCGCTGCGACCTGGAAGCGATGCCACGGACGTCGTCTTCCTCGGCGCCGTCGACGTTCACGGGCCCAGCACCGAGATGATTACCGCCGAAGCTCGGTGGACCGACCCGGTCGACGACCTCAGCCTCCCCGCTCCGGACGAGGCCACGACGCAGGCCATCGCCTTCACCACAATGATCCGGGAGAGCGAGGATCTGGCCGTCCTGTACGGAGGCGTCACCGACGTTCAGCTCACCGTTCCCGGCGCCGGACCGGTGTGGTTCCACTCCGCGATCCAGAAGCTCGGCGACACGAGGCACCACAGGATTCGCTACAGGTTCCGCGCCGCAACTCGGTTCCGCGAGTACTTTGATCCCGAGACTCTCACCCCGACCGAGGCGCCGGTTTCGGAGGGACCCGTCGACGACGGACAGAGCGTCGTCGGACCGGAAATCGAAGTCTCCGTGCCCAGTTCGGCCCTGCCCGCCGCGCCGATCGTGCACTCGGTACTGCCGCTGTTTATTTGGGATGCCGGCACGGAGCCAGAACAACCGGTTGCGACCCGTCATCGGCGGCGCGCCGGTGTGAGGATCTATCTGGAACGGCCGTGGTTCTCGTCCGGAGAGGGCGAGCTACTTGGCGTCCTCCTGGCTCCCGCGGGAAACGATGCCGGCGCGTTGCGGCATCCGGTGAGCCAGTGGGGCGCGGACCCTGTCTGGGTGGGCGCACCCGTCGCCAACCGAGCCCTGTACTTGGAGCTCGACAACCTGCTGCGGGCAGTCGGACTCGAGGATCGTCCGGGCGATGCCCTTCCGGTCGCGCCGCCCGCGACTCTTCCGCTCACGTCGATCCCCGGCTCACCAGCAGTCACGGTCCTTGGTTACCGGCCGCAGTTCAGCGCCGACCGCGGCATGTGGTTCGTCGACGTTGCAATCGATCCCGGAAGCACCTTCTGGCCGTTCGTCAGACTCGCCGTGGCGCGCTATCAACCCGACAGCATCGCCGGCGCTCACCTGTCGAAGCCGGTGGCGTGCGACTTCGTTCAACTCACGCCGGATCGGACGACGAGCGTGAGTCGCACGGACGTGAGCCACGTCAGAGTTGTGGTCAGTGGACCGATCGGGATCCGTGAGCGGCCCCCCGGGCGCCGGACCCCGGCGGGGACGATTCCCGAGGCGATCGAAGAGTACGGGGAGTGGGTGCGGCTGCACCGTAAGGTTGTGGCGCGGCTGCAACGGCGCGATCCGCTCATTGATACCGATCTCGGTTGGGAGACGGTTACCGCGGCGGAGCTCACCGTGCGCGGATTCGGGCGGAACATCTTCGAGGCGGCGTGGGTCGGAGAGCTCGGCGCGCCGGAGGACATCACGCTGCGGACTCCGGGTGACAACCCCGACTGGCGGGTGACGGTCGAGGAATGGGAACGGCTCCCCGGCGATCCCGAGGATCTGTCGAAGCCGGGCCCTCCGGTCTGGGAGCAGCGACTGATCTATGCCGACGAAGTAATGCTCTGAGTCGGTTCGGAGGCTCGGTTTGGTTCGCTGCCCGTCGCACTTTCCTGGGTGGCACTGCGAACAGAGCGGCCCACACCTGTTCTCTCTACCCGGCCGATCGCCCATACTCGGTCTGCAATGGCCACGCAGTCGATTCATTTGATGGGAAAACCTAACGTCGTGCGAGACGGAGATCCGGTGCCGGCTCCCAAAGGCCGCAAGGTCTGGGCACTGCTCGCCCTTCTCGTCCTCTCGGAGGTGCCGCCGACCAGGGAGCGGCTTGCCGGTCTGCTCTTCTCGGAGGCAGGGGATCCCCTTGGTGCTTTGCGGTGGAATCTTGCCGAGTTGCGCCGTCTGCTCGGCGATCCCGGAGTATGGAGGGGCGAGGGGGCGGCGCTGCGAATCACGCCGAGCACATTCGTCGACGTCCGCGCCGTCATGTCCGGCACTTGGGTAGAGGCGATCAAGCTCCCCGGTCTCGGCCGCGATCTCCTCGAGGGAATGAACTTTCCGAACAGTCCCGCGCTTGAGGCATGGTTGCTCAACGAGCGCCGCCATCTCCATGCCTGCTCGGCGAACGTATTGCGGGAATCCGTTGTCGCTCGCGTTGAGTCGGGAAATGCCAAGACCGCGTTGGCGGACGCCGCCAAGCTGATCGAGATGAACCCGCTCGATGAGTCTTTTCAGTCCTTGATGATCAGAGCCTACGTGGCGGCCGGAGACAGAGACGCGGCCCTCAAGCAATTCGAATCGTGCCGCAAGTTGTTCCAACGAGAGCTTGGTGTGGACCCGGATCCCTCTGTGCGCGCGGCACTGGATAGTCCCACCAGAGAGGTAAGGGTCTCGGCAATCGGAGGCAGAGCTGCGGCGCGAGCCATGCTCGATGCCGGTCGAGCCGCGATCGGCGCGGGCGCCGTGGAGACAGGGTTGGAGAGTCTTAGGCGGGCGGCCTCCGAAGCCGAGGACCACGGTGATCCCGCCTTAGAAATGGAGGTTCTCGTCGCGCTGGGCACTGCGCTCGTTCACTCGGCAAGAGGACGTGGCGAAGAGGGCGCTGCCGTTCTCCACAAAGCGATGGCAACCGGTTCCCCCACCGAGCACAATCTCCTTGCGGCCAGCGCGCATCGTGAGATCGGGTACGTGGAGATGAAGCGGGCTCGGTACGAACGGGCCGAGCGATGGCTGAGCCGCGCCCTTGAACTGTCGATGGACGATCCGTCCGAGCAAGCGGCGGCGCTGAGCGTCCTAGGTATCTGTCGCACTGATACTGGGAAGTACGCAGACGCGATCGACAAGCTGACCTCGTCCCTCGAACTCGCCGAATCCATCGACGATCGCCGGCAGATCGCATACGCGCTTTGCTTCTTGGGACGCGCTCACCTCCTGCTAGGAGCCGTCGAGGCCGCTCGCACCGTGCTCGAAAGGGCGCTGGCAGTCGCGGTAAAGGAAGGTTGGACCGCTTTGCTCCCGCTGCCCGAAGCCCTGATTGCAGAGGTCGACTTCATGCAGGGACATCACGCCGCAGCGGAGGAAAGGTTCGAACATGCATTTGCGCTGGGGTGCCAGCTTGCAGATCCGTGCTGGGAAGGGTTGGGCGCTCGGGGCATTGGCTTGATAAAGGCCCGTCGGGGGGAAGTTGCAGCTGCTGTGGAGTGGTTGGACGACGCCCGAATGCGCTGCACGCGATTGCCGGATGCCTACCTATGGGTTCGGGGGTATTGCCTCGATGCGCTGTGCGCCGTCGGCGTCGAGCACGGAGTCGGCGGCACCGGGCGATGGATCGAGGACCTGGAGTCGTTTGGAGGGAGGGCCGGAATCCACGAGTTTGTCGTCCGCGCCCACCTTCATCGTCACCAACTCGGCGACGGGCCCGCACTCGCGACCGCTCGACTGTTGGCCGCAGGCATCGACAACCCTGCGCTCCACGATCTCCTGCGGGAGCCCTCCGAGGCCCGCTGAAGCGAATCGATTCCCCGCAGGATCTCGTCGAAGTCGCGACCGTTGCTCCGTGGATAAGCGTGGGTCAGTTTCAGCTTCTTGTCCGGGCCGACAAAGAACACCACGCGTACGGTTGCGCTACTGCGGCCTAAGGGATGAGTCATCCCGTAGAGGCGGGAGACCATCCTTTCGGGGTCGAGGATCAGCGGGAGGGCGGGCGCAAACTCCGGCTTCTCATCGGTGCCTTCAAGTCGAGTCGCCTCTACTCCAGAGGAGTCGACACTTACGCCGACGACCTTCGTGTTGCGTTTTCGGAACTCGTGCTGCACGCGGTGGACCATGTTTGCGTCGCCGGTGCAGAACGGGGTGAAGTCTTTCGGATGTGAGAAGAGGATGCCCCAACCATTCCCCAGCCACTCATGGAACGTGATCGTTCCATGAGTGGTTTGGGCGGTGAAGTCGGGGGCGTCATCTCCCAGCCGGATGCTCATGCGTTGCCTCCTTCGCAAACTCCGGTGACTAGTGACGTGGGTGCCATCTCCAGTCGTTTCCGTCGCGGCTGTCCGTTCCCAGAACGGCGCTCGCAAGTCCGAGTACGGAGATGATGAACAAGACCATTAGTGCAACCACCGGGCCACCTCCCTTCAGCTAGCGTCTCAATCGATCTGGGAGCAATTTGCGCCCGAGACGTGTGAAGGGCCGTGTGAGGAAACAGGAAATCTCGATTCTTGAAAGAAAAAACGCCGAACCGGCCGTGATGAGACAGCCTCCGGCGGGTCTTTGGCATATGAGTTGCGCTCGGCGCTACTTCTGTGCCAAAGACCCCGCGTCGGAGCAGAGGGGCGCGCCCTTCCGTCTAATGCTCCCGGCCCCCGAGCAGCTCGCCGATCGGCCTCGACCGGTTCTTCCCCGACGCGTAGGCCCGCAGTCGCTGCTGCCCCTCAACCGAGAACATGTCCACGGCGTCGTGGTACAGCACTCCGCGTGTCGACTGGAGCGCCAGATAGCCGCTCGTACCCCTGTCGGGCAGATCGGTTGTCAGAAGCAACAGCGGCCACGACTTGTCGGACGACTTGATGACGGCCGCCTTACCCAGCGCCTTCCAGAGTGTGTCGGTTCGTTTGAGGCCGGGGCGGTTGCTCGTGAACGCACCGGAGACGTCGACCATCCAGCTGTTCCCTTTCGCGTCGGTGACGAGGAAATTCACCTCCACCCCGTTACGGAAGCGGAAGTCCTCCTTGAACACTGTGAAACCGCACGCCGTCAGGAGGTCCTCTGCAAGCTCCTTGGCGCGGCGCCCTTGTTCGACGGCGCGCCGCTGGAAGTCGCCCGGATCCAGAACCAGCGGGGGATGCACAGCGGTCACCACCTCACGCGAGCGCTCGCCCTCCTCGGCCAGGCGGAGCTTCTCGCCTTCGATTCGATCGAGCGCCCGGCTCCGGTACTCGTGTTCGATCTCGTAGCCGACATAGTGACGCTCCGATCTCATCGCCGCGACTGCCGTGGTGCCCACGCCCATGAACGGATCCAGCACAACATCGCCCTTGAATGTATAGAGCTGGATGAGCCGGTGGGGGAGCTCAACGGGGAAGGGAGCGGGGTGGTTCACGCGCACCGCGCTCTCGGGCGGGAACTCCCACACGTCGGTCGTGAACTCCAGGAAGTCGTCCTTCAGCACCGTTGCTTCGTGGGGCATCTCTTCGCGCTGCCGTTTCTTTCGAGCGATGGCCCGATCGAACCGTCCCTTGCTAGCGATCATGATTCGCTCGGTGAGGTCTCGGAGGACGGGATTCGTCGGGCTGCGGAACGATCCCCATGCGCACGAGCCTGATGCAGCCTCCCCCTTAACCCAAATGATCTCGCCGCGCAGAAGCAGGCCCAGCCTGTTCTGCAGGATGTCGATGATGTCGGCCGACAGCGACCGGTACGGTTTGCGGCCCAGGTTCGCGACGTTAACGGCGATGCGACCTCCGGCCTCGAGCACGCGCCGGCACTCGGCAAAGACCTCACACAGGAGGTCGAGGTACTCGACGTAGCTCCCGGGAACGTGACCCTCCCCGACTGCCTGCTCGTATTCCTTGCCGGCGAAGTACGGCGGAGACGTGACAACCAGGGCGACGGAATTGCTCTCGATCTCGGACATGTTCCGGCTGTCGGCCGCGTAGATCTGATCGAGGGCCCCCTCCGGCGTTCGGCCGACGTGGTCATCGTCCGAGATCCTCGGGAGTGTGAACCGGGAGTAGAAAGCGGAGGCGTCGTGGCTCTCCCTCCGGCCCACGCCGAAGGCCGAAGTCGAGGTTCGCCTGCGCTGGTCCACTGCCCTCCTATCTCTTGGCCCCATGCTAGGTGCGCGGGGCGGCGCGCCGCCCGATTTCCGGTGTGTCGCAGCAGGATACCTGGGCCCTGCGTCAGAAACCCACCTCGGGCACAATCTCTGTGGGAACCGGAACGGCCTCTACCTGGTCCCGTTGCCTCGCCGACCTGGTGACCACGTCCAGCAGGAGGTCGACGGAAAACTCCGGGCCCAATGCCGCCGAGGCGGCCAGGTTCAACAGGACCTTTCCCTTCAGGAACTCAGACGTCCGCTGCCCGCGGCGCTGGTAGCGGACCCGGGGCCCGAGGGTGAGCTCCCAGGGCCCAAAGATGGCCCACCGCCGCGCCGGGTGATCGTGCACCACGAGGTAGCCGCCCCCTCCCTGCCACACGATCCTTCGGAACACGGTTTCGTCCACGATGAAAAGGTCCTCAGCCGCGATCTCGGGCCATACGCCTGCGATCCCGCTCGAGTATCTGCTCCGCTTCTCCTTGAGGTCCACGTAGACCGTTCTCCCCCCGAACGTAAAAGAGAAGTCGAGACGGTCGTATCGGGCGGTGTGATCTTCGAAGTCCGTGATTCGAGGGTCCGCCCGGAGGACGCCGGCGAGCCACCCCTCCCCCGCCCTCGCTCGCTCGAGGTCGCGCTCCCAGTCTCCGGGTCTGCGCGCCCGGGTCACCCGGCGTGCCCTAGAAATCTGTTCATCGGAACAAATGCTAAGGCCCTCCGGGCCTGGGTCCCCGGAAGGGAATTCGGGCAAACGCGGCGAAAACGGCATGACCGATTCCATTCAGGGGGAAATGAGGATGCTTGCGACTCGCCGATCGATCCGGATGCTCGTGCCACTTGGGGCAGCACTTGTCGTCTCGACCGTGCTGGCGGCGCCCGCTACCGGCGCGCCGAGCGACTACGTGCGTATGTCGGATGGGACTCCGATCGCGATCAACGTAAATCGTGCCCTTGATAGATCGTCGTCGGACAGGCTTTTGGATGGAACGATCTACAGACCGCACCGTCCGCACACGAATCCGACTCTGACCGAGCCGGCGAAGACCTATAAGTACTTGGTGGAGGTTTCCCGGTCGGTCACGTATTTCGACCCGGCCACCGTTTGGTGTTGAAGCTTCATACACCACCGGCGGTCGACAGTTACTACGTTTACGTTCCGAAACGAGTTCCGGCGATCAACACGCTTCACCATGACGCCGAACATCCGTCGCGATTGATGGCGCCGTTTGTTCAACTTCGGGGAACGCGACTCGGCCCGGGGCCGCAGGCGTGCTCGCTCCAGGGCATCGGCTGCGTACCCGCGAACTGAGTTTGGCGATCGGCGCGCCGTGAGTTAAGGTCTCGCCTCGCACCTGAGTGCATCGGCGTTCCCTTGGGGTAGGGGAGCAATCCGCCCGGCCGACCCGTCGTAGCGGAGGTCTATGGACGTCTCGAGTTCGAAGCCACTGCGCGCGGTGGGCGCATTGTTGGTTCTGTTACTGACGTTGATTCAGTTAGGTGGTGTGGCGTCATCTCAGGACGGGACCCCCTCGCAGAGTGACGTCGAACAGGCCGAGGATCGGCTCGAAGCCATCCTCGATGACTTCGAGGCAGTGCAGGCGCGCCTCGCCGAGGCGAACGCCGAGCTTGCGAAGGTCCAGGTTCGGACAAAAAGGCTTCATGCAGACATAAAACGCATCGCGGGCCGGGTGATCGATTCCGAGAAGGCGGTCATCAAGACTGCCCGGCGGCTCTATATGTCCGGCTCCGCGGGGATGCTGGAAGGGCTGCTCGCGTCGCAGTCAATCGCGGACCTCGAGGCCGGGCTGACGCTTCTGAGATCGAGTGGGCAGGCGCACTCCGCAGAACTCGATCGTTTGATCGCCGACCGGAAACTGCTCGAGGCACGGCTCGATGAACTCGACGCGGAGAGAAAACATGCCGCGGAGATAGCGGCAAGCATCGGTGAGCTTGCGACCGCTCTTCAGGACGAAGTGGAACGCCGGCGCGCCGAAGCTGTAGGGCTCAGGCAAGAACGTGCGCGCTACGAGGAGCGCGCCGCTGCCGCACAGGTCGCCGCGCAAAAGATTCAAGATGATGCTCGAAGAGTCAGCGAGCCCCCGCCCGCACCCGATGGTCCATACAACGCGGACTGGGATGCCATTGCGCAGTGCGAATCAGGCGGCAACTGGCACCTCGACGGAGAGTACGACGGGGGCCTCCAATTCCATCCCGATACTTGGCTCGCGCACGGTGGAGGCAAGTACGCACGCTACGCATGGCAGGCATCACGCGAACAACAGATTGCAATTGCCGAAAAGGTGCTTGCCGCGCAGGGCCCCGACGCGTGGCCCCATTGCTTTGTCGAGGCCTAGACCGCCCAACTGTTCGCGCTCATTTATTGGAATCCATAATTCAACGCGGACAGGTCGCTATTAGGACATGGCCGCGGTGGACCGTGGCGGGTTCATCCTGTAGCATAAGGTTCAGTCTATACTGAACCGATCGTACCAACGGGAGTTGGTGAAGATGACGGTTGCGATTTCGGTGTCGGACCTGACGAAGAGCTTCGGCCAGACGCGGGCGCTCGATGGACTGGATCTCTCGGTCTCGAGCGGCGAGGTGCATGGGTTCCTGGGTCCCAACGGTGCCGGCAAGACCACAACCATCCGGATTCTCCTCGGCCTCTTGCACGCAGATTCCGGACGGGCGGAGGTTCTCGGCGGCGATCCGTGGCGCGACGCCGTGTCCCTGCATCGCCGGCTCGCGTACGTGCCGGGCGACGTCAATCTGTGGCCGAACATCACCGGTGGGGAGGCGATCGATCTGATCTCCAGACTCCGGGGTGGTGTCGACCGGAAGCGCCGGGACGATCTGATCGAGCGCTTCGATCTCGACCCGCGCAAGAAGGGCCGCACATATTCGAAGGGCAACCGGCAGAAGGTTGCCCTCATCGCCGGGCTGGCGTCGGACGCTGAACTGCTCATCCTCGACGAGCCCACTGCCGGTCTGGATCCCCTGATGGAAGTGATCTTCAAAGACTCCATCCGGGAGGCCAAGGCTGAAGGGCGCACGGTGTTGTTGTCGAGCCACATCCTCGCCCAGGTAGAGGAGCTCTGCGATCGAATAAGCATCATCCGCCTCGGCCGCGTCGTCGAGACAGGGTCGCTTGCGGATCTGCGTCACCTCACGCGCACCACGATCACGGTCGAGACGACGGAACCGCCAACGGCGCTGTCCAGTCTTCCGGGCATTCACGATCTTGAGGCCCGGGACGGCCGGGTGCGATTCGATGTTGACGCCGGACAGTTGGATGCCGCAATCAAACGTCTGGCCGGCCTTGGAGTCCAAAGCCTCACGAGCCATCCCCCGACACTCGAACAGCTGCTGCTGCGTCATTACGGCGACGAGGTACCAGCCGAAGAGGCAAGCGAGGGATCGAAGTGAGTGCGTTCGCAGGAGCCCCGCGACTTATTCGATTTATCCTTCGTCGCGACCGTATCCGCATTGCGGTGTGGATCGCGGCGCTACTCCTTTCGGTATTGGGGTCGGTGGCAAGCTTCCCCGAGACGTACCCGACGGCTGCCGACCGCCAGACGCGTGCGGAAACGATGAGCAACTCAATGGCGTCGCTTTTTGTCGGTCCGGGTTACGGCCTCGACGACTACGACTACGGCGCCATGACCGCCAACGAGATGTTGCCGATCACCGCATTGGGTTTCGCCCTCATGAGCATCTTCATGGTCGTCCGCCACACGCGCGCCGAAGAGGAGAGCGAACGTGCGGAACTCGTCCGCGCAGCTGCCGTGGGACGCCATGCTCAGCTGACGGCTGCACTGGCAGTCGCGGGTGCGATGAACGTGATGCTTTTCGTCCTCCTCGCCCTCGGGTTGCCGGCGAGCCTCGCAGAACTGTCTTCGGGTGGCTCCTTGGCCTTCGCGGCGGCATGCGCCGGTGTCGGCCTCGTATTTGCCGGCGTGGCGGCCTTCACCGCCCAACTGACCCTCTCCGGCAGGGGCGCCGTTGGGTTGGCATCCATGGTGGTGGGAGTCCTTTATCTCCTCCGTTCTGTTGGCGACATGGGCAGTGGGGCACTGTCGTGGCTGTCGCCCTTCGGGTGGGCGACCGAGATGAGGGCCTACTTCGACGAACGCTGGTGGCCGATAGTTCTCTTTGTGCTGCTGATCGGCGTTGTCGTTTGGGGCGCTGTAGCGATCAACCAAAGGCGCGACGTAGGAGCGGGGATCTTCGCCGAGCGCCCCGGCCGCGCGGTAGCGTCGGGCCAACTGAGCAGCCCGTTCGGCCTCGCATTCCGGCTCCAGCGCGTCACTTTGATGTGGTGGAGCATTTCGCTGTTCTTTTTGGGACTGCTGTACGGGGGAATCGCCCAGGAGGCAGGGAAGCTGTACGAAGAACTGGAAGCACTGGAGGAATACCTGGCGCGCCTGGGACTGGCGGATCCCGCCGACCAGTATCTGGCGCTGACGATTTTCGTCTCCGCCCTGATCGCGACCGGCTACGCAATCCAGTCCACCCTGCGGTTGCGCGGCGAGGAGTCATCCCTTCGAGCCGAACCGGTGCTCGCAACTCCCGTGGATCGCCGTGCGTGGGCAGGCAGTCACCTGGCGATGGCGTTGGGTGGCAGCTTCTTTGTGCTCCTGATGCTCGGACTGGGGACGGGAATCGGACGGGCGATCAGCATCGGAGACGCCGGTGAACTTCCGCGCCTGATCGGCGCCTCCCTCGCATACGCTCCGGCGCTGTGGGTGTTCGCGGGCCTGGCAGTCGTGCTCTTTGGTCTTTTCCCGCGTGCTACGAATGCGGCGTGGGCCGCCCTGGGTGTAGTCGTCTTCATCGGGTGGCTGGGCCCATTGTTGAAGCTGCCGGATTGGGCCTACGACATCTCGCCTCTCGAGCACGTTCCGAGGATGCCCGTAGCGGACTTCACAGTGGTATCCATGCTCATCCTCCTTGCCGTCACCGCAGCCCTCGTAGCCGTGGGTCTCGGCGGGTTCCGGCGGAGGGATCTCGCTTCCGGATAGTGCCGAGGCACTACTCGCCCGAACTACTTTCTCTTGCGCGTCTGTTTGCGAGGGCGACGCCGGCGCGAGCGTCGGGGGGTTGTCCCACGCGGGCCAATGGAGATCAGTGACATCCCGGAGTCGGCCATCGCCTTGTGCCGGCGACGGCGGGCGGCGTCGTCGTAGGGCGCGGAACGATCGATGCCCATGAGGGCTAGACCCTCGAAGGCGTTCTCAATTGCCTCAAACCGGTTCATGGGGACGTACCGATCCGAGCCGGGCAGATAGCGGTACGCGTTGCCCTCGCCGTCGAGATTCAGGTAGTGACGGGTGAACCCATGTTTGTACAAGTGGATTCCGTCGACCCGGCCCATGTACATAAAGCCGCCGCACCATTTGTAGGGCAGCGCCTCTTGGAGCGGTTCCCAGACGGGATCGTCCATGTGGAACTCTTCACTCAGCTTGCCCCACTCTGCCTGGAGCTTTTCCTCGAGTTCGCGGCGTGCGTTTTCGTCCATGACGGCACCGTAGAGGTGCGCAGGAGGACGAATTGTGGCGCGCGCCACAGAACGGGCAGGTTTTTTCGCGCTCCCGCATGTGACCTGGCGCACACCGGAGACGTGACGGAGGACAACTCACTTCTTTGACAAAAGACACGCCGCTTCTGTTCGCCCCTCGACTGCCATGAACTACCACGCGGTGCACCATTGCCTAGTTCGTAGGGATGGACGAGGGAGATCACATGAGTATCGTCGCCGTACCGCGCCAATCGCCTCTTTCTTCGGCTGTCGAGGCACTCAACACGCGCTACCACAAGGTGGGTCTCCGGGTCTTCATGGCGATCGTCATCGCTCACTGGGTGGAGCACATCGTTCAGGCGATCCAGATCTGGGGCCTGGGCATGGAGCTGCCCGCCGCGAAGGGAGTCCTCGGCTATATCTTCCCGTGGCTCGTCGAGAGTGAGTCTCTGCACTACGGATACGCCATCATCATGCTCATCGGGCTGATCTTGTTCCGTCCCGGCTTCGTGGGACAGTCCCGCAAGTGGTGGGATGCCGCCCTGGTCATCCAGTTCTGGCACCACATTGAGCATTTCCTGCTGCTGGGTCAGGCCGTGGTCGGCACGAATCTGTTCGGCCAGCCGGTGCCGACGAGCATTGCCCAACTCGCCGTGGGTCGCGTCGAGCTCCACCTCCTGTACAACGGGCTTGTCTTCATCCCCATGGTGGTAGCCATGGCCCTGCACGTCCGTCCTCCGAAGGAGGATCTTCAGAAGATGTGCTCCTGCGCAACTCACCCCCACAGCCACACGCGCGAGCCCGAGCCGGCAGCCGTGGGCTAGTCAAGTACATCCCCGAACCGGGGCTGCCGCATGGTGGCACCCGCTTTTCGTGCCTACCCGAGAGTTACGGGCGCTCCTTGGTCGGCGGAGCGGTACAGCGCTTCTATCGCCTGCGCCTGCCCGAGAGCATCGTCCCGCCCGAGGAGCGGCTCGGCCGTTCCGTTGATGGCATCCGAGAAATTCTCAAGCTGGAGCTGATAGGAGTCGGCGGCATCCACGTTTATCTCCTCGACCTTGTCGTCGGAACGGAGCTCGATGCCGGGCGATCTGCAGTGCCATGGATCGTCGACGAATAGCGAGGCTTCGTCGCCGATGACTTCCAGCTCATCGCGCGTCGTCAGAGTCAGCGCCGAGTCGAACGAAGCCAGGACGTTACCCGCCATGCGCATAGAACCCGAGAACACTTTGTCCACACCACTGAGGGTTGTGACCTGCTCCCCGAACACCAGCTGCGGCTCACCGAACAGATTGCGCGACCCGCTGACGCAGTAACAGCCGACATCCATGAGTGAGCCACCCTCCAGCTCCGCGGACATGCGGATGTCGTTTGGTCGTGTCAGATTGAAACTGAACGCCGCGCGTACGAGCTGCGGCGTCCCGACGACGCCGTTCTCGACGAGTTCCTTCAGCCGCACGGTCTGAGGATTGTGCCTGTACATGAAGGCTTCCATGAGGAGCCTTCCAGTGCGTTCCGCAACGGAGAACGCTCTGTCCACGTCGGCCGCGTGACGGGAGAGGGGTTTCTCACAAAGGACGTGTTTGCCGGACTCCAGAGCGCGGATCGTCCAGTCCACGTGCATTGAATTTGGGAGTGGAATGTAGATCGCGTCGATTTCGGGATCCGCAAGCAGCTCCTCGTAGCTTCCGTATGCCCGAGCTATATCGTTGTCACGCGCATAGGCCTCGGCCCGTGTACCGTCCCTGCTTGCCACTCCAGTGATGTGCACTCGGTCCGATTTTCGAGCCGCCGAGATGATGAAGTCGTTGATCCGCGCGGTTGAAAGAAGTCCCCATTTGGTTGTCATGCTGGAAAGATAGCGTGTCAGCGACTACTCGAGGGCTACTTTGTTTATCGACGGGAGCCCCTCTGCCATCTGCTCCCAGTTATCTCCGTCGTCTTCGGAGACGAACACGCGGCCGTCACGGGCACCGAAACATACGACTCCGTCTCGGGCGGCGACACAACCGGTGTCGAGATTGTGAGGGAACCACTCCGGCAGCCCATTGTGGATCTTCTCGAAACCGGGCTTTTCCATAGTCCGCCGGTACAGAGCGGCCTCGCCCCCGCGCGGGCCCACGGATGCTGTCATCAGGACCCAGTCCCCCGAGACGGCGACGGCCCGGGCGTAGGTCGCATGGAGCCCGCCGTCGTCGAATTCCCACGAACGGCCACCGTCGCGGCTTAGAGCAAGCCCGTAGGCCGTGGCGGCAAAGATGGTGTCATCCTCCGAAACGACCACCTCGTGCACATCAGAGTGGATGTCGATTGTCGGCGACCAGGATTCACCGCCATCTTCCGAGTGAAGGATCCCACCGACATGGACGTTGACGAATATCGACTCGTTCCGGACGGCGATCGATCTGACGGCGGGAGGGCCACCCCACGGCGTATACCAATCACCGCGACCCGGCGCGTCTTCGAATCCGCGCGCCAACTCTGCCGTGTCACCGTCGACCGTCAGAAGGTGGGCGCCGTCGGTACCGACGAACAACGTCGTATCGGTAGGGCAAAGGCAGTTCAGGCGTCTGTCCGGTACGGACACAGCGGGCTCCCAGGTAGCTCCTGCCGGCTCGTGAAGGACGGTGTTGTCTGCGATCGCCCACCAGCCGGAGGTTCCGAGCGCGACATCAGGGATTTTTCGGTCTTGCAGGTCGGTTCCCCCGGAGTCGCCGAGGCGGAACAGGCCAGACTCGGTGCCCACGATGACATTCGGCATGAGACTTCTAGACTAAAACGCGCCAAAAGTGATCCAGTTCACTTTGTCCCGGGCCCAAAGGCGGTTGGCTGGACTCGTCCGTCCATCGAGAGAAGGGGGTCCGCAGTGGCCAGGCCAATTCCGTCCAGTTCCGGATTGCATCCCGACGACTATCTCGAGTCGTTGGTGACTATCGTCGGCAGCATCGATGCGGAAATCGTGGTTCTCACCTGCGTCCACACCGACGGCTGCGTCGGCGACAACGAGGTCCTGGCGAAGCCGGGTGGCGACAAGACCGAGATCCCACCCGAGTTGATGTTTGGCTTCGCTCAGAGCCAGGGGGCTGCGGCGCTGATGGTGGCCTCGAAGTCCAGCGGCCCGATCGAGTGCATGCACGAGCGAGACATCCGCTTCACGGATCGCCTTCGCGCTCATGGTGAAGAGATCGGCCTTCCACTTTACGAGCACGTGGTGATCGAAGACGACAAATTCCGGCTGATGAGCGACTCGATGGGATGGGCGTCCGACCCGATCGAAGAGTTCTGACGGCGGATCGGCGGTTGATCATGGCCGGGGGCGCCTTGGGCTCCGAACAGAACTGCTCGTAGGAGGCCGGGAGGGCAGCGGTCCTCGATCCGAGGTGTGGGGGCACTAGGATTGCCTCCACTTCCACTGAATGGAGGACCATGGTCCAGGCAGAACCTGATGACCTTCTTGCCCGGCTGCGATCGGTGCCGCTTTTTGCTGATCTCGGGGAGGAATCGCTGAAGTTGGTCGCCGATCACGTGGCCGAATTCGAGGCGCGGCGCGGCCATCTCCTCGCTCAGCCGGGTCAGCCCGGGGCAGGGCTGTTCATACTTCTCGACGGCCGTGTCCGGGTTGAGCTCCCCACCCGCACAGTCGAACTCGGCCCCGGTGAGTTCTTCGGTGAGCTGGCCCTCCTTGATGAAGCGGCCGTCCACACGGGGCGGGTTGTCTCCGACTCGGACATCAGGTGTCTCGCCTTGAGTCGCGATGACTTCGATCAATTGCTTCAAACCGAGCCGAGTATTGCGGTAGCGATGCTGCGCGTGCTGGCGAGAAGGCTCGCCTCAGTCATCCGATAACTCGGTTCTAGGCCGAGGAATCAGCGCCTCTCGTGCTCGACACTGACCACCGCTGCTTGGATCTTGTCGAGGGTCGCATCCTCCAAACAACCGCGCAGCCGGCGTTCTCCGTTCGGTCCAAGGGCCGGCTCGAGTTCGATCGTTACGGAAGACGCACCCGACCTTTCAAAGGAGTGTGCTTCGTTTCTGGCCACCATGCCGGAGCACGCCTCCCATAGCCTTACAGCCGCGCTCGTGGGGGTGACATCGGAGTCGCCGAAGATCTGTAGCGTGAGTTCGCTCGATGTGCCTTGTTGGATGATGTCGGGCCGGCTCTGAGTCGCGCCGGCCAGGGCAAAGACAGAAGCAACCGCAACGACGACCATGATCGTCGCGCCCAGAATTCGACCGATCGGGCGCTGAGGAGCAGGGACCACCACGGTGGCGGCACCCGGTTCGGAAAGCGCGATCGGCGCCAGCCGTGTCGCAAGACGCCGCTCGAGGACCGGCCGGCCTGTGCTGCGCGCGATCTTCTCGACGGCCCATGCGAGCGCGGAGATGACAACTCCTGCCCCCATCAGAACGGGGACGAAGACGCTCGCCTTGTCGGTGTCGGTGAGCCAGGCGAAATGCCGGCGCGGGGCCGGAGCGGATTCCTGAATCCGGGCAAGCATGTCCCTCTCGACTACTCCGCGCTCGAGGTCGTCCATCCGATGACCGAGACGATTCATGCGATCGAGGAGCGCTGCTCCGAAAAGCGCAAGCTCCGCCGCGATGAAGATCATCCCTGCGATGAGTGCGCGGTTCCACTCCCACCTGTAGAGGTAGATGAATACGTACGCGCCGGACCCGAGCGCGGTGACGATTGCGATCGCGAGCCCGAGCCTGCGCGCGGTCATTGATTCACCTTCTCGGGTTCAACAACGGAGACCTCTCCTTCGACTCCGTCGACGAATATCGTTGAACCGGCGGGGAAGCGCTCCAAAGCGTTCGGGACGGACACCACCGTCGGTACGCCGAACTCGCGTGCCAGGATCGCAAGGTGCGACAGCACGCTCCCGGTTTCGGCGACGAGTCCGCCGAGGATCGGCAGCACACCCGCAAGCTGCGGATCGAGCGTGCGCGTGACGAGGATGTCTCCGGGGTTCAGTTCATCCGTGGAAGAGCGAACGGGGCCCGAGGCCCTGCCTCCGCCGGCGCCCTGTCCCCCCGAGCTCTTCGGTTTGATCGAACGCTCGGGGACGATCGCGCCCGACGGCGAGAGCCGAAACGCACTCGGCAGTGGCTCCTCCATTACTTGTGTCGCGCTCACGTCGAGAGGAATGAGACGCCCGGCGACGAGCGCTTCGATCTCATCCAGCCGCAGCCACTTCACATCCTGCGCTGTAGACAATGTGCCGGCTAACACGGCGCGCCGCCCAAGTTCGACGGCGGCCCGAGCCGACAATTCCTGGACCAGTCTCGCCTCAAACCGCAGCGCCTCTCGAGCCGCGGCAAGGACGTCGTCCGCATCCTCGGGGGAGGACATCTGAGGAGGTGCCGGAGGAAGCTGTTGATCTCGCCCGATGGACGGCGAGGAGAGCGCAAGTACCTCTGGATAGAGCGACACGATCTGATCTTCGGGAACGTCGAACCGCCGCGCATCCGCAAGGGCGCGCAGCGCGGTGGAGGCCGCAGTGGCGGCCGTTGCGCCCGGCCTCATCAGCATTCCGGCAAGCGCCTCGTGGCCGTGGAGAGAGACCAGCATCCTTCGCGATCTGTCGAGCAGCGTCACGAGTTCCGAGTCGGAGATCGCCGAGAGCGGTCCGATCGATTCGAGTTCGTCGTCGACTCGCCGCTGCAAGTCCTTAGCCAGGCCAGGGAGCGCGGCTGCGAGGCGGCCAATGCGCCACGCAGCCGCAAGGCGCCTCGTGGGGGGTCGAGGATCGAGGCGCGACAAGAATGACCTCTTTGTTGGTGCAGCGTCGAGCAACTGCAGATCAACCGCGGCACGCCCTTCGACGGCGACGACAATGGGAGAAGCCGCTATCTGTTTGCGCGGTCGTGTGCCGGCGATTTCCAACGCAGACCGAAGTCCGTCTCGGAAGGGGTCGAGCCACAACTCCTGCTCTAGCGGCGCCAGGGCGTCTGGAAACGTCTCGGCGACGGGACCCGGTCCGAGAAGGGGTCCACGGGGGGAGAGTTGGGTGGCGATTGCGGTTACCGGACGCGTTTGCAGCATCCAGAGCTGGCCGTAGTAGTCCTCCGCCCACTCGATATCCTGTGGGCGGCCGAAGGCATCTGCTGCTCGGCGTGCCATCGCCGAGAGCCGCCGGCGCTGCCATTGCGAGATTCTCACGTCATCCGAGCCGGTGACCCGTTCCACCACGCGACCGCGTTGATTCAAGACGTACTGAGTGCCCTCGGTATCGCCGCTGACAAGCTTCTCGGGCGAACCGCTCACGGCCGCGATGACGATGCGGTCCCGGCGTCCGGCGATTGGGTCGACGCCGAACATGACTCCGCCAACCGCCGCATCGAGCTGGAGCTGGACGAGGACCGCCATAGGCTCGGGCTCATTTCTCAGGGGCGTGACGGCCGACGCGTAGACCTCTTCGATTGCGGCGACGAAGTCGGTCCATGATCCGATGTTGGTCACGGACCGGAACATGCCGGCCATCGACGATTCCACGCCGTCCTCCGAAATGGATGACGACCGCACGACGACTCGGCTTTGACCTCCGGCGGTGAGCGAAAACCACCGGTCGTGGAGATCGGTCCTCACCGACGGGTCGTCCAGAGCCTGCGGACCCTTGGCCTCCGTCGTTATTACAAACCCGGGGAGAACCGGAAAGCCGTGGCGCCGGGCGCGAGCAAGGGTCGCCGCCTTTGCCCCGGCGAGGTTCGGATCGTCGGCCCGAACGTCTGAGAGATCGAGGAGAAAGGACGCACGCGTGGCGCCACTGTCAATCGCCCGCATTGCCGCCATCCCAACCCTCCTCTCCTTCGAGGCTCCGGCCCGCCCCTTTCGGCTACTTCAGAATTCACCGAATGATGAAATCATCACACGATGAATTTCTTAGGTCAAGAGCCCTTCGGCCCTTCTCCCTACCGACAAAGTGCCGGCTCGTCTTGTTACATCGATCAGGCTAGACAATCGAAAATCCCTGGTCGTCGCCTGAGCGAACGCTCTTTGTGTACGCCACAAGACGCACAGTTGAAGCGATCTTGTACTCCTAGGAAACGACGCGCCACCGGCGCCTCTTCCCAAATCAAGCAAAATCGGAGCGCAAGTTCCGGTATTTTAAGTTCGGTACAGACTGAACTAGTGTAACACGGGGCGAACCTGGAGGTCATGGCCGGTATGGCGGTTTTTCGGGCGAAGATTGGTTCATTCAGTCGGTGTGGAGTTCGTCGAGCACTTCGGTATGGATCTCGAGGTCGCCCTGGGAATAGAGGACCATTCTCACGACGGTCACCTTCTCAAGTCTGGTGGCGACCTCGGAAATTGTCCGGAGCGCCACCCCCGCCGCCTCCGCAGCCGGATATCCAAACGCGCCCGTTGAGATCGCCGGGAACGCAATGGAGGAAAGCTGCTTGTGGTCGGCAAGCTCGAGGGCGCCCCGGTAGCAATTGCTCAACAGCTTGTCAGCGGGTTCGTCGGAACCGTAAACCGGCCCCAGGCAATGGATGACGTGAGGATTGGGGAGACCGTAGCCGGCGGTGATTACGCACTCGCCCGGCGCAATTGGAGCGAGCGGCGCGCACTCTTCGGCCAGACCAGGGCCCGCCGCGCGGTGAATCGCTCCCGCGACACCCCCGCCGGGTCGCAACTCTGCATTCGCTGCGTTAACAACCGCATCAATATCGAGTTGGTTCGTGATGTCGCCAACCGTGAGCTGCAGAGTGACGTTTCCGATCCGGTGCTCGATCACACTCTCAATTGGACTTGGTCTCCGAGGCGAACGCAAGCGAGCGTTTGTTGCAACACGGGAACCCCTGTGAGAGCCACCGTGTTGCAACTAATGACTCGGCGCGATTACGCGACGTCGCGCCTTTGCACAGCGATTAGGCCGATCGTGGCGGGGACGATCGCCCACAGCGCAATAGCGGCTAGTGCGGCGAGGACCCCGACATCGTCGGCTTTTCCAGCTACTACATCGGCGAGCGTACTCGGAACCCATCGAGCGGTCTCGCTGGCCATCTGGATGATGAGAGGTGGAGCGATGATGAGCACCACAACCCATGCCGCAGCCGCTCCTCCCGTGTTCCGGATCAAGGCACCCAGACCTCCGCCCAACACTGCTCCGGCACCCCCGGCGAACGCCGAAGCCGCGAGTATCTGCGCCACGTCGCCGAATGACACCAAGAGGCCGTATTCGGTGGTCGGAAGAGCAGCTGCGACGGCCACTACGGTTAAGCCCGCCCCGATGAGGCCGAGCACTCCGCCACCGATCATGACGGCCGTCGACTGGGCGAGGACAGCTCGATGCCGGCGCGGCTCCGACAAAAACGTCGGCACGACCGTGCCGTGGCCGTATTCGCGCGCAACGGCAATGGCTCCGAACAGCCCTGCACCCATCAGGGCGTTCGCTGCAAACGCCATCAATGATTGTTGGTCCGCAGCAGTCGAAATGAATCCCTTGCTACCGTCCATGTCGGTCCCGAAGATCACGGCAACTGCTGTCAGGGAACTAATCAGTACCAACACAGCGAAGAAAGCCCAGGGCAACTTCGTGGTGGTGAGCTTGCGTAGCTCCGCGCGTACAATTCTGAGCCAGGTCATCGCACGACCTCCTTCGTGCTGGCGGGGGCAGCTGAGGACTTTGCGACACCGGTCCAGTCGAGGAA
>DASQUP010000316.1:0-2689 GCA_035641235.1 Actinomycetota bacterium
ACCATCGGACCGTGCGAACACCTATTGACACCTATCCCATGTAGTCGAGGGGTCAAGTTAGTACGGAACCATGCGTATATGGTGCTACGGGCACGAGACGCGATCCACGCGTTCGACGGCTGAGGAATACATTGACCCCCCGCTGATACGGTCTGGCGGGAAGTTATGTGATCTCCGATTTGGCTCTTTCAATCCCACAGAAATCCCACAAACGCGCGCCGAAGAGGGATGAGATGGGCCTAAGAGAGACAAACGAAATGACCCTACTGACCTGGGGAAATGCCTTCTTGCAGCACAGCCGCGTTGAAGCGCCTTAGCCTTACAACACAGGGTCGGCGGTTCGAACCCGTCACCGCCCACGAAACAAAGTCGCAGGTCAAGGCAAGATGTTCCTTGGTCGTCGGGATGCGAACACATGTTCATCGCTGCGCGAAATCCAACAAAAATCCAACATGCGAAGTCAGTTTCGTTCGCCTCAGCGCTGGTGCGAACGGGAAATTCAACAAAATCCAACAGGGATGAGTTGGTGAGGTACCTAGATTGGATGGGACGTCCCCGGCCAAAAGATTGGGAACTTGACGATCCCACCGGAAAGCCCATCGATCAGATCCGACCATTCCTCGAGGAGATCGATCGGCGAGTACGGGCCCTGCTGGAGGAACTCGTTCCCGCAGTTCGTTAACCGCTGCGCTGGTTCAACCTCTCCGGGGCGCGGCTGCGCCTCCGAGATCAGCCGTCCCTGCCGACACAACCGTAGTCCGCGGACTCCTACACGCAACCGCACGTGCTGCGGGTTCCGAACCGACACTCCGAAGTAGTCGCTCTGCTGGGGTGCCCTCGGTGGATGAGACGGGCCTCTCCAAACCATTCGAAAGGGTCCTTCTCGTAGTTGTCGAAATGCTCACCCGGTGTAGCTTGGGTTGGTCATGGACGCGCGATGAAGATCGACCCCGGCAGCCGGCTCGTGCAGGGTTCTTCAGGACATCCGGGCCTGCCCGAAGACGATGCTGTTCTCCCCAGCCTGCCTCTTGAGGGTTGGGCGGCCACCAGAGACACACTGCATCTGTGGGCGCAGGTCGTGGGAAAGATCAAGCTGGCCTACGCGCCGCCCAAGAATCACTGGTGGCACGTGACCCTTCATCTCGACCTGCGCGGGATCACCACGGGCCGTATCCCGGTCGATGACAGCAACCGCTTCGAGATCCGTTTCGACCTTGTCGATCATTTCGTAAGCATCACCACTAATGCAGGCACGGAGGAACGGATGGACCTGGTTGATGGGCTCTCCGTGGCTGCGTTCGATCGGGAGATCCACTCGATGCTCGATCGTCTCGGGATGGACGTAAAGATTCTCGAAAGCCCCTACGGGGTCCCGATGACGACGGCCTTCCCAGATGACGAGGAACACGCGTCGTACGACCGCGACTCGGTGACGCGTTTTTGGCGCATACTCGATTGGAGTGGCGGCGTATTCGAATCGGTCAGCGGCTGGTTCTGCGGCAAGACCAGTCCCGTACAGCTGTACTGGCACGGCTTCGACCTTGCGTTCTCACGATTCAATGGCGCGCGAGCACCGGCTCGGCCCGGGGCCGACCCGATCACGCAAGAGGCGTACTCGCACGAGGTAATCGCGTTCGGGTTCTGGTCCGGGGACAAGAACACGCCGGAGCCAAGCTACTACTCGTATACCGCCCCCGAGCCCCCTGATCTTCGCCTGACGAGGCTCCCGGCGCCGGCGAGATGGACCGAGCGGGGCAGCGGGTCGCTGGCGCTCCTCCCGTACGAAGCCGTCCGCAGCTCGCGCAATCCCGAGGCGACCCTGACCGGCTTTCTCCAGAGCGCGTACGAGGCCGGTGCCACCGCGGCCGGCTGGGACCTGGCCGCGTTGGAGTCGTCGTGGTGCCCGCCGCCGGAAGAGCTTTCGTTGTTGGCGACCGTCCCCGAGGAGGATTCATGACCACGTGCAGCCATCTCGATCAGATCCGCGATGTCACTCCCGCGGCCAACGGCTGCGTCGATTGCCTTGCCGCCGGAGGTACCTGGCTTCACTTGCGCCTGTGCATGAGCTGCGGCTATGTCGGGTGCTGCGACTCCTCGCCGAACCGGCATGCATCGGGGCATGCTCGTGCGTCCGGTCACCCAATCGTGGAATCGTTTGAGCCGGGAGAGGACTGGTTTTGGTGCTACGTCGACGAGGCCGCGTTCCTGGTGGATGACGCACCCACGTTGAGTTATGCGCCGGGGGATACCGACGAGGTAAGGAGAGTGATTTGACGACCGAGGATGTGGTGGCAGGCATCGAGGAACTGGCGCACGAGGAGCACGCTCTTCGGGAAGCCGAGGGCGAGCGCGCACTGTCGGACGAAGAAAAAAGGCGACTCGTATGGCTGGAGCGGCGGCTCGACCAGTGTTGGGATCTGTTGCGGCAACGGCGAGCGCTGATCGACGCGGGCCGCGATCCAGAAGATGCCTCGGTTCGCGGGGTTAGCACCGTCGAGCATTATCAACAGTAAGGATCGACGGGGTCACACAGCGTTTCCCTCAAGCTCCAGTCCAGCCCCTTCCCAGTCGAGCAACCCGCCCGCGTATCGACGTACGTTCCGGTAGCCGCGAGCTACGAGGGCCCGGTAAAGGGCAACGCTCGACAGACAATCGACATTCGAGCAATAGACGATGATTTCGTCGTCTT